>JAIXUW010000180.1 GCA_027483355.1 Alphaproteobacteria bacterium
AGCGTTTGCTGACGCGAGAAAGCCAGCAGCTGGCGCACCAGATTGGCGGCGCGATTGGCGTTTTGCTTGATTTGATTAATATCGGTAAAAGACGGATCGCCCGGCTTGTGCCGCAGCAACAGCAGATCACAAAAGCCGATCATGGCGGTCAGCAGGTTGTTAAAGTCATGCGCAATACCGCCCGCCAGTTGCCCCACCGCCTGCATTTTCTGCGACTGGGTGAACTGACGCTCGAGGTTTTTACGATCGGTCATATCGATGATATGCAGGACATGGCCGTTGCCCGATTTAAGGGGCCGCGCGAAGATCTGCACGGTCAGATCGGTGACGCCCTTCAGGGGCGTTTCGATGAATTTATCGCCTTTGCCGGCACCCTGATGCAATTGTTTCATCCAGCCCTGCAGGCGGTCTTTATGTTCGGGCGGGACAAAATGGGTGAGAGCCTTGCCATTGATGGAGGCGGCCGGAATACCCAGCATCCCGATCAGCATCTGGTTGGCGTTTTTAATGGCGCCCTCGGACGTCAGCATAGCAATACCAACGGGGGCTTCGTCATAGAGCTTTTCAAAGCGGTCTTCGGATTCCGCCAAGGCCGCGCGGACTTCTTGTTCAGACGTCAGGTCGTAGACCACCGAGCGTGACAGCACGGCACCGTGTTCATCGCGGGTGATCGAATGGGTAATCGCCGCCTTGAAGTTGCGACCACCCGCACCGCGCATCAGCAACTCGCCGTGCTGATGGGCGCCCCCGCCCTCGAAGCAATCATAGGGGGCGCCGCCGGGGGGTGGGGTCACCAGGAAATCGTGGAGCCGCGCGCGGTCGATCAGCAGCCGCGCATCCACCCCCAGCCAGCGGAGCAGTGTGTCGTTGGCAAAACGAAAGATACCGTCCGCGTCGATACTGAAAAAGCCGACCGGCGCGTTGTCGGTAAAGTCGCGGAGTTTTTCACGCTCTTCGCGGATGGCGGATTCCAGCTGATAGCGCGGCGTGATGTCGTCAAAGCGCCAGTGAACGTGGCCGGGCCAGTCGATGATGTGCTGCACGGTGACCTGAAACCAGGCGGGCTCGCCCTTGATGGTGGTGGGCATTTCGGCAGTGGCGGAGCCGGCGGGGGCAGCGCGGTTGCTGAGATCATCAAGGGTCTTGCGCGCCTTGGCAGGGCTGTCAAACAGCTGGGTAAAGCTGTCGAGCGTGGCCGTTTCGTCGTCATTGACCAGTTTGTGAAAGCGGGCGTTGGAATAAATCGCCTCGCCGGTGGGGCCGATGATGACGCGTGCCTCGGCACTTTTCTCCAGGACTTCGGTCAGGATGCGCTGGCTGCGATCAGCATCGGTATAAATATGCCGCAGCAGCAAAATGCCTGCACCGCCGACAATGCCATAGAGGTAAAGCGCCAGCATCGAAATACCCAGATAGCCGTGCATCTTGGCGGCGATGATGACAATCGCCACCAGTCCATAGGCAAGGCTGGCTAGAAATAAAATCAGCGCGCGGCGGTTGCGACGCACCCGGCGGCGTAAGGGCGGCGCGGGTGCAGCGGCAGGGGCTGCCGCCTGCGGCTGTTCGGGCGGTACGAAAAAAGGTGCGTTGTCGGGTGTCGTCACGGCAATGATCCTAGAGGGTTTACAGCTTGCGGCCTTTGAGTTTGAAGACGTAGGAAATAACCTCGGCCACGGCCTTGAAATGTTCGGTCGGGATTTGCTGGTCAAGGTCCATGGAATCGAAGAGAGCGCGGGCCAGCGCCGGGTTTTCCAACACGGGGACTTTGTTTTCGCGGGCAACTTCCTTGATTTTTTGCGCCACCAGATCGGTGCCCTTGGCCACCAGGGTGGGGGCGTCCATTTCCTTGATGTCGTATTTGAGGGCCACCGCATAATGGGTAGGGTTGGTGATGACCACGTCGGCTGTGGGTACGGCCTGGATCATGCGTTGGCGGGCTTTTTGTTCACGCAGCTGGCGCAGACGACCTTTGACGTGCGGGTCACCTTCGGTTTGTTTGTATTCGTCCTTGATCTCTTGCTTGCTCATTTTCATTTTTTGCATGAATTCGTAGCGCTGATAGACGTAATCGGCAATGGCGATGACGAACATGACCAAGAGGGCGGCCACCATCAGTTTGAGGAACAGCACTTCGAGTTCAAACAACGACTGGTTAAGGTCAAGGCCAACGTAATGCACGGCCCCGTCAAAAAACGGGCGGATCGCAAAGAACATAGCGGCGCCCACAACGCCCAGTTTTGCCAGCCCCTTGACGAATTCGGCGATGGCTTTCTTCGAAAACATCCGGCCAAAGCCGGCAATCGGGGAGAGTTTTTTAAGGTCGGGCTTGATGCTTTCGGCGCTAAGGATTGGGCCGGTCTGTACAAAAGCGGAGAGGATGGCCGCCACCGCCAGCATCAACAGCGGCAAGATCAAAACCAGGCTCACTTCGGCCATCATCCCCGTGAGGACGCGGCCCAAACCGCCGGGATCTGCCAGCAGATCATGCGGGCGGGCCAAAAAAACCTGCAGGGTGTCTTTTAACGATGTGCCAATACCGGGGCCGGCGCCAACAATCAATAAGGTGGAGGCAAACAGCACGACCCAGCTGGTGACTTCGCGGCTGTAAACGACCTGACCTTTCTTGCGCGCGTCTTCAAGTCTGCGCGGGGTGGGGTCTTCGGTTTTCTGGCTGTCGTCTGTGCCGCCTTCTTCTGCCATTACGTGCCCCCGGTCATGGTGCCATGGCCTGGGCCAGCGTTGCTTCGTAGGAATTGGCCCAGAAAAGGATCCCGGCCGAAATGGTCATGCTCAGCAGAATGGTGCCGATCAAAATCTGGGCGGGCAGGGCCAGGAAAAAGATTTGAATTTGTGGCATCAGCCGCCCTAAAACCCCGAAGCCTACTTGCATGATGACGCCGACGATCAAGAAAGGGAGCGAAATAAGCACGCCGATTTTAAAGGCGATAGCGACCGTCCTGGTAACGATTTCCGCAAACGAGCCGAAATCGGGCATGGCGCCCGTCACGGGTAGGGTAATATAACTGTCAGCAATAATCGCGATCATGTAGTGGTGAAAGTTCATCACCATCAAGAGCGTCACCCCCAGCATGGCGTAGACGGAACCGATCAGCGAGCCTTGTGTGCCTGAGATCGGGTTGAACAAGAGAGCGCTGGAAAAACCTGTCTGAATAGAGATGATCGAGCCCGCCGTATCGAGCGCGTTGATCAGAATGCGCATTAGGGTGCCGATGAAAATGCCGATCATCGCCTCGCTCGCCAAAAGTCCCACCAGTAGGGCCGTTTGCGAAGGCAAGGGCGGCATCATCGAGGCCAGCGGCGGCGTCAGCACCAGACAGAGCGCCAAGGTAAAGAAAAGACGGATGGGGGCCGACACGAAACTGTCGCCAATACCTGGCATGATCATGATAGCCATGCCAAACCGCATAAAGATCATGAGGAAGGCATAGAACTGGACGTTAACGAGTTGCTGGAGGTAGCCTTCCATTCTTGATCCCTCAGCTCATCGCGATGATTTGATCGGCGATTTTCTCGGTGAAGGTGATCAGCATCTGCGCCATCATCGGGAACAACAGGAAAATGGCGGCAAAGATGGCGATGATTTTGGGCACGAAGGCGAGGGTCATTTCCTGGATCTGGGTCAGCGCCTGAATAAGGGCGATGATGACACCGACGACTAGGCCCACCAGCATGACGGGGGCGGAAATCTTGAGGCAGAGAACGATCGCTTCGCGCGTGAAGTCGATTATTTGCGTTTCGTCCATAAGGGATACCCCATCAGGTGAATGAAGCCTCTAAAACGGCTGCGGGGCCGGTCGCCCGGCCCCGTCGCAAAGAAAGGTGAAAACCGGCGTCAGATCGGTGTGCGCATAACCTCTTGATAAGCTTGCACCACTCTGTCGCGGACAGCAAGCACCGTATTAAGCGCGAGTTCGGCGTCATTGACGGCCTGCAAGACTTCGGTCATATCGGCTTTGCCGACGACGGCCTTGGCAGAGACCTGTTCAGAGGTCTCTTGCGCCTGTACGGCGCTGTCGATCGAGGCTTTGAGAACGGCGCCAAAGGACGGCCCCTCGGAGGCGGTGCTGGCATTCTTCGCCGCATCGTTGCCCAAGGTGTTGCGCAGCGTGGATGCATAAGCGCCCAGAGCGTCGTTAATGTTGGCCATAATTCTCTCCTTTTATTAGCCGCGGATCAGGTCGATCGTGCGCAGCATCATTGTTTTCGCCATTTCGATAACGCCAAGATTTGCCTCGTAGGAGCGCGATGCTTCGCGCATATCCATCGTCTCGATCAGGGTGTTGACGTTGGGGGTACGGATGTAGCCGCGCTCGTCGGCGGCCGGGTGGGCCGGGTCATACTTTAAGATAAAGTCGGAGTTGTCGGGGCGGATTTTATCGACCTCGACCTCGCGCATGCCCTCGGCACGGTTCAATTCATTTTTAAAGCTGATCACCTGGCGGCGATAGGGATCCTGGCCGGGGGCAAGGGGGGTGGTATCCGCATTGGCCAGGTTTTCGGAGATCACCCGCATACGGGTACCCTGGGCTTTCATCCCCTTGGCGGCCAGTTGCATGGCTTGTGCTAGATCCATTGCGAAATTCCCCTTTTAACTCTTTAGCTTAATCTTGTTACTTCACCGACATTTTCAACATGTCGATGTTTTTCTGGTAGAGGTTGGTCATCATGCGGTGGTCGGCATAATTTTCCGACATCTTCAGCAGTTGTTCTTCAAGCACCACGGCATTTCCTGCCGGGGCGGTTTCATAGGTGCGCTTTTGCGGCTTACCCTTGGGGGCCGGTTCTGACAGGCCGTTGATGTCCATGTGGGCAGCGCTGGTGCGGGCGGTGTCAGGCGCGGAGATGCCACCCACCTGGCCTGCCGCTAGTGAAAGTCGGCTGGTAGAATCGCCCAGCAAGTCTTTGAATTTAAGATCAGATTCTTTGAGCGCGATCAGGTCTTTGGGGCGGTAACCGGGGGTGTCGGCGTTGGCGATGACTTCGGCCAAAACCTTTTGACGGGCTTCGTTCCAGCCGATCTTTTGGGTAAAGCCTTGCATCAGTCTGAGGTTTTCGGTCGTCATCCGTTGATCCTTTTCGGGTCGCGCACGCGATTATCCTTGCAACAAGCGTACCACAAATCCTTCACCCCTATTGTGGCATTATTCATGTTAACGGTCTCTTAAGATTTGTTACAATGCGATGGATGCCGCTTTTTGCGGTTATGGGGGTAATAACCATATGTCAGATAAGACGCTGTCAGGGCCGGGGCAAGTCGATGTCCACATCGGTGCGGTTGAAGCGCCCGACCGCTCGACACCGGAAGGCAGTCGGCGCGCCACCGCCGTCGCCCTCAAAAAATATGGAATTGATGAGGGCCTGCTGCCCAAAGTGGTGGCGGCGGGCTATGGCGTCTGGGCGGAGAAGATTGTCGAGATGGCCTTTCAGAACGGCGTCAAGGTGCGCGAAGACAAAGACCTGGCGCAGCTATTGGCCGCCATTGAGCTGGAGAGCGATATTCCGACCGAGGCGCTGGTGGCGGTCGCGGAAATCCTCGCCTATGTTTACAAAGCCAACGGAACCTATCATGCTGAGATAAAGTCCGCTGAGCGCGACGACACTTGAGGAAACGAGCTGTATGACCACCCCGCCACCCACTGCCGAGGAGATTGCCGGTCAGCTGGCCGCCATCACCGATTATGTGCGGCAGTGTCAGACGCGTGCCTTGCGCGGCGAGATCATGGACTTGGGCGGTCTGGACCGCACGGTTGCAGCGCTTTGCAGCGACATTACGCAACTGCCCCCGGCCGAGGCGCGGGCGCAGGAAGCGCAGATGCAAAAGCTGGTCGAAGGCCTCGACGAACTGGCGGCAGCAATGAAAGAGCAAAAGGCGCAGATGCTGAGCGGGGGCGGGGCTTGAGATGGATGAAGTAACCCTGGCATCGGATGGCGTGCCGCTGATCAAGTTTTTTGCAGCTTTCGTGTTGGTGGTGGCCGCCATGTTTGCACTGGCCTGGATTTTAAAGCGGGCCGGTCTCGCCGGGCCCATCATCAAAATGGGGGCGAAACGCCGCCTGAAGGTGGTGGAAAGCATTGCGGTTGATCACCGTCGCCGTCTGGTGCTGGTCCGGCGTGACGACCGCGAGCATCTGGTCCTGTTGGGCCCCGATCATGCCAGCGTCGTTGAAACCAATATTCTGGCGCTGGTTGAACCGGCGCTATCCCTCTCCACGCAACCGGTCGAGGAGGCCAGCCGCCGTGACCCTTCGTAAAACACTCATCGTTCTTCTGGCTATTGTTGCGGCCGCGCTGGTCGTGGTGCCGGTCGAGGCCTTGGCCCAGAGTATCAGCATTGATTTGGGCGGGACCGGTGATGCCGAAGTACAGGGCGGTACCTCGGTTGCGGGGCGCGTCGTGCAGATGGTGGCTTTGCTGACCGTCTTGTCCCTGGCGCCATCCATTTTAATGATGATGACGTCGTTCACGCGGATTATCGTCGTGTTATCGTTTTTGCGCACAGCCTTGGGTACGCAACAGACGCCGCCCAATACGGTGATGATCAGCTTGGCCATGTTCTTGACGCTGTTCATCATGATGCCGACATTTCAGGCGGCCTATGACACCGGGCTGCGCCCGATGATGAACGAAGAAATCGACGAGATGGAAGGCTTTCAACGGGCCGTTATTCCATTTAAAGAATTTATGCTGCGTCATACGCGTGAAAAAGACCTGACCTTGTTTATGAACCTGTCTGACACACCGGCCGTCGAAGAACCGATGGCCACGCCCCTGCAGGTGGTCATTCCGGCCTTTATGATTTCGGAGCTGCGGCGCGCCTTTGAAATCGGCTTTTTGATCTTCTTGCCGTTTTTGATTATCGACATGGTGACAGCGTCGATTTTGATGTCGATGGGTATGATGATGCTGCCGCCGGTGATGATTGCGCTGCCATTTAAAATCATCTTCTTCGTGTTGGTCGATGGCTGGCACCTGATATCAGGCTCGCTGGTGCAAAGTTACGGGGGTTAAAGAACACAAAAAAGGCGGAAGGTTTTATCCCTCCGCCTTTTTCTTTTGGCTTACAGCAGCAACATCCTTTGCCGCCGCTCCCGGCTGATCAACAGTAACGAGAGCAGCGCCCCTGCCAGCAACAACCAGCCAGCAATCGCCAGCAAGCTGCCGCCGATGCCGTGGTGGCTTGCCACCCAGCCCACCACCAGCGAGGTGGGGACAAAGAAGACATTCACCACCAGACTTTGCGTCGACAGGACGGTCGCTCGCCGCGCACTGTCAACGCGGGCGTTGATCGCCTCGCTGACGCGGGGGTTGGCCAGTCCATAGAGACAGCTGCCGCCCACCATCAGCAAGGCCACCCCGGCCAGGCCCTGATAGAGACCGGTCGCCACGCTGACGGCGATCGCCACCAGCCAGACGATACCCAGCATCTTCAGGTTGCCGATCCGGCCATCAAAGCGATAGCCGAACTGGCTGCTGACACCGGCCAGCAAAAAGCCCGCCGCCATCAGGACGCCAAACAGGCTTTCATCCAGGCCGATCGCAGTGTAGTAGGGCTGCTGCGACCACATGATCAGTTTGGTCGAGCAGAACAGCACCGCCGAGAACAAGATGATCAGGCCAACATCGGCATGACCGCGCAAGGCATAGTGGGCCGTGGCTGCCATATCCGCCAATGGATGCCGCTGGGGGCGGACCCGATGGCGCTCGGGTTCCTGCATCTGGCAGGCCAGAATGATGGCCGCCAGCAAAAACAGGATCGACAGCAAGATGGGCAGCTGCGCATCCAGTTTATACAAGACTCCGCTGAACAAGCTGGCACCCGCCACCGTGTAAAAGGCGACGCCACCGCGGCGGCCCTCATGACGGCGGTATTCGCTTTCGCGGCCACCCGTCAACAGACTGTCATAGATCAGCGCCATGTTGGTGCCCGAGATGAGACTGATGGCAACGCCGATCAAGCCCTGACCCGCCAAAGCCCACCAGATGTTATCGCCCACCAGCAAGCACAGAAAGCCCAGCATGTCGAAGAAGGCACCCAGAGCCAGGACGTGCTTGCGCTGCCATTGATCCGACAGCCAGCCCATGGGCACTTCGAGCGTGAAGACGACGATGGCAAAGACGGCCTCGGCCAGTAAAAAGTCCTGAAACGACAGGCCCATGACGTCGCTGTAATAGGGCACAATCACCCCCAGTACGAACATCGCGTTCGTACAGAGCGTAAACCACGTGATCAGGCGTAAATTTCTATCAACGCGCATGGCGCATATCCTTTGACTATTTGATTCAAAGGGCGCGGCAGGGTGATGTCGGATGAGAAAGAGATCAACACTGTCGGCCCGGAGCGGGTGGCCGACAGTTGCAAAACGGTCAGCCAGAAAGGGCGATGGTACCGGTAAGAATGCCGGTTTCAGGCGCAAGCAACGCCACGGCCATACCCGGTTTATTGGCGGGGGCGGTGGATGTGGTCCAAATATATTTTGGTTGCTGGCGCATGGTTGACCTCGGTTGCAGTTCTTTCAGTGCAACATGGATTCAGATTCTTGGCAAAGGCTTTTAGGTGAAATCTTCGCGCGTCACGCGTGCGAGGGTTAAAACATTCACGGCTGTGGCGCCGTTGTCACGCAGTACCCGTGCACAAGCATTGAGTGTGGCGCCGGATGTAAAGACATCATCCATCAATAAAACGCGTTTACCGGCAATTTTATTTTGCTGATGGGGTGTCACCTGAAAAACATTCGCCACATTGCGCCGGCGTTGTTCCCGCGTAAGCCCTTTTTGCGGCGGTGTATGGCGTAGACGCTGCAAGCCTGCGGGCAGGCAGGGCAGCCCGGTTGCCTTGGCGAGCCCATGGGCCAAGAGGGCAGATTGATTGAAACGGCGCAGCCACAAACGGCGGCGATGTAGCGGGACGGGGACTATCACATCGCTTTGCGCAATAAGCTCCGCCCCACAGCGTAACAGCCAGGGGGTAAAGGTCTGCAGGGCGTGCAGACGGTCGCCATATTTAAAGCCAAGGATAAGTTTACGGCTGGCGTCGTTATAAACGACAGCGGCGCGTGCGTGGTCGAAGACAAAAGGCTCGGCCAGGCAGGCGGCACACAAGACATCGGCACCATCCAGATCAAGGGCGAAGGGCAGGCCACAACAGCTGCAAGAGGGGGGAGCGATAAAGGTGAGGTCTTGCCAAAAGGCCGGCGACAACATACCCGGACGATCGACGATATCGCCGGTGGCCGGGCAGCGCGGCGGCAAAATGGCGTCTAGCGCACGGCCAAGGCCCGCGCGGAATCGGCGCGTGAAGGCGGGCGGTCTTAGCAGATCGGGGGTGTTGGCGCTGTCGTGCATAGCGCCAAATCTGTCAACAAAACCCATATATTTCAATGTGAATTGTGCAGGCGCCGCGGCCAACGCGTAGAAAAGTTAGGCAAAGCGCATGAAAAGACTTGAGTTTCCGTATTATTTAGGCTAGGGTGCAGCAACAAAAAAGCAGCAGAAACAGGGGTTTCCGGACTGTCCGGGAGCTATCCGCCGCATTATTTCGGCGGCAAAGGTGGCAGGTAGCCATGGTTATTCGCTATAATGCCAAATCAGTATTTCTGCGGCCAAGGGCAAGACGGTGTCGAAAGTCGATAAAGTAGATATCAAGGAAGAGGTCGCCACCTCGATCCGCAATTTCTCGCAATTGGCGCGGGACGATGCTTCGCGTCAGCGCCTTTATATCGATATGCCCGATTTCATCCAGAAAAAAGCGGCGCTGATCTCGGCGCATTTTCTGTTGCCGGCGGGGGCGCGGGTCGTCGACATGGGCTGCGAAAGCGGCGAGATCACCTATATGCTGGCGGCGCTTAATCCGCGCATAGAATTTATCGGCGTTGACCGCGACCTCGAGGCGATCAGCTTTGCCCGCAAAAGCTATCGTCTGCCGAACCTGTCGTTCCGCCTGACCGATATTTCCATTCCTGATCTGGAAGATGGCTCGGTTGATGGCATCATCAATTCGAATGTGCTGCATCAGGTCTACTCGTATGGCAACTACAACCCTGACGATGTGGCGGCCCTGTTAGAGCGGCAAATTCAAAAGCTGAAACCCGGCGGCACCATGCTGATCCGCGATTACATCATGCCGCCGCAGGATGAAATGGTGCTGCTGGAATTACCCAATCTGCCCTCGACGGGTGATGATGCGCTGTCGTTGTCGGATGCAGATTTATTGGTGTCGTTTTCGCAAACTGCGCGACCGATGGTCTCGGGCTGTGAGGGTTTCTTTATTGAAGAACGCGTCCCCCGCAAAGATGGCACGCGCCTGTTCCGCCTGCCGCACAAATGGGCGAAGGAATTTATTCACCGCAAAGATTACCGCAAGAATTGGCAGCGCGAGCTGCGTGAGGAATATACGTTCTATACCTGGCAGGATTACCGCCGCGAATTCGCGCGCATGGGTATGCGAATGATTTTCTCGGCGCCGCACTGGAACCCGTGGGTGGTCGCCAATTGTTTCAAGGGGCGGTTTCAGCTCTATGATGAATATTATCAGCCGATCAGCGCACCGCCGACCAATTCGTTTTTGGTGGCGCAAAAGGTCAGCGACAAACAAAGCCTGATCATTGAAGAACGCCGCCCGTCGCAAAAGCCAGCGACCGAGTTGCAGATCATGGTGGTGCGCGACAAGAAAACCGGCAAGCTGCACGAATTGGTGCGCCGCCCCGGTGAATTCTGCGATGTCATTCCCTATCGGGTAACGCCGGATAATCGTCTGGTGGTCTACGTACGCTCGGGTTACCCGCGCCCGATCGTCAATGCGGTCAGCCGCGGCGGCAGCAATCTGGATGGTAAGAAGTGGTCGGGTCACCTGATTGAACCGGTGACGCTGGATACCACCGCCATGACGGGCGATGTTGATATCAACCGCGAGCAGATTTTCTGCCATGTGCGCAATTACGCAGGGCTAAGACCGAAGGGCGATGACCGCTGGTTTGTCGGCAGTGCATATTTCCCGGCCCCTGACCGGATTGATGAGGCGATCGAGCCGGTTTTCGTCGAGGTAGAAAACCCGCAAAAGGCAAGCTGGCCGATTGCCGGGGATACCGATATCGGCTTTACCGAGGCGGGCACCATCACCGAACTGGATGCGGCTGATATCATTTTGTCGTCGCAGGTAGGGCTGTTGCCTGACCCGCGCCTGGAGATGCACATTTACGAGCTGATGCGCCGTTACAATATGCCGCTGCCACGCTGGATTGGTGATAGTCTGCCTGATATCGAAAAGCAGGCGGTTAAGTCACAAGAGCCGGACGAATTGCTGGAAGAACTGGAACCCGCCGAATTCGAAGACGTCAAGACCGGCCCGGTACAGCTGAAACCTGTTAAGGCCGTCTTCGTCGAAGAAGGTAAAGTGGGCCGTTCGATGCGCGGTCTGTCCGCCCAGGATATCGAATTTATTGTGACCGACGACGGTATTGAAAATATCGCGGTGGTGCTGCCACTGACACGCGACTGGGACGACAATCTGCTGGTGGCGCTAGAGCCCACCATCATGCCGGTGCCCAACCGTATGGGTGACGAAAGCGGTGCCATGCTAAACGCACCCAGTTTCCCGCTGCCGCGCGATGTACGCACGGTCGAAGATGCACGCGCCTTTATCGCCGATAAATTCAGCGTGCCCATCGAAAACGTTGAAACGCTGGGTCAGAGTTATTTTATCCACACCAGCCTGACGCCGCAGCGTATCTATCCGTTTATCATCACCGCACCCGTGGCCTCCGGTTCGCAGCCGAAGTGGCGGCTCAGCATGATCAAAAGCCTGATCAGTCCTAAAAAAGGCCTAGGTAATTTTGCCCGTATGACGCCGGTATTGTTAAAATCGCTGGCGCGTCTGCAAATGAGATCAGAGGCGAGCGAGGCGGTCGGCTTTGCCCGCGCCAATGACATGTCGCGCGTCAAACCTTATGAACTGTCGACCGACAAGGTCGCTATTGATACCAAAAACAGCACTCATTCGGCAGTGTCTTCACGGGTGCTGGGTTATCGGCCACCGGAAGGGGCGCCGACGCCCGCCGGTTTGGCTGCGGCTGAAGCGGCAAAAGAGATGGCCGTGGCCGAGGTGGCCCCCGTGACGCCCGCCATCGATGTGCCGCAGGAGCCTGCGCCCTTGCCACCGCGGGTAGGGCAGCGTCTGGCCGAACGTTACGCCCAGGCGAAAACGGTTATCCGTGACAATGATGCGCCGATCAGCCTGAATGAAACCAAGGTCGTGCAGAAAATTGACGCCGATATCGAAGCGGTCGGACAGCAGATTAAACAAGCCCTGCCCGAACTTGCGGCCACCACGCCGGTGGTGCCCAAGGCCGATGATAGCAAAGCCCGCCTTGCCAAACCGGTACTGAAGCCGCCCGCACCCAAGCCGCCGCTGCCGCAGCTGGACCTGGGGCTGGCACCAACGGATAAACGCGGCAGATGAGTCTCACTGTTTTTGATCGTGCTTTGTTGCGCCAGCGTCGCGACCGGGCGGCGGCGCAGTTTACCGAGTTTGATTTTTTGTTCAGGGCGGTGGGCGCGCAACTGGCCGACCGGCTGGCAACCGTGCGGCGTGAACTGCCTGTTATTCTTGATATAGGGGCGGGGACCAGTACGCTTGGGTCTGTGTTGCAGCAACGTCCGGGCACTGTGCAAACGATTGCGATGGATTTATCGCCCGCTATGGCGGCACGCTGTGGTGATAGCGCTATATTGGTGGCCGATGAGGAATTATTGCCCTTGGCACCCCACAGTCTTGATGCGGTGGTGGCCAATTTATCGCTGCATTGGGTCAACGATCTGCCAGGCGCTTTGGTGCAGATCCGCCAAGCCTTGAAACCGGATGGTGTCTTTGTGGCAGCGCTGATGGGCGGCGAGTCGTTGCGCGAGTTGCGGGCCAGTCTGATGGAAGCGGAGACGACGGTGCGCGGCGGGGTTGCCCCCCGGGTCTCGCCGCTGATTGATATGCAAGATATGGCCGGGTTGATGCAGCGTGCCGGTTTTGCCCTGCCGGTGGTTGATCGGGATACGCTGCGGGTTGATTACAGCTCGCCCTTTCGGTTGATGCACGATCTGCGCGGTATGGCGGCCGCCAATGCCACCCATAACCGCGACCGCCGCCCGGTACCACGGCGGATGATGATTGAAGCCGCCCGGGTTTATGCGGAAAAATTCGCCGTACCCGAACGGCCGGACCATGTCACCGCCAGCTTCGAGATTATCTATGTGATTGGCTGGGCGCCGGCGGCGTCGCAGCCGCAACCCCTGAAGCCGGGCAGTGCCACGGTGCGTCTGGCCGATATATTGGGTGCCAGCGAAAAACCGCTGTGATCAGCCACGCACGGCGGTCAGCAGATAATTGACATCAATTTCACGTGGATCGAGCGTGAATTCATCGCGTAAAGGCCGGTAAACCAGACCGCAGACATCTGTCACCTTGAAACCATTCGGCCGCAACTGGGCCGAGAGTTCGGAGGGTTTGACGAATTTACGCCAGGTGTGTGTGCCCGGTTCCAGCCAGCGCAGCACATATTCGGCCGCCACAATACCCAGGGCAAAAGATTTGGCCGTGCGGTTGAGCGTCGAGAAGATCAACAGCCCGCCCGGTTTAACCAGTGCCGCGCAGCTTTCGACAAACAGAGGCACATCATCGACGTGTTCGATGATTTCAAGGGCGGTGACGACATCAAAGGTCTCGCCCTTGGCGGCCACGGCCTCGACGGTGGTGGCGCGGTAATCAATGGTCAGCTTTTGGGTCTGGGCGTGGTCTTTGGCCACTGCGATGTTTTCGGCGCCGGCATCAATCCCGGTCATCTTGGCGCCCAGTCGTGCCAGTGCCTCCGCCGCCAGACCACCGCCGCAGCCGATATCGGCAATACGCACCCCTTTAAGGTCTCTGCCCCCGGTATGGGCGAGGATGCGGTCCTTTATATAGGCGATGCGCACCGGGTTAATGCGGTGGAGGGGCGCCATTGGGCCCGACTCGTCCCACCAACGGTTGCCGAGACGGTCAAATTGCGCGACTTCGGCGGCATTCACCGTCGTGCGAGTCGCCTCTTTTTTTCTGGTAAGCAGTGGTTTTTTTGTGGGTGGCATAAAGTTTTTTGTCACATCCTAATTTTTACATCTTATTGATATAAAACATTTTTATAAAGGTCAAGGGTATTGGTTAACAGAAGGTTAAAACACTCTTTTGTTTCCTTAACAAAGTTTTCATATCTCCCGCGTATTGTCTAAACAGGTTCGACGTCAGGGGGAATACGACAATGGCCTGGGGAATGGAAAATAAAGAAGCTCAACACACCGTCGGCGTCGCTGCTTTGCGCGTTATGGTATTGGATCGTTTGCAGATGGCCGAGCGCCGTTTGGACCCGGCCAGCGTCGCCGCCGCTTTCGAGCGTGCCAATGACAACAGCCAGGACACGATGCTGGGCAGTCTGCTGCTGGGCATGCTTGGCTGGACCCCGATTGTTGACTCGCTGGGCCTCGAGGGTGCCTTTGCCTCGGCTGCGAATAGCCCGGTGCTGGCGGCTGCCGCCGATGGTCTGAGCATGGTCTGGGACGAGAAAGCCTATAAAAACCGTCGCCGCCGTGGTTTGGCAGCGATTTGGAAGGACGGTGCCTATCACGGTGGCCGCCGCCAGGACGGCATTATGACCGCGGAGCAGATGAAGCGGAAATTCAACCTCGTATCCGCCAATGAAAACGGCGCTTTTGCATACGATACGCAAGCTGAAATTGCCGGCATGAATGAAATGCTGGATATGCTGGATCGTCTGGAAAAAGAAGGCGTGACCTTGCTCAAGCTCAGCACCCGTCAGGCCATCAGCGCGCAGCTGAAAACCGCCAATGCGGCACCCGCTATCGGCAAAGCCGAACCCCGCCAGGCGCTGGCCCTGCGCAAGGCCATCTGACCCCGCGAGACGGTGGGGCGGATTGATCTTGTCCCGGTCGCGTGCGACACTGAGAATGACGTGTTTTTCCTTTCGGATGCCACTTTATGCAAGACTTCAACGCCACATTGGTGCGCGAAAAACTGACCATCACCGATAAGGTAGCGACGGCGGATGATCCTTTGGCGCCGGTCGATGTGCGCAGCAACCGCCTGCTGCTGCCACTGTCCGACCGCATGAATGGCGAGACGCTGGTCATCCGCGCGCAAAGTATGCATATGACGCTGCGCATCGCCGCCAAGGTTTTTTACAGTTATCACAAAAACGGTCTTTTTTCGCGCCGGGCGGAAACCTATGACTGGCAGAATATGTGGGACATGGTGTTGACCATGCATGACCGTAAATATACGCCAGATACCTGGGCCGCCCTTTACCTGAACGGCAAACCGGTTTTCCGCACGGCCGATATGCCTTTCATGGATGTGGTCGAAGCCGCCGCCGTCAAAGACCCGGACGATTACGATAAAACCATAAGCGCGGCCGAAGCCCTGCTGGCCGGGTCAGGTCACGCGCTGCGCCTCGATCAATTGACCAAAGTGGGCGCTATTTTTCATGACGATGGCAAACATTTGCGCTGTGGCATTATTCATCGCGCTGATGGACGTGACACCACCTTTAATTTCTCGGCGGCGAATGGCGAGCTTTTCAGCCGCGTGCCGCAGGGGTTTAATATCGCCGCTGCCTATCTGGAGGCAATCGACATCCGCCATTATATGCGCGCGACCTTTAAACAGCTGCAAAAGGGCACCATCAGCAAAAATGCCCCCGAAATGGCAAGGTTTTATGCGTCGCCCCAGCGCCTGCGGGACTTGCGTAAATCGCTGCAGTCCTTCGAGGAGCATTTCGACGTTAAATATCGCCCCGAAAAGCCCGAGGTTTTCACGCCACCCAAAGAGGTGGCGGTATGAGCGTCCCGGCGCAGATTGGTGCGGCCGAGGGTGCCCTGCAATTGAGTGGTGCGGCCGGTCACATGGCGCGGGTTGCCTTACCCGCCGGGTTTGAGGGCTATGCCGGCGATATAGCCATGGCGCTCCATGATGCAGTAACTGCAGCTCACCTTAACCGCAGTCGGTTTCGGTTGAAGTTACACGCGGCGCAAACCGGCGACGCCAATGAAACCTTTGTCCGTGCTGAATACGAGCGGACCGATATGGTGCCCGTGGTGATCTGGGTGGCGCAGCAGCGCGGTGATGCGGCGGCACTGGCCGCCGTCTTGCGGCCGGCGCTGGCGCAGTATCTGCCCGAGTTTTATAGCTAAAACAGTTTCTGCGCGATGGTCAGGCCTTCAGCTGTCGGCAGCATGATGGATTTATAGCGCGTTGGATCAGCCAGGCGTTGGTTAAAGGCACGCATGGTATGCCGTGCGGTTTCACGCACGCGCGCGATGGGTTCGTCTTTCCAGACCGCATCAAATAAAAACGTATTGTCGCCGATGATTAGCCCGCCAGGCCGGACGTGTTGCTCGGCCCAATCGAGATAGGTACCGTAATTTAATTTATCGGCATCGATAAATATGAGATCGAAGGGGCCATGCGGTTCCAGCCTGGCAAGGCTGGCGTGTGCATCGCCTTCGACTAGGGTAATCTGGTTTTCGTTTTGCAAAAACATACGTGCGCGGGCGGCACGGACGGGGTCTTTTTCCAACGTCCAGAGTTGCCCTGTGGGGGGGAGGCCAGACGCCAGCCACAGGGCCGCATAGCCGTAGAAGGTGCCGATCTCGATGATCTTTTCAGCCCCGATCAACCGGGCGAGCAGGGAGAGCAACTGCCCTTCCTCGGGGTGGAGGCTGATGTTATCCTGATTTTCGGCGGCAGCCGCCTGACGCACCTGTTGCATCAACGGCGTTTCTGCCACGAATAATTGGCGGATATAATCAAGGCGGTCGGTAAAAACAGGTTGGGTCATGACGGAGGCAGTCTAGCATGAAGGTGGTGATTTTGACAGGGGCCGGGATTTCAGCGGAATCGGGCATTCGTACCTTTCGCGGGGCCGATGGCCTGTGGGAGGGGCACCGGATCGAGGACGTGGCAACGCCCGAGGCTTTTGTGCGCAACCCGACCCTTGTCTATCGGTTTTACAACGAGCGCCGCCGCGCCCTTTTACAGCCTGATATTGCCCCCAACGCAGCGCACCAGGCTTTGGCCAGGCTGGAAGAGGCTTTGGGTGATGAATTTTTGCTGGTGACGCAGAATATTGATGACCTCCATCAACGGGCGGGATCGCGGCGCGTCTTGCCGATGCATGGTGAATTGCGCCAGGCACGCTGTGATGCCTGTGATACGGTCAATGCCTGGGATGATGATTTTGATGAGAG
>JAIXUW010000112.1 GCA_027483355.1 Alphaproteobacteria bacterium
AGTGTCAACCGCCAGTCGCTGCCGGGCGGGCCGGGTGGGGGTGGTAAGTGAATTTCTGAAAGCTGCGCCATAATGGCTATCCTTCCCGTGTCATGCCTTCATGCAGCACGCCCTTTTTATATTAGCGATAAAAAGTTATAAGAAAGTGAAGGCATACGCGGGTATGTCAGATGCGGCGCACGCGGGATTAAAGCGGTTTTGTTTTGCGTTTCAAGTGGCGATCAAGTACCGCAAACAAAAGCGGATTGATGGCAATCGACAAAAGGGCGCCCGCTAAAATCAGACTGTAAAGCGTCTCACTCATCAGGCCCAGGCCCACCGCCATCACACCGAGGATGAAAGAAAATTCACCGATCTGCGCAAGACTAAAGGCAATCGTCCAGCTGATTTCTTTTGATTGGCGAAACACGCGGGTGATGATCAGCGCTGCCATCGATTTGCCGAGGATAATCGTCAACAACGTCGCCAGCACCAGAAGCGGATGCTTATACACAATCATCGGATCAAACAACATGCCCACCGAGACGAAGAACAAAACCGCGAAGGCATCCCGCATCGGCAGCGATTGTTCGGCTGCTTTATAGCCGATGTCGCTTTCGCTTAAAACCAGCCCCGCCAGAAAAGCTCCCAGTGCGAAAGAAGCACCAAAGACGGTATAGGCCAGATAAGCAAAACCTAAAGCAATCGCCAAGGTCCCGAGTGTCGTCAGTTCGCGCGAACGCATCTGGGCAATCGCCACCAGGAGCGGCGGCAGCAAGCGACGCCCCACCACCAGCATCAAGGCAAAAAATCCACCGATTTTAAGAAGTACAGCAAAGACTTCGCGCAGGATATCACGGGCGCCGATATCGGTGGCAGGATCCAGCACATTTGCCAGCACCGGCAGTAAGACCAGAGCCAGGACCATCACAATGTCTTCGACGATCAGCCAGCCCACGGCAATCTTGCCGCTTTCTTCCTGCAGCAAACTACGCTGTTCCAGGGCGCGCAGCAGAACAATCGTGCTGGCGACCGACAGCGAAAAGCCAAACAGTAGGCTGCTTGTCCAATCAAACCCCATGGCAACCCCCATGGCGCCCCCCAACAGGGTAGCGATCAGCATTTGGAAAAAAGCGCCCGGCACGGCGATTTGCTGGACGCGCAGCAGATCGGCAAAGGAAAAATGTAGGCCCACGCCAAACATCAAGAGAATAATGCCAATCTCGGCCAGTTGTTTGGCCGTTTCCGCATCTGCCACGAAACCGGGCGTGTAGGGGCCCAGCAGCATCCCTGCCAGTAGGTAGCCCACAATGGCCGGCAGGTGCAGTTTTTTGGCGGCAAACCCGCAAATAAAGGCGGCGACCAGACCCGCCACAATCGTGCTTAAAAGGGGGTGTTCCATACAAGTCCTGTGGTGCGGGCGAGATGTGGATGAATGTTTATCGACTATATATTTTTACCCGACGATCCCGCAACCATCTGACAATAAAAAAACCCCGCTGGTCGTGACAGCGGGGTTTTTCGCGAAGACTGTCTGGCCTTGCAGCCAAATAATCAAATTAGCGGTTCACAACGGGGTTTGTATAGGTATAGGACTCCGTCGTGCTGGTGACCGTGGCGCCAGCTGGCGCATAGCGGCGGGTCGAATAACGGTCGTAGCGCTGGCCCCAGCCGGTCGCGGTACGATCAGCGTTGGGATCGTCATAAACGTTGGCGTTTTCGCTGCCTTTATCGGCCAGCGGATATTTGATGGTGTCGCGCTGTTCGATGCGGTAGCTGCTGGAAATAGTGGTGTCAACACCCAGGCCACGCAGCATGTCAGAAGAGGCTTCGCCCGTATCTGGCATGTTATTGTCACGTTGATAGGCGCGAACAGCCGATGCGGTTTTGGCGTCATAAACACCGTCAACCGAACCCGCATCATAACCCTGCGATTGCAGAGCCTGCTCGAGGTTCTGGGTCAGGCGCGATTTAAAAGCGGCTTCGTCATAGGTGACGCCGGTTTTTTTGATGGTGGTCTCGGAAATCATGGTTTCAGCCGCCTGCGCGGTGGCAGCGATACCGACAATAGCGGCGGTCATCATCAGAGTACGAAAAGTGGTTTTCATGGGTGGTCCTTTCAGATTGTGTCGTGACAAAAAATTCGAAGAATGGGATGTCGAACAACAAACATACAAAAGCCCGGATAGGTTCCATTCTCAAGATAAAAATATGGTTAATTAAGGTTAGCCTCCTTAGTTAATCTCATTATGTCAACTTATAGGTTTGGCGGCTATTTATATGTGAGGGCGAGCAATCTTGGTTAGCTGCGCCAGTAAGCTTTGCGCGGCGTCTTGCCAATGCCAGGGTTGAAGGCGTTACACGGGTCGAGCTGCCGATAAAAAGCCTCAAGTGCTGGGGCTGCCTGGTAGACATGCCCGACATTATGTTCGGCCGGATAGGCAGCGCCGCGCGCATCACAAACAGCCAGTAACTGCTGCTTGATCTCCGCCGGGTCGTGACCGGCGCGAATGATATAATCCTGATGAAAAACATGGCAGAAAAAATGGCCGTAATACAATTTGGCTAACAGTGCGGGCTCCAGATGGGATGGCAGCTTTTCCAGCCAGTCATGCGCATCACGGGGCAGGGCGATATCCAGCGCGACCAACCCCGCCGCTTGCGGGCCCGCCACCAGGCGATAGCGCACCGCTGCACTTGCTGTAACAAAACGATGCAATTGGGCGCGTTTGCCCTCATCTGGCGTGCAGGCAAACCACGCTGACGTGGCGGGATCTAGATTTTTATCAAGCCATTGGCGTACCGCCGCGGTTTGCTGGCGGTCAACTTCCAACAGCAGATAATGCTCAAAGCGCTGGCGAAAATCTTTCAGGCGCGGGGGCAGGTGACGCGGTAAAAAACGCGACAGAGTTTGCAGCAGCCGGTCTCCAAAGCCCGGCCACCCCAGCCGTGCGCCCATGCCATCCACCCAAGCCTTCCAGGCCAAAAAGCGCGGCAGAAAGCGCGTGCCCAACCGGTAAATAATCCAGAAGGCGTCGCGGCCATAGATATTGGCGATATCATAGGCATCGCGATGCATGTATTCAGCCGAAATGGGCAGTTCAGGTAAATGCGTCAGAAAATCGCGGCGAAGCGCCGTCAATTGCGCTGGATCATTGGTGCCGATATAGAAACATGCGCGCTGGGGCTGCGCCTTGAAAGTGTCGAGCCGTACGGCAAATACAATCAGCCGGCCGGCGCAACCAGCAGCCTCATGCAGCCGCCGTGGATCGGCATTGAAGCGGGCAGGGGTGGGGGCATGGACATCGCGCACATGCTGCAGATAATCAGGGTCCGAGGCGTGGCCTGCTGGGGCATGCCCATCCGCGCTGTAATCGCCCCGATCCAGTCGCTGCAGTATTTCTTCGGGCGTCGTCCCCAAGTTAATACCCAGATGATTAACCAGTTCCAGTTTTCCGTCGGCATTCAGCCGGGCAAACAGGGCGCATTCGGTATAGGCGGGGCCACGCTGAATAAGGGCGCCACCGGAGTTATTGCAGACGCCCCCCACCACCGAGGCGCCAATGCAAGATGAGCCAATCACCGAATGGGGCTCTCGTCCCAAAGGGCGCAACATGTCTTCAAGTTTATAGAGGGTGGCGCCGGCGTGGCAGAGGGTCTGCGTGCCGTTATTGATCAAACGTATGCCATCCAGCCGCAGTGTGTTGATGATGACAACCTCGCGGTCATAGTCGCCATCGGGTGTCGAGCCACCGGTAAGCCCCGTATTAGCCGCCTGCGTGATGATAATTTTACCGGCCGCCACACAGAGTCTGGCCACCTGCCACAATTCATAGAGACTGCCGGGCCGCACCACGGCCAGGGCGGGGCCGCTGCCGCCGCGCCAGCCGTAACGATAGCGCCGGGTAGCAACCTCACCCGTCATCACATGGCGGGGCCCCACGATATTTCTGAGATTTTTGATCAGGTCATCCATGCCTGTTAGCATAGCAGAAACAGGCCTGAACTTAATAATAATTACGCGATTGCCGCGCCTGCGTTAAAATGTTTATAGTGGCGCGACAGCGGCTAAAAGGACAAGGCTATGGATACTCTCAACGACATGATGACCGGTTTTTCACTCAGTGATCTGGGGGCGATTTTCACCGCCTCCAGCCTTTTTACCACGGTCGTTCTAATCGGCTTTATCTTTTTCGTGCGCCGTACCCTTATTCGCTTTGTCTGGCGCGATACCGAGGTACTGGCCAAGGAACAGCGCCGCTGGATCATCCGTATTAAAAACCTCAGCGCCATTTTACTGGTGATCGGGCTGGTTTTGATCTGGGCACCGCAACTGCATACCTTCGCCCTGTCGATTGCCGCCTTTGCCGTGGCCGTTGTTATTGCCACCAAGGAAATGATCCTGTGCTTTATGGGGGCGGTGATGCGTGCAACCAGTCAGCCCTTTCGTGCGGGCGATTGGATCACCATTGATGGCGTCATGGGCGAAGTCATCGACCTTGATGCCTTTTCATTTCGCCTGCAAGAAGTCGATCTTAAAGGCAAGACGTATCAATTCACCGGTCGCACGGTCGCCATTCCCAACAGCAAATTGTTTTCGGCGAATGTCGAGAACGCGAATTTTTTCAAAGCCTATCTTTTCGAAGATGTCCGCGTGGCGGTGCCCCATACAGATATCGACCCGGCCGCGGCCGCGGCGGCCCTTCGTGAGATTGCCGAGCGCCATTTTGCGGCTCACCGCAGCGACGCTGTTGCCTTTAATCGCAAAGTGCGCCGCCGCGCGGGCATAGACATTGGCCCGGCCGAGCCTGTCTATGATCTGACCACCAGCGATATGGGTCATTATCATTTTAACGTGCGGCTTTTTCTACCGACCCCGGTGGCGGCCAATGTGGGGTCTGAAATCACCCGTGACTTTCTGGCCTATATTCATGGTGAGCGTAAAAAAATCGCCGCCGAAAAAGAAAAATCGACGCCCGCTGAATAGGCTAAAATCATTGTATTTATTGGGTGTGCGCATCTTTTTGAATGAGTTCCATCCTTATGATGGGCAACAGCAAATATCTTAGTTTGAACAATTTCAAGCTTAATCAAGCGTGGGCTTTCTAACCTGACGCATGATTGTTGCGTTCTTTGCCAAAGCCTTTGTTTCAAGGGTATTAAGCCGCTTGCGAAGACGCAATAGGTCTATATTGCCATGGCTATCTAAAGCTTAGTGCGCTGATTCTATCTATTAGCTTCCGCCAGGCAACCTATTTCTACCTCCGGGAGATCGTCAAATGCTGAAAGTGCTGATTGCCGAAGACAATATTCTCCTAGCTGATTTACTGGGCGATTATTTGACGTCACAAAATTACGATGTCTGCGGCCTGGCCCATACGGTAGACGAGGCGGTGGCTTTGGCCGATCTGCATAAGCCTGACATTGCTGTCTTTGATTTTCGTTTGTCCAACGGTGAGTTTGGTTCGCAAATCCGCGAACGTATGCAAGATAAGAAATCAATGGCGATTATTTATGTCTCGGGTGATCCGCTCGATAATAAATTATCGCGCGAAGACGGCGATGCCTATATTCAAAAACCCTATGGTATGAAAGATCTCAGCCGCGCCTTGCAAATTGTGGCGGAAATGAAGCAGCAGCGCGACGTCTCAAACCTTGTTCACCCTAAAGGCTTTCATTTGCTGGAAAAAGCGCGCTCGCAGGCAGTGCTGTGACTACAGGCCGCACCATCGAGAAACTTTTACGCCAGCAAGCAGCTCTTGCCAATTTCGGCAGCTTCGCCTTCGGCGAGAATGATTTAGAAAGTGTTTTATCAGAGGCGTCGCGTATCTGTGCTGAAAGTCTGGGCGCGCCCTATTCAAAGATTTGCCGCTATCGACACGAACAAAACGATCTGCTGGTGGTATCGGGTTATGGATGGGAGCCAGGCGTGGTGGGGCATGTCATTTCGCAGGCCGATGAAAGCTCTACCCAAGGCCGCGCCTTTGTCACCGGTGACCCGGTGATCCTGGCGGATATTCGCCAGAATAATAGCTATGATTTGCCGCCCTTTTATGCCCGTCACGGCATTATCTCGACGGTCGATGTCCTCATCAAAGGCAAAGCGGGGCCGTTTGGCGTTCTCGAAGTCGATTGTTCCAGCCAGCATACCTTTGACCAGCACGATATTAATTTTTTGACCGGTTTTGCCAATGTGATTGCCGAGGCGGTGGGCACCGCCGAGCGGACCGCCATGTTGCATTCTACCCTCGTCCAGATGAAGGCATTGATCGAAGAAAAGGATATCCTGCTCGAAGAGCGAGGTATGTTCGCAGCCGAGCTACAACATCGCGTGCGCAACAATCTGCAGCTGGTCTACGGTATGCTTACCCGTCAAATTGAACTCAATGAAGTGGATGGCCGTAAAGGGCTTCAAGCGATTGCACGGCGGGTGATGAGCCTTGCCAATATCTATGATCATTTGCTTGGGCATGGTTTGGTGCGGAGTATTGATTTCGGCGCCTATCTGGAATCGCTCTGTGCCAGCCTGCATAACTTTCAAGAGCAAGGCGAATTCGATATCGCCCTCATTTGCGCAGCTGACCCGATGGCGCTTGATCTTGATGTCGTCACGTCGCTGGGCATTATTGTGACCGAAGTCACCACCAATGCCTATCTGCACGCCTTTCCAGCGGGGCCGGGCACTATCCGTGTCACCCTGAAACGTCATGAAGATAAAGGCATTTTGACGATTGCCGATGACGGCGTGGGCTTCGTCGAGAAAAAAACCAGCCGCCGCCATGGCGTCAGCTTGATTAAAAAACTGATGGAGCAAGCTAAAGGGACGGCTACGTTAAAATCTGCTGTCGGTACGACCTGGACTTTGACCTTCCCTATTCCGGATGAACCGGTGGCAAGCATAAAAGCCTAACGTCGGCGTGGTGCGTAAATGTCTACGGCGGGCTGGCTATAAGTGAAGGCGGGCACCATAAAAATCGGCACGTGCATTTCGCTGACCTGCCATTTAAAGCCACGCAGCCGAAAGACCAGCCGCACCCGGTAACGGTCGGCAATCGCCCGGGCGCCACTGTCTTTGGTGAGTTCTGGCGGGGCGCCAAAAGTCAGCGCAAAGCCATAAAGCGGCGCAAAGCTGCGACCGACAATAAAAGCTGTCACCGGAATATCTTTGGCGGCCGTATCTCGCATCTCGTACAAAATGGCGATATTCTCAGGCTGCACATAGTAATCAACCACAGCATCAATCTTGCTGATATCCGGGCCTGTCCCAGCGTAGAGGCCCCCGATCGGGCTTTTATCATTTTTCTCGGCCAGCAGGTCTTGTTTCAGAAAGCTGCGCAGGTTGTCAAAATCAATCCGCGCCGCCAAACCTGCCACATCGCCGCGCTCGATCGCGGCCGCTACCTCGGCCTCGACTGCCTTTTGGCTGTAGAATAAAAACAGCCCCGCCGCTGTCACCATCCCGATCACCAGAAAGAATATCAACAAACCGCGCATGATTTATCCCTCAAGATTGCATTCATCTATTCATATACAAGCACTGCTTATTAAATAATACTTTATATGAAGTTATGGTTGGATTATCTTTTTGATATAGATCAAAGGCCTTTTTATTCAGGATAATAGAGATGCTCTGGGCTGTATTTGCTGTTGTGGCTGGTTTGACCTACTGTGTGCAAACCGAAATGAATAAAAATTATAAGATTGACGGTTTCGCCCTCAATACTTTTCGGGCTCTGTTCTCGGTCCTTTTATTGCTGCCGGTTATACCCTTCATGGAGTGGCCGGATCTGCCCGCCTATTATCTGGTGGTGATCCTCGAGGCGGCAATCAGTATTGTCTGTATGACGGCGCAGTATAATCTGGCAGCAAAGCGGAGCGGGCGGGTGGCCTGTCTGCATCAACCCATCGCGCTCATGCTGACATTTGTTTTCTGGTTGATGCTCGAAGAAGATCAACGTCAATTCCTCTTGCAAAACCCTCTAAATGCGACCGGTATTGCCTTTGCTTTTCTGCTATTCATGTTCAGCATTCAATTCATCCGCAAAAATGATGCAGGCTGGTCGGCCCTCTTGGCGGTGATCCCGATTGCGGTTTTATATGCAATCATGACAGTGGTAAGCAAGGTCGCCCTACAAAACGGTGAAACGCTGCTGCAAATATCCTTGAACTTTGTTTTCCTGTGTAATGCCTTGATGTTTCTGATGTCTTTTCCGCTCTATTATACGCAAAAGCATATGAAAACCCTCGACAGGAGCGCCATGGTTAAAATCAGTGGTGTTGCCTTTTTTCACACCGTTTCGTGGGTTTTTGCCTGCGTGGCGATCATCCTGACCCCCAACCCCGCCTATGTCGGCGTCATCACCGGTTTGGCACCGATCTGGTTCATGCTCTATTACAAATTTAAAGGCATTCAGGACGATGCCAGCCCTTGGGCGGGGCTCTGCATGGCATTGGCCGCCATCATCATTATGCTGGCAGCACGCTGAAGCGTGGCGAGGCTATTCGATTTCTTGGCGTAAAAGCTTCGCGCGTTTTTCGTGCTTGCTGCTGCGGCCGGTGACGCGTTTGCGCCACAGGCGGTAACTACCGGGTTTCAGGTTTTTGCGCATTACCTTGATCACTTCGGCCTCGCTGAGACCGTGTTCTTTTTTGATGCGGTCGAACGATATCTCGTCCGCCCAGGCCATGCGGATGATGGTATTGATAAAATCGTCTCTCTCGGGCGTGATCATACTTTGGTCTTGGGCTTGATGCAGGACAGACCACCATCGACCGCCAGAATTTGTCCGGTGATCCAGCTGTTGGCCGGGTCCAGCAAAAAGACAATGGCGCGGGCGATGTCATCGGGCTTACCAAGACGACCCAAAGCGTGCATGGACTCCGACACCTTGCGGCCCGCCTCACTGCTGGTCAGCGCGGCGGTGAGGGGGGTTTCGGTCAGACCCGGTGCTACGGCATTCAGGCGCAGGTTCTGCCCGGCATAGGTGGCGGCGGCCGACAGCACCAGACCATTGATCCCCGCTTTAGCAGCGGCGATGGCTTCGTGATTGGCAAGCCCTTCGAGGGAGGCGGCCGAGGAAATCAATACGACTGAGCCACCTTGCGACATATGTTTACCCGCCGCCCGCACGGTGGCAAAGGCGGTGGTGAGCGAGGCGTCGATGACCGCCTGATATTGCTCTTTACTGGTCAAATGAGCTGAGCGCAGCAGCAACGACCCACTGCAATTAACCGCGCCATCAAAGGGCCCGTGGTCTTTGAATACGGCTTCCACAGCGGCGAAGTCGGTGGCATCCAGCGTCACATCCGGGGTGATTTTACCGCTGTCGCGCGCCGTCGTCACCACGCTGTGTCCGGCGCCTTTAAGCAATTGAACGGTTGCCTGCCCGATACCGCTGCTGGCGGCAATCACTAAAAAACGTGCCATAGGTGTCCCCTTTATATATGCGCCTTCATACTTAGGGGCCCGGAGGGTTTTTTCAATAGTTAAAAACAAAGACCCCCAACGGGGGGCTTTTGCTATAAAAGGCTCAAATTAAGGGGTTTAATTCAGTTGTACCTTGGCCACTTTGTCGCGGTATTCCTCTTTCGGGTCCATGCCGAACAGGACTTTGATGCCCGCCACCAGGCTCAATTCATTTTCCCAGATTTGCGCGTGATCGGGATCAAGGCGCAGCAATACCAGCTTTTGGTCGGTTTTGCCGCCTTCGTACCAAGCCCCGACAAACGGATTCCAGAGTTTATCGATCATGGCATGGTTGGTTTCGATCTGCAGGGTGCCGTGGACACTGGCGAAAAGATCATGGCCCTTGCTGACAAAGGTGGTGATCGCCCGGCTGTCGGCTTGCAGCGCCTGGACCAGGGCTGCATCTTTAGCTGTGAAAAACCAGATTGCACCACATTCGCCGTCCAGTTGCGCCGTCATCGGGCGCGTATGTCCCTCAGCGACACCATCCAACCCCAGCATCACGGTCATATCTGACTTTAAGGCCTTCCAGAATTTCTCTTCCAGTTTTTGCGGGCTGGTCATGGCTATCCTCCGTTACGATTGCAATGCTCGGCGGACTAACGTGCGAGCTGGGGGAGGGTTCCGGAGAGGAATAACAGTCCACCTCAAAGTGGCCTGTGACCCAAGCTTTGAGCGTAGGATGGCGGAGAGGGGGGGATTCGAACCCCCGATGGCCTTGCGACCATGCTAGTTTTCGAGACTAGTGCATTCAACCGCTCTGCCACCTCTCCGTTTAAAAGATGCGCGGTCGTCAAGAGG
>JAIXUW010000172.1 GCA_027483355.1 Alphaproteobacteria bacterium
AAGGGTAACGTGGTCGACCCCTTGGATATCATCGACGAACACGGCGCCGATGCCTTGCGTTTTACCATGGCGGCACTATCGGCGCAGGGGCGTGATGTCAAATGGTCGAACAGCCGGGCGGAAGGGTATCGCAATTTCGCCACCAAACTGTGGAATGCGGCGCGCTTTTGCGAAATGAATGGCTGCGTGCTTAATCTCGCTTACAAGCCCGAAAGCGCCAAGCATACGGTCAATAAATGGATTCTGAGCGAGCTGGCCCAAACTGCGGATAACGTCGCGGCTTCGATGAAGGCTTTCCGCTATAATGATTCTGCCCAGCATCTGTATCAATTCGCCTGGGGGACTTTTTGTGATTGGTACATCGAATTCACCAAACCCCTTCTGAGTGGTAACGATGAAGCCGTCAAAGCCGAGGTGCGGGAAACCACGGGTTACGTTCTGGATCAGCTGCTGACGCTGCTCAATCCGTTTATGCCCTATATCACCGAAGAATTGCATGCGCATCTCTTGGGCAAAAAAGAGACGGAGCCTTCAGATTGGCTGCAAAACCGCAGCTGGCCAAAATTCGATGCGGCAATCATTGACTCAGCCGCTCAGGCCGAGGTGAATTGGGTGGTGCGTCTTATCACCGAAATCCGCTCGGTTCGGGCCGATATGAACGTCCCGGCCGCGGCCAAAATCGATATGCAGTTGCGGGGGGCGGCGGCGGAGAATATCCAGCGTCTTGCCACCTATAACGATATCATCGCGCGCTTGGCGCGGCTGTCGAAGGCCGAGGTCGCCCGTGGCGACGCGCCGAAAGGGGCTATCCAGATCGTTTTGGATGAGGCCACCATCATCTTGCCGATTGCCGATGTTGTCGATATCGGGCAGGAACGTGCGCGTCTAAAAAAAGAAATCGACAAGGTGAACGCCAATATCGAAAAAATCAGCAAGATGCTGAATAACCCCGGCTTCATCGCCAAAGCGCCGCCCGAAGTGGTGGATGAACAAAAAGAAACCATTCGTGATGCCGAAAGCACCCGCGATAAACTATCGCAGGCGCTAAAACAGATCGAGGCAGCCTAACGTCATGATGAAAAACTGGATGCTCAAGTTCATGAATTTCTGGCCGCCCTTTATGGGGGCGGGCATCAAGGTCAAGAAAGTCGGTGAAGATTTTCGCGATATCGACGTTGAATTGAATATGCGTTTTTGGAATCGCAATTACGTTGGCACCCATTACGGCGGTTCGATCTATTCGATGACTGACCCGTTTTATATGCTGATGCTGATCCAGAACCTGGGCAAAGATTATATCGTCTGGGATAAGGCGGCAACGGTGCGTTTCCTCAAACCTGGCTACGGTAAAGTGACGGCTCATTTTAACCTGAGCGCGGAGCGTCTGGCCGAAATTAAAAAAGCCGCCGACGAGAATTACAAAACCGAGCCGACCTTTACGGTGCAGATCAAAAACAGCCAGGGCGAAGTCGTGGCTGAAGTCGATAAGGTTCTGTATGTACGCCGTAAGGACCGCCAAAAAGAAACTAAGCCACAGGGGCCACAATGATTGAGGTACAGGCGCCGCACGATTACGGACATCTGACGGGGCGTAAAATCTTCCTTGCGGGCAGCATTGAAATGGGCCATGCCCAAGAGTGGCAAAAGCTTATTGTGGCGGCGCTGGCCGATACAGACGATATTATCCTCAATCCCCGCCGCAGTGATTGGGATAGTAGTTGGCAACAGACCATCGCACATCCACAGTTTCGCCAGCAGGTGGAATGGGAATTGCAGGGGCTGGAAGATGCCGATCTAGCGGTGTTTTATTTCGATCCCGCCACAAAAGCGCCCGTCACTCTGATGGAGCTGGGTCTGCATGCGGCCAAACATCCTCAAAAATTAATCGTTTGCTGCCCCGATGGTTTTTGGCGTAAAGGCAACGTCGATATCGTCTGTGCGCGCTATGGCGTGCGGCAGGCTAACGATTTGCCCGCACTGATCGCAGCTCTCCGAGAATAGAGCGACGCCGTTACCCGTATACCCAGGCAACGGCGTCGTTTATAGGTCTGACGGGTTATTAGCCCGCTTTTTTAGGCTTGTGGACCAACGCAGTTTCCACTGCCGCCGATTTAATTTCGATGCGGCGTGGCTTCATTGCTTCTGGTACTTCGCGTACCAGCGCAATGGTCAACAGGCCGTTGCTCAGATCGGCGTCAGTGACCTTGATATGATCTGCCAGTTGGAAGCGGCGCTCGAAGGCGCGCTCGGCGATGCCACGGTGCAGATAGGTAACACCCTGATCGGCGCCCGTGTTTTTCGACTGGATGCGGCCTTGCACCGTCAGTTGGTTTTCCTGACTGACAATTTCGATATCCTCGTCGGTAAAGCCCGCCACCGCCATGGTTATGCGGTATTCGTCGTCCGATACCTTGACGATGTTATAGGGCGGGTAGGCGGCGGCTGCCTGTTCATTGAGCATGCCGGTTTCGAGCAGACGCGACAGGCGGTCAAAACCGACGGTGGAACGGAAAAGAGGTGAAAAATCGAGAGTAGTCATGTGGATATCCTCCAAGAGCAATATCGGGTTTGTGAAGAAGACCTCGCTATTTCAAGGTTTTAGAGCCCCAAAGCGGCGGATCTTAACCAAGCAAGCCCCCAAATGGGCGGCTTCACATTTTCTACGCGGCAAAATCCTTCATGGATCACCGGCTTTTATAGTTGACATATCGTCTCGTTTTTTGTTAATACGGAAAACATAAAGAGGTTTATATGTTAGAAAATTACTCCACCGAGCTGCCCCCTCATTTACGTGACAGTGTCATTGATATTGTCCAAAAAGACCTGACCGATCGTTTGGGGACAAAGTTTGTGCGCGGCCACCTGCTGGGGGCGACGGCCTTCGAATTAACTATGGCCGTTATGACCTTTGGATTGAGCCTGTTGGCCAGTCTGCCCATGACCGGTATTACGATGCTGGCCCGTCGGGATGGGACCAGCGATAGTGGTCTCAAGGCCCGTGGTCAACGTTGCGCCCAAAATATTCTGAATGGCACGGGCATGCCGCTGCCGTTTCCACGCGATGTGCGCGCGCTGACATCCGGCTTCTTGGTGGGCGTCTGGCAAAATTTGACCCGGCCGTTGTCTTACAGCCTGATCCCGTTGGCAGCGGTCATGGATGGCGCGGAGATGGCACGTCAACTTGGCAGAAAGGGCGTGGTCATGCCGATGACGCAATCTCTGCGTCACAGTCTATGGCGTCTTGATATGATTTCTCCATCGGTTTCATCCCTGCAAAAGCTCAACAAGCTGAAACCGTAATTGTTCTTTTAAACAAAAAAGCCGCCCGGATAAGGGCGGCTTTTTTTGTACGAAGGAAGAAGCTTATTTGCTTTCTTCCTTGGCAGGCGCGCTGTTGCTTTCGTGAGCCGCAACGCCAAGGCCAGCGTATTTGTTGCCGAATTTGGCCAGACGGCCTTTTTCGACGATACGGGCAGCGCCACCGGTCCAGGCCGGGTGGTTAAGGGGGTCGATGTCCAAGCGCATCACATCGCCGGGTTTGCCCCAGCAGCTGCGGGTGGTGTATTCGGTGCCGTCAGTCATGACGACTTTGATTTCGTGGTAATCCGGGTGGATGTTCTCTTTCATCGCTTTATCTCCGCTGGCGGTGGGATTATCCCAACCGGTAGAATCTTTACAGAAGTGGTTTTTTACCTGTAATTCTGGCGCGGTGCAAGGGATTTATTGACTTTCTGGCAAGAGGGCGCATGATAAGGCAACGAATTATATATTTACATAATTCAATGACAAGACGCGGTACAAGCACGATGGAAAAACCAGGTTTATCAAACCCCTCCCAGTCAGAGGGGACGGGGCGATCAAGAATAGCCCCCAGTCATGTGTTGCGCCTGCTTGTACCCCTTTTACGGCCCTACAGATGGCTCCTGGTCGGCGGGGTGGCCGGGATGGTGGTTTCTTCGGCCACGATGCTGGGCGTGGGCTGGGGGCTCAAAACCGTGGTCGACCGGGGCTTTGCCGATGGCTCTGCTGTTGTGCTGAACCAAGCTCTAATTTGTCTGGGTGCGGTGATTGCCCTTTTGGCGGGGGCAAGTTTTGCCCGTTTGCATCTGATCTATCGAGTGGCCGAGCGGGTGACGGCGGATCTGCGCAAAAAGGTCTATACACATATCCTCAGTCTCGATCCCGGTTATTTTGACCGCGTGCAGACCGGCGACCAGATCGCCCGCATCAATACCGATACCACCGTTTTGCAATTGGTGATCACCAGCAATCTGCCCTCGGCCTTTCGTCATGGCCTGATGCTGGTGGGTGGCATCCTTATGCTGTTCCTGGTCAGCCCCGCCATGACGCTACAGGCGCTGATTGCGGTGCCTTTGCTGATCTTCCCGGCTCTGTATTTTGGCCGCCGTGTCCGCAGTAAATCGCGCGAGGCCCAGGGCCGCATCGGCGATATCACCGCTTATGGGCACGAAACGGTGCAGGGGCTGCAGACCATTCAGTCTTTCGGCTATGAACCGGTGGCGGCGGGCGAATTCGCCCGTATGGCCGATGATGCCTATGACACGGCGCTGCGTTATATCCGGGTACGGGCGGGGCTGACGGCCTTTGTCATTGCGGTCGTCTTTGGCGCCATTGGCTTGCTGCTGTGGTCGGGTGGGTATCAGGTGCTACGCGGCGAGATGAGCGGCGGCGATTTATCCGCGTTTATTTTTTATGCCGCTATTGTGGCAGGCGCGGTCACGGCGCTCAGCGAAGCGATGAGCGATTTTAATCGCGCCAGTGGTGCCGCTGATCGCATCGCGCAATTGCTGGATGCGACATCTTCGTTGCGCTCTGCCGCAGCAGTGCAACCGATGCCCCCGGTGACGCGCGGCGATATTATCTTCAAGGATGTGACTTTTGCCTATCCCAGCCGCGCGGAGACACCCGCGCTGAAAGCAATTGATCTGCATATTCGTGCTGGCGAAAATGTTGCCCTGATCGGCCCCAGCGGTGCTGGCAAGACCACTATCTTTCAGTTGCTGCAACGCTTTTTTGATCCGCAGACGGGTCGTATTTTGATCGATGATATCGATATCGCCGCGTTTAACCCGCGCGCGGTGCGCCAGACAATGGCCTTGGTGGCGCAAGACCCTGCGATTTTTTCACTCTCGGTTGCCGATAACATTCGCCTCGGCCGGCCAGAGGCCACACTGGCCGAGATCCAGGCAGCCGCCGTTGATGCGCAGGCGCATGATTTTATCCTGCAGTTGCCGCAAGGCTACGACACCATGGTGGGGGAGCGGGGTAACCGCCTGTCAGGCGGGCAGCGTCAACGGTTGGCGATTGCACGTGCCCTGCTGAAAAACCCGCGTATCTTGTTGCTGGACGAGGCAACCTCTGCCCTTGATGCCGCCAACGAAGTGGCCGTCCATCAGGCGCTCAAGAAACTCATGCAGGGACGCACCACTTTGATTATTGCGCATCGTTTGTCGACGGTGCGCGAGGCTGACCGCATTCTCGTGCTCGATCAGGGGCGTATTGTGGCGAGCGGCAGCCACGAGGCCTTATACGGCCAAAATCCGCTCTACACGCATTTGGCCGGTCTGCAGCTGGCGGCGTGATATCTTTAAAGTGTGTGGATTACTGTAAAACCAGATCGACGCGGTCGAGAGGTGATACGCTGGTATCACGCCCCATTGCGCGGACATCGATATCCTTGGTGGCGAGGCCTTCATCCATCAAATGCGCGCGCACCGATAGCGCGCGGGATAGGGAGATGTTACGCGCACTCGCCTTGCTGCCATCTCCACCCGCCGCATAGGCGCGGATCAGCAGGCGGCTACCGTCTTCTTTGTTCATGCGTTTGACGACATCGGCCAGCGTATCGCGCATGGCGGCATCCAGTGTCACACTGGCGCCATCAAATATCAGCAGGCCAACCGCCGGTGCTGTATCATCCTCAGGGGCTGCATCAACAGGCGGGGGGGCTTGTTCGTTTGCCATCAAGGGTAATGCTGCCAGTTCTTCGCCGCCTTCAATAGGGGTGGTTGGCAGGGTGTAGAGATCTGCAATCACGCTTTCGGGGCTGCGAATACCTGCAGGCATAACCGGTGGTGCGGGGGGATTGTCTATCACGGTTACTGGCGTGGCTTTGGCTGGCGCCGTGACTTTTGCGGCAATTGTTTCTGGCATCGGCAGCGGCACCCGCATCACCGTTTCGGGTTTCCGAACCGGCAAAGTAACTTCTTCCGGCGCGGGCGTTTTTTTAATGGTGTCGCTGACAATCTGCGCGGGTAGTTCTATGCCTGTGCTGTCGTCCTCTACTGTCCCGCTAATGACCATGGGCGCGCCGCCGTCCAGCGGGGAGAGTGGTTGCGGCTTGACTACCACGGCCGGCGCCGTGCGGGGGGCTTCGGGCCGGGGCTTGGGCGGTGTCACGACAGCGGGTGGATTGAACGGCGAGGCGGGCGTGCCGCGACTCACTGGGCTTTCAAGTTCGATACGCTCGACCACGCGGCTGCGCTCATACGGTGAGGGCATAATAGGTGCCGCTTGCGCGGGAGGCATTGCGCTGGAGGGGACGCTTCTGACCGGCGGCATAAAGCCTTCGGCATTGGCGGGCGGTGTGTTCAGCGGGGGCAGAGGCGCTGTTTCAATGTGGCGCGAAACTGGCCCACGACCGGGGTTGTTCGCCCGGCTATCTTGCTGGCCGCGGCCATCGTCCAAGACACTCAAATCGACTTCGACATCCGGCAGACGCGGCGTGTAATCAAAATACTGCGCACTGGCGGGAGAGGCGGCCAACATACCGCAAACGATAACAGTCAAAGAAAGGCTATGGGTACGCAAGGTAGACGCCCCCTTCATTGATCCACGGCAGTGCGCATGGGCGCCAGGGCGCGCAAAATATCGCCGTGCAATGCGCTGTTGGCGGCCAGCGTGCCATTACCCGTCAGGATATTCCCGCCAC
>JAIXUW010000030.1 GCA_027483355.1 Alphaproteobacteria bacterium
AGTCCAGACGGTTCAGAATGGCAATGGAGTTGCATGTATGTGGATTGTCCGGCATTTTGCAGCGCGCCGCGTATTGTCACACCTACTTGTAAGTGGACATATTCGGGCCGTGAAGCTTGGATGTCGAATGATTATTCAGCAACCGATGATCCCAATTGTGGCCCTGTTTTTCCGAGTGGGGGAGCAAGCGGAAGTTCATTGCCATATGCACACGAGAGTTGCACACCCGACAGTGCTTGCACGCCGAATGGTACGCCCTGTGCCTTGAGTGTGGGTACCTGCGCGATGGCGGGGAGTAATAAGAATGGTGCAAATACTGCATGGTTATGGGATCGTTATGAATGTACGTGCCAGTAACGTAGATACGCTGAGAGAACTATTAACTATACAAATCTGATCAAACTTGTCCGGAGATAGTAAAGTTGAGCCATCATTGTCTTCACAGTAAGCGTTTTTTATCTCAGGCGGGCTTTTCAATCCTCGATGTCGCTGTTGTGATTGGCGTTCTTGGCATCATGCTGGCGGGGTTTTTAGCGGGCTATAAAATCTATCAGGCCCAGCGTGCGGTTACAGTCACTGAAGAAAATATGACAGCTGTGCAAGAGGCTCTTGGCGCTTATGTGGCTATCACCAACAAATATCCTATTCCAGCTCATTACGGCCTGACCGAAGGCGATGCGGCCTACGGTAAAGAAGGGACGAATATCGGCACCTGTGCGAATGCGACCGATGCGGTTGGTAAGACCTGCCGGGCCGCCACAGGTGTACCTGCCGGTAAAAACGTTTTGACCGGTATGGTGCCTTTCGCGGAGCTGAACCTTACCCCACAAATGGTGCGTGACGGCTATGGTCGTATGCTGACCTATGCGGTATCGGCAGATCTGACGGCGACGAACGGGGCAGATCCGGTGCTTGTGGGGTCTGATTTGGTTTACAACCACCATGTCTGCGTCGAGTATCAGAATATAGATGTAGCGGGAAATTTTAGCACCGTTTCTTGTGCGGTGAATGCGGATCCACTGTTGAATAACCCCCCGCGGGCCATTGCCCTGGTGTCGCATGGCAAGGACGGCATTGGCGCCTGGTTGCCGTCGGGCAGGCAGTTTCAGGCCTGTGGCGCTCTTGCTGATGGCTCGCAAAATAACAATTGTAATTTTGGTGGACGTTTCACACAGGCAACCGCGACGACGGTTCGGGTTATGCATGATACTGGAAATACGGTCAATGAGGGACGACGACCTGCTATTATGAGTGCGACAGGCAGCCGCTTGAACGACGACACTTTACAGACAGAGATACGCGAAGATACGAACTTCTGGGCACTCGACCCCACGGATAATATCGCTAACCGTTACAGCTATCACGTTGGTATTGGATTAAGTACAGCCCCAGATGCCCCGCTGGATGTGGGGGGGCGGATATTGGTAGAGGAAAAAATCCTGGCCGAGGAGCTTTGCAAAGACGGTACAAGTACCTGTCTTGAAACTGCTGCCATTGCGGGCCAGAAGCCGGAGATGGAATGTAGTGCTTTGGGTATGGTGGAAACGGTCCACAATAACGTTGTAAAGTGTATGTACCCTGTTGCATCTACGCTTTGTCCAGGCAATCAATATGCGACGGGCTTTGGACCCGCTGGCCAGCCGATTTGTGTCGATCCGCCTTATGATTGACATCGTCTGCGGATATTTTGGTGAGAATAAGGTTAATTAAGTAAAATTTTAAATGTTTTTAATGAATTATTTATGCGTTATGCGTCATGCTAAAGAGGGAAGACTGCAGGCTGCAGTGGTTCGCAGGGGAAAAGCATATGTCAAAAATTTCAAATAGAGTGATCAGACTTCGCGGTGCCGAGGGCTTTACACTGATTGAATTCGGCATTGTTATGATCGTGACGGGCTTTATCATCTCTGCGCTTGTGGGGGTTTATACCACGCAAATGAAGCGTATCAAGCTTGAAACCTCCTACAAGCGAGTGTATGCGGCCAATAACCTGATTGCCGAAGCCTGGCGGGTGGATAACCGTTATTTTTGTCCGGCAGACCCCACGCTTGATCGTTCTGATGCCAACTATGGCTTAGAAAATTGTGCGACAGCTGTTGCTGTTGGCAGCTGTACTGGCGGTACGGATGGTGTGTGCGTAGCGACTGGCCAGCCAACCCCCCGGGGCAGCAACGTCCTAATCGGTATGATTCCGTTCAAGTCAATCACGCAGGCGCTGGAAAACCGCGAAGTCGATCTTAACAAGGAACTGGCGGCAGCGACCGATCCTGCGACTAAGGAAGAAATCCGCCGCGCCCTAAAAGCAGCTAAAAGCGCTACTTCGGTGGGGGCTGCGGATGTAGCTGTTGACGGCTGGAATAACCGTCTGACTTATATGGTTTCAGCTGCTTGGACAGAAAGCTTGGAAGACAATGATCCAGCTCTTCGCAATATGGGATCTGTAGAGGTTTGGGACGGCATCGAGGGTGTTGCTGGTGCCAAGCGTGCGGCCGAGAATGGCGTGCATTTCGCCGTAATTTCACACGGTGCCAACGCCAATGGTGCTTATTCTGCACGCGGGCGACTGGTAGGGACTGCCTGTAGCGCGCTGAGACCTATTGAACAAGAGAATTGTGACAAAGATGCACGTATCGTGCGGGCATCGCTCAACAGCGATAATACGACCAGCGATACGCATACGGATGATCTCATCGCGTATAATGTGTCGGCGGCTGCTGAATTGTGGGAACGTATTGAATGCGACGGCAAAATGTGCTTACGCAACCGCAATCCAGATAACGTTGCTATTGCCGCTTCGAGTGCACCGGCTGAAAAACTGACGGTGGGTGGAGTGATGCGGGCGGAAAAAGTTCGCGTTACCGAAACCGGAGCCCAATTGTGCGATGAAAACCAGGCGAATTGCATCAGCCCTGATTATATCGGTGGCACATCGTTGAATGACTGCAGCACCCAAACCCCAACAGCATCTAATAAAAAATGGGTGGCGAAGCGTATCACCGGTAGCGGCGGTGTACCGACGCTTATCTGCGAAGAAATAGAGATGAAGGCATATAACGACGCCTGTCCTGCCATTCCAGGCGGCGGTACGGAATTGATCAAGGGCTTTGAAGAAGGCGAAATCGTCTGTGAAGACCCTTGTGATGAAGATGTGCCCGATCCTCGCACGGCAACAGTACCTTGCCCATCTGGTATGAGCGGATCGCTCAGTTACAGCAGTAGCTACAATTGCGCCAATAGACAATGGCTCGACTATACTCAAACGGGCGGTACATGTACTTATAATCAGGTGAACTCCAGCTGCGGCAGCTCACACGCTACCAACCGTACAACCACGCCAACCAACGGTTTCTGCGTGGTGGGTGAACCGATGAACAGGGCTACACTTAGTGAAAGCTGGACTTGGCAGTGTGCCGGTGCCCACGGCGGAGCTTTATCTAATTGCATAGCGCACCGTATTATTAACGGCGCTTGCGGCAGTTCGCATGGTCAGGAGCTTTATACAGCTCCCTCATCAGGTCTTTGCAACGCGGGTGACGCTACCGGGGTCAGTGGGTCTGGCCCCTGGACATGGTCTTGTATCGGTAAAAATACCGGTTCTAACGCGTCATGCTCGGCCGCACTTGCCTGCAGCCCGACGAGTGAAACTGATAGTGCCTCTTGCCCCGCGGGTCAAACGGGCAGCAGAGCAATGCGACGCGACTACGAATGCCCATCCAGAACCTGGACTGGTTGGTACGAGACAGCGAACAGCTGTGTCGTAGATCCAGGTCCGCCACCTCCGGGATGTACGCCGGCCAGCGATACGCGTGCGGCGTCTTGTGACTGGGGCTATACGGGTAGCCGTACCGAACAGCGCGATTATGAATGCCCAGCAGCTACATGGACAGGCTGGTATGAAATTGCCAATAGTTGCGTGGTAGATCCAACACCACCACCACCGCCGCCACCCTGCACGCCAGGTAGCGAAACACAAGGGGCATCCTGCCCGGGTGGCTACAGCGGCAGCCGTACCGAACAACGTGATTATCAGTGCCCAGGCGGTACCTGGACGGGCTGGTATGAAGTTGCCAACAACTGTGTTCAAGACCCACCACCACCACCACCACCTGTCGACGGTGTCTGCGGCGGCGGCGGCGGCTGTGCTGTTGGCTCAGCGGGTGGCGATAACGGAGCGACCTGTGGCACGCGTGAATGGCAATGTTCGGGATCGAATGGTGGATCTACTGACTACTGCAGTGAATATCTTGGTGATTGCAATGTCGGTGA
>JAIXUW010000153.1 GCA_027483355.1 Alphaproteobacteria bacterium
CTCAACAGCGCACGATATGGAGCCAGTGGCTGAAACGGCTGCGCGCTGCTTTGCGCATACCATTCCGCAGCGGGATCTCTCACTCATACTGGACAAGTGGGGGTCTCGCGGGACATTCCTCATTAAGCGTCTGTGCACATCCGAGCAGCTGACAACTGCGGAGGAGAAGGAGGCGCTTGACTCGTTTGGATTGGCGATGGCCGACCTTGCGGATATTGCGATGGGTCGCTGCTGTAAGGAGGCTGGAGCTGCGCAGATTGCGGGTGTCAACCAGCCGCGCATGATTGGCGGATTTGAGCCACCTGTAGTGGCGAGTCTGCGCGATTACAACGGATACTATTGACGCGGCGTCTCAGGGGGTGTAGGCAACGGACCGGCGCGCAGTTGACAGCAGAAGCACGTGCGACAGATAGGGCACACGTCTTTCCGCTCAAGATAGGCACGAGCGACACAGGTATCGTGAAGAGGGGCAGAGCAACCGCAGGGGAAGGACTGTAAAGGGGGGTGTGGAGACTCGTCAAGGCAGATGAGACACAGGTCGGGCGTAGCGGCAGCGGCAGCGCTCATATCCTTTAGAGGGGATGAGCGCAGACGCTTAAGTTCGTGTGAAAAATTGAAGTTCCAGGGCTAGCTATTGGATAGCACCCGACTCAAGCAAAATGCCACCGAAGACGTTCAAGATTAAGCCGAAGGTGCGGCCGCCAGTGCCCGAGCCAACGGTGGAGTGGGTGCGGCCGGCCGAGTGGCCGGCGTTTCCGCGCTCGTTGGGGGAGGAGGTGGAGTGGGCTGTGGTGGAGTGGTATGGGCGGCGCGGACTGCCAGTGCCGGCTGAAGAGGTCGGTGTGGGGACAGTCATTGACCGGGCGGAAGCGGAGCAGTGGGAGGCGGCCGCTGTGGCCGCACAAGCAGCAGCCGCTGCGGAGGCAGCTGCGCCGGCGGGAGAGAAGCCCGAGTTCGGCACGCCGGCGTTCTGGGCGTGGGCCCGGAAACGGAAGCTGGAGAAGGAGAAGGAGGCCGCCGCGGCGGCCGCGGCCCGTGCCGCTGCTGGACTTCCGCCTCTGCCCGAAAAGAAGAAACGCACTCCAAAGCAGAAGGCGACGTCATGAAACGCCGCTCAGGGTCCACACGAAAACGGGGGGCCTCTCGCCGCCAGCGCGGAGGTTCGCAGACCTTTTTTGAGGGAGGTGCGGCGGCCCGATGGCGCGATTTCAGTGGGCCGGCAGTCCTTGTAGCCTATCATATATATTGTAACGCGCATACGAAGTCTATCCTTCTCAATCAGTGTATGAACCTTATGTTCAGCGGACTCTACAGGAGGGCGAATAAGGTCCTCTGTTTTTTGACAGGTGAGGAAGGGCATCTTCGGGATGTGAAGACAATTCTCGGCCAAATGGGCAAAAAGTTCTATGTCATGGCGGAGGGGCCGAATGACCGCTCCTACGAGCGGTTTACGCTGCTGCGGTTGCATGAGATTCTGAAGCCAGACGATAAGGTGCTCTATATTCACACGAAGGGTGTCACACGACCCACGAGTCTTCCTGTCTTTTGGTGGCGTGTTTGGATGGAGTGGTATCTCATGCGGAATCACGAGAGATGTCTGCGCGAGCTGGAACACAATGATGTTGTCTCAGTGGGATATCGCATTGATTCGGGATTTCCTGTGCCCCCACATTTCAGTGGAAATTTCTGGTGGGCGCGGGGCGATTATTATCTGTCACTGCCGAAAATGATTGGAGCACGCTATCTTGACCCAGAGATGTATGTGACACAGGGGGTTGGTGGCAATGCACCACGCGTGAAAGACCTCTGGGACGGCAAGCGCGGAAAAGACGTAAGAAGCACTGACTACTATCACTACCCGGTGCTTCCACGTGAATATGTGGATGATGCTCATCTGTGAGCGCATTTACTTCACGAGCGCCCAGAAAATCATGAGACCAATAATCTGCCAGAAGCTGCGTGCCGGCTTCGCGAAGCTGAACAGGTCCACTACCACGTTGTTCCACAGATACTTGCCTATAAAGCCGAGAATGACAACGGCGAGCAAAAAGGCGAGCACCGTGGAGATGAACTCCGCATACGCCTCACGGCGTGTCTCGGCTGAGGGAGAGCCACTGAATCCCTCCACTGTCGCGCGTGCAACCGCATTTAACAGAGAGCCACCTGCCATTTCTTCCCACGGCGGAGATTTTAGGGGGCTAACGCCGCGGCCGGCCGCACCAGCACCTCCTTTGCAGTTGAAGAGGGGTCTTTCGAGTGAATGGCCCGTCGCACCGGGAGCACGGTCGTTTCAAACGCGGGGGCTGGAAAGGCCCCCTTCACGAGCGGAACATCGGCATTGCTCAAGAGGAAGCTAGCGCCGCGACCCGCGGCCGCGCGCGCAGCGTCAAAGAGGGCTTTGTGCTGTGCGAGAGGAAAGCCGTCAGCTGTGTAGCCGACGAAGGATGTGCTCTCTAGAGGGACATACGGGGGGTCGAGATACACAAAGTCGCCGGCCGCTGCGGCAGCAAGAGGGGTCGCGAAGTCAGTGACAGTGAATGTAACTGACTGGAACAGGCTCGAAAGGGTATTCAACTCGAGGAGCGTAGGGAATGCACAGGTGGCGTAGTGGCCGTAGGGAACATTGAAGCCGTTCGGTCCCTCACGATAGACACCGCGAAAGCAGGTCTTATTGAGGAAGAGCATCATGGCGGCGGCTGCGGGTGTGGCGCGGTGCTCACCACCGAGCCGGTTCCAGCGGCCACGGAGCCAGTAGTAGTAGGACTCTTTTGAGCTGATGGCCTCCGCGGGAGTTGTGGGGGCGCGATTTACCTCCGTGCCCGTAATGGCATTGAACACCTCCAGCAGTCCTTCGAGCTGGGCATGGACCTCCGCTGGATTCGCCTGAATCTGCTTGTAGAGGTTAATCAGGTTCGCATTCAAGTCTGAAGCATAGACAGTCCCGTTAATAGTGATGCGACCGGCTGCGCGTGCCTGGAGAACGGCGATGAGCACTGAGCCGCCCCCCAGAAACGGCTCATAGTAGTTGCGCATAGTCGCAGGGACGCGCGCGAGCACATCGTCCAGAATCTGTGTTTTGCCACCGACCCATTTCAAGAACGGCTTGGAGCGGGTTGGGGGCATTTGGATAGGGAGCTGAAAAAGGGTGTGGAAGGGGCAATTTTAACAGGCGGGAGGGCGCGGCGGCTACGGCTTCTCATAGAGCAGCGACTCGCGCACCTTCGCCCCGCGGTGCTCATTGATATACTTAATGGCATCCGCAGCGGCTGTCTCAGACTTCAGATGCGTGGCTAGCAGCCCTGTGAGTGTCTTAGGATTGAGCCCCTGCTTTGTCGTCTGGCGGCGATAGAGCAGACGCCCACCGGACCCCTTCAGGTCGAGCGCGCCGATATTGTGCTTCTTCATGATGCGCAGAATCATCTCCTCCAGCGCCTTCATGCGCTTCTTCTTCTCGCTCGCCTGCTGCGTCAGCTCGCGCACCTCGCCCTCCAGCTCACGCCACGTGACAATAATCTGGCGGAGCGTCTGGAGCTCCTGCTGCTCCGAAAGGGGCGCGGCGGCGTCAATGGTGCGC
>JAIXUW010000056.1 GCA_027483355.1 Alphaproteobacteria bacterium
AGATGAATATAATGAGCGATCATCATAATACCATTACGGGCGGCAATTCCCGTCAGCGTCACAAAACCAACCATCGTCGCAATCGAGAAGACGCCGCCTGACAGCCAAACCCCGATCACCGCGCCGATAAAGGCAAGCGGAATGGACGTCATGACCTGCAGGGCCAGATTGGCGCTCTTGAAGTGGACGTATAGTACCATGAACATGCCTGCGAGGGAGAACAGGCTCAAAAGCGCAATCAGGCGCGATGCGCTGGCCTGGCTTTCAAACTGACCGCCATAGGTAACATAGTAACCTTGCGGTAGTTTTACCTTGCTGTCGATGGCGGCTTGCACCTTCTGTACCACGCCGACGAGGTCGCGGTCGGACACGTTGGCCTGGATCACGATCCGGCGCTGGGCATTCTCACGATTGATGATATTCGGCCCCTTGGCGTCCTGTACGGTGGCAATCGCCTGAAGCGGCACGACATTGCCGTCTTTGGTATCGACAGGAATTTGCTTAATCGCCTCGACATCGTTACGGGCGGCATCGGACAGACGCATAACGATATCGTAGGTGCGCTGCCCGTCCAGAACCTGTCCGACAGCCTTGCCCTGCATGGCAAGCTCGGCATATTCAGCGGCTTCACCCGACAAAAGGCCATAGGACGCCGCTTTCTCTCGGTCAAACAGCACATGCACCTGCGGGATCAGGACTTGCTTTTCCACGGACAGGTCGACCACACCCTCGACCTCGCTCATGGCCTGACGGATTTCCTCCGCCTTGGCGCGTAGCACATCTAGATCAGTGCCAAAAAGCTTGATGGCCATCTGGGCACGAACGCCACTCATCATGTGGTCGATGCGGTGGGAGATCGGCTGTCCGATATTGACGGCGATGCCCGGTACTTGATCCAAACGGTTACGAATATCGGCAAGAATATCGGCGCGTGAACGCTCGGATTCCTTCAACTCGACCTCGATCTCGCTCGAATGCACACCTTCCGCATGGTCGTCGCGCTCGGCGCGGCCCGTCCGTCTGCCCGTCTCGGACGCTTCCGGCACCTGACGGATCAGGTTTTCAGCAATCGTGCCAATGCGATTTGACTCGGCAAGGCTTGTACCAGGCGGCGTCAGGATATTGATCGTCACCGATCCTTCGTTGAATTGCGGCAGAAACTCTTTTCCAAAAAACGGCACAAGCGCCATGACGCTAATAGTTAATACAGCGACGAAGGTCAGCACGATCCGGCTATGAGGGAAAGCAAAATTCAAGACGCGCTTTTGTGCGCCTTTGATTTTGCGAATAAGCCAGCCGTCATGTTCATCGCTCATGCGTTTCATTTTAGGCAATAGATAGGAACAAAGCGCAGGCGTTAACGTCAAAGAGACAAACAAGGACGCGACGATGGACGTGATATACGCAATTCCAAGCGGCAAGAAAATCTTGCCTTCGATGCCACCCATTGCAAAGAGCGGGATGAAAACCAGCACGACAATGATGGTTGCGAAGACGATGGAGTTCCGCACCTCGCTGGAGGCTTCATAAATCACCTGCAGCGGGTTGCGCGGTTTTTCGGCCTGACGGTTTTCACGCAAACGGCGGAAGACGTTTTCCACGTCGACAATCGCGTCATCGACCAGCTCGCCGATGGCAACAGCCAGACCACCCAGGGTCATGGTGTTGATGCTTAAGCCGAAGTACTGGAAGACAATGGCTGTCAAAACGAAAGACATCGGAATGGCGGTCAGGGTGATAAAGGTCGTGCGGAAATTAAGTAAAAATAGGAAGAGAACGATGGCGACCAGAATGGCTCCGTCGCGCAGAGCTTCCTCGACGTTTTTGATCGCCCGCTCGATAAAGGTTCCCTGCTTGAATATCTCGCCATGAACCCTCACGCCTTCGGGCAAGGTCTTTTGAATGCTGGCGAGTTCCGCCTCAACCGCTTCGGTGAGCTTGATCGTATCGGCGCCTGGCTGCTTTTGAATGGATAGAATGACGGCGGATTGGCCATTGACGCTGGCATCCCCGCGCTTAGCGAGCGGCCCACCGAGTTTGATATCGGCCACCTGATCGAGGGTCAGCGGCGTCGGGCTACCATTATCCTGAGGCAGCGGCGATTTCGCCAGATCCTCGATAGTTTTAACTCTTGCTACGTTGCGGATCAGGCTTTCCTGATAGTCCGAAAGCAAGAATCCGCCCGTGGCGTTGATGTTAGATCCTTCAATCGTCGCCTCGACGTCATGCAGCGTGACACCGTAGTTTTTAAGCTTGAGGGGGTCGACCAGCACCTGATACTGCTTCAGTTCGCCGCCGATGACCGAAACTTGCGAGATACCGGAGATGGAAAGAATGCGGTTGCGGATATCCCACTCTGCGATGGTACGCAAATCCATGCTGCCGATCTTTGGATCCTCGCTGGTCAAGCCCACCAACATGATCTCGCCCATAATCGAGGAAATCGGCCCCATGACAGGCCGAACATCTTGCGGCAGGGTTTCCTGCGCCTGTTGCAGCTTCTCGGCCACGATCTGGCGGGCAGTATAGATGTTCGTATCCCAGCCAAACTCGACCCAAACGATGGAAAGGCCGATGGCGGAGGCCGAGCGCACACGCTCAACGCCCGTCGATCCGTTAACCGCCGTTTCAAGCGGCCAGGTGACCAGAGCCTCGACTTCTTCCGGCGCCAGCCCTTCGGCCTCGGTGAAAATCGTCACGGTCGGGCGGTTGAGGTCGGGGAACACATCGACAGGCAGCTTGCTGATCACGAACACGCCGTAGACCATCAGCAGAGCCGAGGCCGCGACGACCAGCAGTCTGTTCTTTAAAGAAAATTGGATGATTGCGTTCAACATTTTATAATCCTTTATTCACGGATCGCGCGCTGGTTAGTGCTCGTGATCGTGACCGTCATCTTCTTTTTTGCCTTCCACTGCAGGAGCGTCTTTTTTGGCTTCAGCCGATTTGGCGAATTGCAGCTGATAGTTTCCAACCGTCACAACTTCCTCATCAGGAAACACGCCTTCCAGCACTTCACGCTCCGCTCCGAACTTCGCGCCCAGCTTGACGCTGCGGCGTTCAAATGCGTTGCCGCTTCTCACAAAAACGAATTGTTCGCCGCTATCGCCCAGAATGGCTTTGGCGGGGACGGTCAAGATATCGGCAGGCTCAGTCACCTCGACGGACAGAACGACCTGCGTGTTGGCAAACAGGCTGCGGTCAGGATTTTCAACCAGGGCGTAGACGTTCAAGGTGCGGCTGCCGCGATCATAAGCGCCGTCCATGCGCTGCACCTTGCCCTTCAGCGGCGTATTGCCGATCAGGCTGCTATTGACGCTCACATTTTGGCCGACCTGAACCTTGGCGACATCCGGTGTTTCGTACATGACACCACGCACCAGAACTTCGGAGGAATCCCCGATTTCCATCAACCCAGCCTCCGGTGTGACGGATTGCCCCAGAACGACGTTCTGCTTGGTCACATAGCCATCAAGGGGCGACGGGATGGACACCGGAGAGCTGCCGACGAAGATCGGCTGGATGGTCAAAAGGCTCTGGCCTTTGGCGACTTTCTCGCCCACCTTGACATTGATTTCCGACACCCGCCCTGCGGCCCGCGCGCTGGCGATGGCTTGGCGTTCCGGCAGAAACTCGACAATCCCGTTTACATCGATCGTCGTCGCGCGCGGGGCGATGGCCGCTTTCACCGTTTGAATGCCAAGATTATTAATCGCCGTTTCGGATAACTCTATAATGCTCGTCACCTGAGCGGTCTCTTCGGTGCCGGGGGCGGCGGCGTGATCTTCGCCTTCATGGGCGAAAGCGGGTATGGATAAACCAATGACCGCGACAAGGGCCGACGTGATTAAAAACTTTTTCATTATCTGACTTCCTCTATTTTCCCGCCCAGCTCCACTTCCAAAGCGCCGCGCGCATTGACGGCTTGCGCCAGCGCGTCAAGCGCCTCGTTTTCGCTGGAGAGTAGCTTTTCACGTACTTGCCAGACTTCAAGCGCGTCCGCCTGTCCCTGACGGAACATGCTGCGCGTCAGCTCGTAGGATTTTCGGTAGCCAGGCAGAATGCTGTCAAAGTAGCTATCCGCGCGGGATTGTAGCGCCGAGGCGCTTTGCTGCAATTCGCCGATCACCTCCTGCTGCGGCAATCCAGCATAAAGATCGGCTTCTGATCTCGCCTGACGTAATTCAGCGTTGGCCCGTTTACGCTCGGCATCGTTCTGGTTCCACAGCGGGATACGCAAGGCGACGCCGATACCATAGGACTGATCGTCGCCGTTGGGTGAGCGGGAATAAAACACGCGCGGGCCGAACTCCGGCATGGCGGCGTCTTGCTGCGCGACGCTCAAACGACGTTCCGCCGTTTGAATGCGGTTTTTGATAAGATTTCTCAAGTTTGATTGCGTCTGGGCGAAAGCCAGAAGCCGCTCGGTGTTACCTGGCACCGCCACAAAAGCGGGTCGCTCCAGCTTTGCCTGCTGGAAACTGCGTCCCATCAGCCGCGCAAGTTCCGTGCGCACCTGACGCAATTCAGCATCAACGGCGTTGGCGTCAGCCCGCAGTTTGGCGGCATCAGATGAAAAGAGATGTGACGCCGCAGGGCTGGTTTGGCCTTGACCCGCCGACTCCTTGACGAGCTTTTTCATTTTGTCGGCATCGTTCGCATAATTCTCATAGAGTTTTTTGCGCTCGGATAGCAGCCAGACCTGGGTATAAAGAACCGTGGTTTCGTTAATCACTTTCAAAATTTCGTATTTCTGCTCCATGCTGGCCACATTAGCCAGAGCTTGCGCATAGCCGCCGCGCGCGCCGGATATTTGCGAAAATTTCAAGGGCTGGGTAAATTCCAGATCCGTACCTGTCCCGCCTTGACCTTTATCGCGGACGACATCAACCTGAAACTCGGGGTTATCCAGCAGGGTGGTTTCCGTGGCGTCGGCCATCCGGTCCTCAAAGTCACGCTGGGCGCGAAACAGGCTGGTGTTCTTTTGCAGGCTTTCTTTAATGACTTGATCGAGGGTCAAAGCGGAAGGTTCCGCATAAGAAGGGGCGGAGAATAAGATCGCCACAATCGATAATTGCCATATAATTAATTTCTTCATGAAAAATCCCGCCTTTTTGCTGGTCTCATGAAGCTAATACGGCTTGAAAAGAGCTATCCCTCAAAGGAAAGCTGTAATTTCTCGGATAAAATCTTACGCGCCCGATAAACGCGGGTTTCAACGGTTTTTGCCGAAACATGAAGGATTTCGGCGCATTCGGCTTGGGTTTTCTCCTCAACCGCAAACAGGATAAATGCTTCCTTGAGGGTATCGGGCAGCAAGTCAACTTCTCGCCGTAACAGCGCCAGTTGTTCCCTTGATAGAAAACCCGCCTCGATATTTTCGCCGCTCCGCTGCCAGGCGCCTGGGCTATCTTCGCTTAAGATATCGAAAGAAACGTTTCGTGCGTGATTTTTGTTCTTGCGCAGATGGTCACGGCACAGATTGACCGCGATCTGAAAGACCCAGGTGCTGAATTTATAGGCGGGATCGTATTTGTCGATATTGAAATAAAGCTTTGTAAAAGTCTCCTGCGTCACATCAAGCGCGGCGTCTTCGTTGCCCACATAGCGCCAGGCCAGACGACAGACGCGCTCCTTGTAACGCTGCATGATCTCGTTCAACGCAAAATCATCCCCTGAGCGCAATCGTTTGACGAGCGCATAATCCTCATCGGCTGTATTCTCTTTTAGGGTTCTATGGGTTCTGAACAAGGGCATCTGCGGCTAACTTATTGAGCTTTTCCGCCTGTTGCGGCGTTAATACGGTCTGCATCTCGAAAATATGCTCAATCGTCAGCTTTTGCAGTTCACCCTGTGCATGGTGGATGCGCTCAACAGCGGCTGCGACACGCTCTGAAAACGCCTTGTCTTCCAGCATGGCGGCGGCAAGTTCCAGATTACCTACATGGATTTTTTCCCGCAGCACTTTCTGTTTTTCAGCAAAGTTCTTCTCGATTTCGGAGAGTTTTTGATGCTGTTCGTCTGTTATACCGATTTGCTCGTGCAGCCAAACGTGGGCGTCGATCTGACTATTCTGACTATGGTGAGAAGCCTTGAATAAATTTCCGCAGGCAAGAAAAGCGCCAAAACCCACAAGCGCGATAACGATGAAATAAAGAATTTCCTTTTGATAGGTGCGCATCAGGTTTTAACCCTGTTTTTGGGAAGAATAGCCGTAGATATTATACCATAATTTGAAGAAAAGACCTGTAGGTTGAGCGCCTGCGCCGCATTGGCGGTCTGCGGGTTGGAAACACTCAAAGTGGCGACAAAAACCCCGACTATCAGGGCGAAAGAAAGAGACGCCAGGCGATATTCAGGAACGAAAAGACTGGCCAGCCAGCCTTCGATGACGTTACGCGGCATATCTGCCCGCAGTCTGTTGATCGATTGCCAGACACGGCTTTCCATCGTCTGCAGACGGTCAAGCCGAGGGTGCGTGTCTATCAACCCTTTGATTAGTTTGTCAATTTTTTCATTCGACATGATGCTTACCTCTTTCCAACTATACCAGTAATACGTTAGGAAAGTCGCTATCCCTTAAACCGAAGAACGATTTTTATAACTACTTCCTAATGACGAGGCTAGTTCACGTTTTCCCTGTTTTATGATTTTAATTGCGCTACTCAAAAACAAAATCGCCATAATCCCCGCAACTAAGAGATCTGGCCACCCCGTGCCGGTCCCGAAAACGCCGAGCGCCGCCAGCATAACGGCTACGTTACCGATGGCGTCATTTCGGGAGCAAAGCCAGACAGAGCGCACATTGGCATCACCATCACGCCAGCGCATCAAGATCAATACGCTTGCCACATTCGCTAGGAAAGCCATAAATCCAATGACACCCATGATTTCCGCTTTGGGCGTTTCAATAAAAATGACGTTGTAGATTGTACTGCCCATGACCCATAACCCCATGAGCAAAAGGCTCATCCCCTTTGCTAGTGCGGCGATGGAGCGTACACGCAAGACTTTGCCGATCACGATCAAGCTGATCGTGTATGTGACCCCGTCCGCAAAGAAGTCCAAAGCATCAGCCATCAGGGCTTGCGACCCGGATATATGCCCTGCCACCATTTCAACCCCAAACATCAGGAAGTTGATTGCGATGACAAAGAGCAAGGCCCGCCTGAAACTTGGATCGGAACCGTCAAAGCCTACGTCGTGTCCGCAGTGTGCGCCCATCTTTTACCTTTCAACGGAGCCAGATCATGGCTCGACTTGTTCAACTGTCGGATAAAGCGACTTTACCAAATCTTTCTGACTTTCAAAAAGATCGAGGGCTTCCGTGGCACCCGCCGTGTTTTTATCCTCGGCGGCGTGATGGAAGCGATCCACGGTCTTGGTCAGTTGATCAAGGGCCTGGGTCATCTTTTTGCCGTTCTCTTCCTTTACGGCTTGCGGATGATCATGCAACGCTGCAACGGCGGCAGCCAATTTTTCTCCGGCTTCATGCAGGGCATCGGCGTTGCTGTCCTTTAAGGCCTGCCGTGCCGAAGCAATGGTTTCATCGATCATCGCCCAAGCCGCATCCACCGTCTCCGGCTTTGTAACCGCAAAATGCGGCTTTTCATCATGACCGTGGCCATCGCCGTGCGCTTCCGATGTTTCAGCGACGTGGCCTTCTGCGCCATGATCATGGCCATCAGCGGCATAGACAGGTAAGGACAAGGCGACGATAGCAATTCCGGCAAGTAGTAAAGTTTTAAGCGGGTTCATAGGTTTTCTCCTTTTTGGGTTTTGAAAATGTTTTATAAAGCGCAGGCAGCACGATCAGCGTCAGCAACGTCGCCGTAATCAGACCACCGATGACAACGGTCGCCAATGGCTTTTGCACCTCAGCGCCCGTGCCTGTCGCCAGCGCCATCGGCACGAAGCCGAGCGAGGCCACAAGCGCGGTCATCAAAACGGGCCGCAGGCGGGTTAAAGCTCCTTCCACGATGGCTTCCCGTGTTTCCATACCTTTCTTCACGAGGTCATTGATGTAGGTGATCATCACAAGGCCGTTCAGTACGGCGATACCGGAAAGCGCGATAAAGCCCACCGCCGCAGGGATCGAAAACGGCATATCACGCAAGAACAGCGTCAGGATGCCGCCTGAAATCGCCAACGGGACGCCGCTGAACACTAGCAAGGCCTGTTTTGCCGACCCCAGAGCCGTGAACAGCATCATAAAGATCAGAAAGAAACAGGCCGGAACGACAATCATCAATCGGTTTTGCGCCGCGACCAAGTTTTCAAACTGACCGCCCCAGTCAAGCCATAAACCAGGCGGCAGCTTGGCCTGTTGATCAAGTTTTTGCTGTGCCTCCACCACGAAAGAGCCGATGTCGCGGTCACGCACGTTTGCCTGCACCACGACGCGCCGTTTACCATTCTCGCGACTGATCTGGTTCGGCCCTTCGGAGAGGCGAAATTTTGCCACTTCTTTCAAAGGTACGAACGCACCACTTTCACCGTCCTCATGCGGTACGGGGACGGGAAGGTTTTCCAGGGCAGGAATATCCTGACGCACGGATTCGGGCAGGCGCACGACGATGGGGAAGCGTCTGTCGCCCTCGAATACCAGCCCGGCCTCTTTCCCGCCAACAGCCGACGATACCAGGTCAAGGATACTCCCGACATCAAGGCCATAGCGCGCAATCGCATCCCTGTTAAGGTCAATATCGAGCATGGGAAGGCCTGTGGTCTGTTCAACCTTCACGTCAGCCGCACCCTCGACGCTACGCAGGACGCTTGCGATCTTATTCGCGGTTTCGTTCATGACATTGAAGTCATCGCCATAGACCTTCACCGCAACGTCGCTTCGGACACCGGAAATCAGCTCGTTAAAGCGCATCTGGATCGGCTGGGTGTATTCGTAGTTATTTCCCGGCACCTGTCCCACGGCCTTGGCCAGCTTCTCGATGAAATCCGCCTTGTCCATCGACTGATCCGGCCATTCATCATGGGGTTTGAGGATGATGAATGTATCGGAGACGTTGGGCGGCATCGGGTCAGCCGCCATTTCAGCCGTACCCGTCTTGGAATAGACAAAAGCCACTTCCGGCAAGGCGCTGACGGCTTTTTCGACCTGCAACTGCATCGCGGTCGATTCCGAAATCCCCGTGCTGGGAATCCGCATGGCGTGCATGGCGATGTCTTTTTCATCGAGGGAGGGAATGAATTCCTGCCCCAGGCGGCTTCCTACAAACAAAGAGAAAACAAAGAAGATGACAGCCGAGATGATGACAACCTTTGGCCTGTTCAGCGACCAGTTGAGCATCGGCGCGTAGCCTGATTTGGCCTTGGAAATGATCCGGCTTTCTTTTTCCTCGACCCTCCCCGTGATACACATGGCGATCATGGCGGGGACGAAGGTAATGGAGAGAACGAAAGCGGCTATCAGGGCAATAATGACCGTCATGGCCATCGGCTCAAACATCTTGCCTTCAACGCCCGAGAACGTCAGAAGCGGCAGATAGACCGTGATAATAATCATCTGCCCGAATACGGCAGGCTGGATCATCTGGCGGCTGGCCTCGATCACTTCCTGCATGCGCTCCTGCAACCTCAGCAAGCGCCCCTCATGATGTTGGCGTTCGGCCAGACGGCGCAGACAGTTTTCTGTGATAATGACAGCGCCATCCACGATCAGGCCAAAGTCAAGCGCACCCATGCTCATTAAATTGGCGCTGATGCCCGCTTTCAGCATACCTGTGGCTGTGATCATCATGGTAATGGGGATAACGAGCGCGGTAATCAGGGCGGCGCGGATATTGCCCAGCAACAAGAACAGGATCACAACGACCAGCAACGCGCCTTCACCGAGGTTTTTCTGCACCGTTTGAATGGTGGCGTTCACAAGTTTTGTGCGGTTCAGCACCGTTTTTGCTTTAACGCCGTCTGGCAAAGATTTATTGATCTCGGCCAGTTTCATATCGACGGCGTTTGAAACGATCCGGCTGTTTTCACCTTTGAGCATCATCGCCGTGCCGACAACGACTTCATGGCCGTTTTCACTGGCGCTGCCCGTGCGAAGCTCTTTGCCCAGCTCGACGGTTGCCACATCCTTGATATAAAGCGGTATACCGCCACGCGTTTTAAGAACGACGTTGGCAATTTGGTCAATCGTCTCCAGCCGCCCATCGGCGCGGACGACATAGGATTCGCCCTTTTGCTCCAAAAATCCCGCGCCCGTGCTGGCGTTGTTGCGCTCTAGTGCGTCGATGACATCGGAGAAGCTTAAACCTAAAGCCGCTAGTTTTTGAGGGTCGGGCTGTACGTGATATTGTTGGGCATATCCGCCGATGGCGTCAACTTCGGCAACGCCTTTGACGTTTTTCAATTGCGGCCTGATGATCCAGTCCTGCACCGTGCGCAGATACATGGCTTTTTCGAAGGGTGATTTCAGCACACGGCCCTCCGGCGTGGTGAAGTCCGCCTCTGGATTTTCGTATTCTACCGTCCACATATAAATCTCGCCAAGACCTGTCGAAATGGCCCCCATGCGCGGCTCCGCCCCTTCGGGCAGTGACTCTTTGGCTTCCGCCAGGCGCTCATTCACTTGCGCACGGGCGAAGTAAATATCGACCTTATCCTCGAAAATCACCGTGACTTGGGCAAAGCCGTTGCGCGAAATGGATCGCGTATAGGAAAGGCCGGGTATGCCCGCCATCGCGGTTTCAATCGGATAGGTGACCTGCTTTTCGATCTCATAGGGCGAAAGCGAAGGCACTTCCACGTTGATCGCCACCTGATTGTTCGTGATGTCGGGTACGGCGTCAATCGGCAGCTTGGTCAGGGAATACATACCATAGGCCGCGAAGATCGCGGTCATCATGACGACCAGCAATCTTTGCTTAATGGAAAAGCCGAGTATTTTTTCAATCATTTTTTTATACTTTCTTAGTGTGCATGTTCCGCTTCGGCTTTACCCAGTTCGGCCTTGAGCGTGAAGGTATTGGAAACGGCGACAGGTTCGCCAAAGCTCACGCCGGAGAGAATCTCCACATGGCGGCTGTCCTCGCGCCCCGTGGTCACATCGCGTTTTTCAAAGCCTTGCGCGGTGCGTACGAAAACCGCGGGCTTTCCACCTATCGATTGAAGCGCCTCTTTGGGCAGGATCAGATCGGTATCCTGGGCTGATGTCGCAATCGCGGCATTCGCAAATTCGCCTGGCCGCCATTTACCTTCTGCGTTATCAAGTTCGATAATCGCTTTGGCGGCGCGGGTTTCAGGATCGATGGCGGGGCTGACGAAGATCAGCTTGCCGTCGGCCTTGCCGCCGCTGCCTGCGACATTCGCCATCAAGCCTTCCTTGACGAAAGGCAGGTCGCCAGGCGCGATAGCGGTTTCAACCCAGACCACACTCAAGTCCGCCACGGTAAAAGCCGAATGTGTCGTATCGACATATTCGCCAAGCGTCAGCTCACGGGCGATGATACGGCCCGGCAGTGGAGAGCGCATTTCATGAAAGCGGGAGTTTCCATTGCTGGAGACTTCGCCGTCGTGACCCAGGGCTTGCAATTTCTGCTTTGCCAGATCGAGTTTTATTTTAGATTCCTGATGGCCGTTTTTCGCGGTTAGATAATCTTGTTCCGCCGTGATTTTTTTATCCCACAGCCCTTTTTCACGGTTAAAGGTCGTGCGGGCAAGCTCTTCGGCGCGTCTGGCAGCGAGATATTCAGCCACGGCCTCGGCCATTTCTCGGCTTTCGATCAAAGCCAGTATCTCGCCTTTTTCAACGGTATCGCCCAGGTTCTTTCTGGCTTCCGTCACCGTGCCGCCCACTTTGGCGACGATCTGCGCCATGCGGTCGGCGGCGGCGACGATTTTTCCAGGTACGGACACTTCCCGTGCCAATTGGCCAGGGCCAGCGGCGGCAACTTTAATGTTCGCCGCTGCGACCTGTTCGGCGCTTAAAGGAATGACGCCTTCTGCGTGTTCGCCTTCTTCCGCCTTGCCTTCGGCATGGCCATGCTCATCTTCGTGACCGTGGCCGTGTTGCTCTTCTTTGCCTTCGTCGTGCTTTTCTTCACCCTCTTCATGGCCGTGCGCATCGCCATGGGCGTCTTCCGCCGCTAGGCTGGGCGAGACCGTATAATTCCATGCGGAAAACCCGCCTGAGAGCGCGAGTATGGCAACACCTGCCAAAAGCAGGATTTTAATTTTTGACTGTTTCATTGGTATTTCCTTTATCGTTGTGTTGCCCGGCATGAATGGCCGTCATGCGCTCAATGGTTGCCCGCTGGCGGTGGTAATCCAGAACCGCTTCGTTGAACTGCTTGCGGGCGTTAAACAGGGTGCGCTGTGCATCCAATACTTCCAGATAGCCGAATTTTCCGGCCTTATACCCTTCACGGGCGACGCCGAAAGCCTCTTCCGCGCCAGGCAAGACGGTTGCTTTCAGCGTTGTCGCTTCGCCGTAGGCACTGCTGAAATCCCCGTAAACACCCGTCAAGACGGCTTCAAGCGACAGCTGCGCACCCCGCTGATCAAGCATCGCGGCATTCAGGTCGTGGCCAGCGCGTTCAATGCCGGCGCTGTTTCTATTAAAAACAGGAAACGGAAAGGAGACGCCTGCAACAAAGGCTTGCGCGTTATTATCTCTGGAATCCCTTATGCCAAAACTAAGCGTGGGATCGGGAACGGCGTTGGCCTTTTCAAGAGAGAGACCGGCACGCGCCTGATGAACGCTTGTGTCGATAATTTTGACATCCGGCGTCTGATCCAAGCGGACACGGTAGGATTCTAACGATTGCGGCTGGCTCAAGGGCGGCAGGCTGTTCGCCGCCACGATAAATGTGCCGACCTTGCCGCCCATCAGTGACGATAAGCTTTGTTGTTTGGCGCTAAGGTTGCGACGGGCGCGATCCAGGGCAATCTGGCTGGCCGTGCGCTCGATCTCCGCCTTGTTTTTCTGGATCGGCGGCTCTTTTCCGGCCTCGACCTTGGCAACAACGCTGTCACGCACTTCCGTCGCCAGCTTTTGTTCTTCTTCAAGAATGGTGACTTCCTGCTGTGCGGCGACGACTTCCGCAAAAGCAACCGTTACGTCACGGATAAGATCAAGACCCGCGGCATCGCGGACATAGTGGGTTTTTGTCTTCTCGGCATCCGCCACGCGCACACGGTTTCCGCGCTTGCCGGGCAGTTCCACCAGCTGTGAAACGCTGTAGGTATATTCGGCGCTGCTCGTCCCGTCATAAGGGCCGCTGCCATAAATATTTTCAGCCTCGATAGAAATTTCAGGGTTTGGTAAAACTCCCGCCTGCGATTGACTGGCGGTGGCGGCATCCGCCCGCGCCGAAGATGCCCCCAAGGCCGGGGAATTTTCCAAAGCCCATGCGACAGCCTGATCCAGTACAAGCAAGGCAGGTGTGGCTGGCGTTTCCTGTACGACAGGATTGATCGTCGCCTGTTCCTGGGCATAGGCAGGAAAAGCTGGCGGCAGCGAAACCGCCGCCAGCAAACCTGCCAGAATGAATGATTTTGTTTTCATGTCTGGCTTTTCCTTTTTATTGGCCGCGTTTGGACAGCCAGTCACGCATAAAGGCGATTTCCGCCTCCTGCGCCTGGATGACGTCTTGCGCCAGTTTTTTCACTTGCGGGTCTTTCCCGTGCGCCAGCGCCAGTTTCGCCATGTCGATGGCGCCCTGGTGGTGCGGGATCATGCCGCGCATGAAATCGGCATCGGCATCGCCCGTGGGGGCCACGCTCATGTTTTCATGCATGGTTTTCATGGCAGGGGCATAAATATCCTTCGTGCCATGGTTCATGTTTGAATGATCCATGCCCGACATCTCGCCCTTTGTTTTTTTGGAACACATCATTCCCTTACCGTCCGACATGCTGGCACAGCAGGAACAGGACATGTCGCCCTTCATGCCCATGGTCGCAGCGGTGCCGCCCGCTGTTTCAGCGGGTGTCGAAGATTGGGGTTTTAGGGTGGTAGAACAGGCCGACAATGACAGTATTGCCAGTACGATGAGCGTGGGACGCATAGCCCCGGATAGAAGCGTTGTCATAAGAATATCTCCTCGTTTGATTGAAAAATGCGTAACGCAAGTTCCAGCCGCTTTTGCAAAGCGACTTTACGGATTTAAGCCTATCGACTTAGAATCCGTTTAAATCAAACGAGGGATTTGGGAGGGCGCTTGAAGCCCGATAAGATATCTCCGTCTAAACTTGTATCGACGGCTGTATATGAGAGGCTCACGACAGGGTCACTCATCATCAGACCCATGGCAGGCATGGCAACGTGGGAAACACAGCAATGACCGCAGGTCAGGCATAAATGCTTGCCGTCTTTTGTGCCGCTATTGTCGTCTTTATTAGCGGCGCCATCATGGCAGTCATCCATCGACGACATATTCTTTTCAAGAGAGACGCCTTGAGCGCATTTTTGCGAATCAAAAGCGTGCGCAGCGGCTGAAAAACCGCTGAAACCAATCGCAAAAATGAGCAAGATGACTAAAACACGCATGATCGAAGCATAGCATGAAGTAATTAAAAAACAATGAGTTGCTTGCGATGCATAAGATTTCTTAATTTTTTAAAGGCCATATCAAGAGTTTAGATCAACGCACACTCTCGTTCCTAGTTGTCCAGTCATGCGATAAAGATTTGCCAGATTATTTAAATGGCCGCTCCAGGGAGGAGCGCTTCGTTGCCCGTCATCTTTTGCGGAACGGCATACATCCATCAAGATTGTCGGGGCTGGTAAATCACTCATAGCATCCTCGCAGCTTTTTACTCACACTCACGCCCCAGATTTTGCGGTGCCAGCCGTAGACACAATAAGTAATCATTCGTTATAATAAGATGAATTTAGCGGCGCGTGTCATTCACACCGCCA
>JAIXUW010000300.1 GCA_027483355.1 Alphaproteobacteria bacterium
GCGGTGGCGGTCGGGTATGGCTGGCATCTGGCGAGCGGTGCCGGTGGTTTTGCCGCTGCTGTTTTCGAGATTATGAACCAGATGTGGTGGGGGATGCTGATCGGCATCATCGCCATGGGGGTGATGGGGCGGGTACCGCGGCCGTTTATTATGGCAGCGCTGGGCACCAAACGGGGCTTGCGCGGCATTTTACGCGCCGTCGCCGCCGGCCTTATTTTGGACCTGTGCAGCCATGGCATTTTGATGGTGGGGGCCAAGCTGTATGAGCGGGGGGCATCTGCCGGTCAATTGATGGCGTTTTTGATCGCCAGCCCCTGGAATTCGATTTCGTTGACGGTGATTTTGATCGCCCTCATCGGCTGGGGCTGGACGCTGACGTTTATTGCACTCTCGGCCCTGGTGGCAGTGGTCACCGGTTTGATTGTCGAAGCCCTGGTCGAACGCGGTCGGCTACCGGCCAACCCCAACCGTCTGCCGCTGCCCGAAGGGTTTTCATTCTGGCGTGAAGCCAAGGCCGGCTGGCAGGATGTACGCATCACGCCCGGTTATGTGTGGGATACGATCAAGGTCGGCTTGATTGATTCAAAAATGATTTTACGTTGGTTATTTGTGGGCGTGCTGATTGCGGCGGCCTTGCGGGTGTTTATCGATGGCGAGCATTACGCCACATTCTTTGGCCCGACGTTGCTTGGTCTGGGGGTGACGCTGGTGGCGGCGACCGTGATAGAGGTATGCTCGGAAGGCTCCGCCCCCATCGCCGCCGATATCATGACGCGGGCGGCCGCACCCGGTAATGCCTTTACCTTTATGATGGCGGGGGTGGCCACCGATTACACCGAAATTATGGTGCTGCGCGAAGCGACCAAGTCGTGGAAGCTGACCCTGGCCCTGCCGCTGATCACGGTGCCGCAAATTGTGGTGCTGGGCTGGTGGCTGAACGGGATGTAGCTAGATGCTACGCAACCGGCTGACAAGCTGCGGCTTGCGCGCGCCCGGTTTAGGCGGAGTTTCTTTGGCACGCGCCGCGTGCAGCTCGAGTGCTTCGCGGTGCAGATGAGCATATTCAAACAGCATCAGATTCATATCGCGCAGATACTGTGCCTGCATGGGATGGCTGCCATCCTTATCGCTGGTTAAAATATTGCGTTTGCCGTTGTGATCGAGGACAACCGTCCCCTTTTCATCCCAGGTGACATGCAGGCCAAAACTATAGGTGTCGCCGGGCGTATCGGGATTGAAGCTTTGATAGGTTTTAATCAGTGAAGCGTGCGGCGGGCGGTTTTGCTGGCCGGGTGCCACGTAGGTAAAGGTCGCGACATCTTTCAAATCGACGCCGTGATAAACTTTGGTCTGCACGCTACTCTCATCATAGGTCAGCACGCCGCGCGCGTTGCTGCCGACGGCGACGCCAAATATGGCGGACAGCCGCTGTGTCTGTTTGAAATCCAGTAAGAGGATGTTGGTGACAGGTTTGGACATGGTCAACATGGGCGAGTGGTGTGGAAAACTATATTACCATAACACTAGAGCGGTGGTTCTGCAAGTCTAAAATGTTATTATAAATCATATAATTAGCGGACGATAATATCGCCAGCGACGATGCCGCGCCAGTTTTTTTGAACGGGGCGTGTGTAATCGGCCAAGGCAGCGTCGTCGTCGATCCAGCGCAATTGGCGGAGCGCGTGACCGGCGGCGGCTTGCACGGCGCGGGTCTGGCCGTCTTGCGCCTTGAGATACAGGACTGCACCGCTGTGCAGGTCGATGATGACCTGATTGCCCTCAGCTCCGGCCTTGGCGGCGAAGCGGCCGGGAAAAGCCTGCATAAGGGCGGTGTCAAAACGCTTGTCACCCGCCACATAAAACGGATGCGCTGCCATGTTGGTTAGCAGATGCCGGCCATCGGCATCCTGCGCAAAATGATAAAAGGCGCGGGCGATATTGTGCAGCGGGAGGGCCGGGCTGGGGGCAGAGCAGCCGTCAATACCCAACGTCACCGCATCCCGCGTCAGGTCAGCAAATGGGGCGAAGCGATCAAAGATCATTTGCTGCAGCGGGTGGGTGAGATCGGTATAGCCCGCCACCGGCCAGCCCATGTGCAGGCAGACTGTCATCATACCCAAATGCTTGCCAGAGCAGTTGTTATGCAGGTTACCGGGCTTTAGATGTTGCGCGCAAAGAGCTTGCTCGCTTGCTTTGTGCGACGGCCAGTGATGGCCGCATTCCAGGTCGCTTTCAGTGAGGTCCAGTTTATTGAGCCAGGCGCGGACCACCGCCAGATGTTCAGGTTGTCCACCGTGGGAAGCGCAAGCGATGGCCAATTCTGTGTCTGACAGTTTGAATGCCGTCGCGGCGCCGGTGGTGAGCAGCGGCAAGGCTTGCAGCGGTTTGATGGCCGACCGCGGGAAGGTGACAAGATTGGTATCACCCCAAGCCGCGATCACGGTGCCACTGCCGTCAAGTGCCATACCATGGACTTCGTGATGGCTTTCGACGAGTTCCGCGCGGCGAATATCAACGGTGATAGGGGCGTTATCTATCATCAGAAAAATTCTTTGACGCGGATGGTGTCGTCGCGCTCTGGGCTGGTTGAAATGACCACGGCCGAAACGCCAATCAACTCTTCGATGCGACGGATATAGGCTTTGGCTTTTTCGGGCAGATCGGCAAAGGTACGCACGCCGCGTAAAGGGCTTTGCCAGCCGGGCATGGTTTCATAGATAGGCACCAGTTTTTCCTGGATATCGGCGGATGCCGGCAGATAGTCGTAGGTCTGCCCGTTGTAGGTATAGCCGGTGCAGATCTTGACCTCGGCCAGGGTGTCCATCACGTCGATTTTCATGAGGGCGATGCCGTCGATGCCGGCCACAGTGACGGCCTGGCGGACTTGGACCGCGTCAAACCAGCCGCAGCGGCGTTTACGCCCGGTCGAGGTGCCAAATTCGTGACCGATACGACCAAGCGTTTCGCCCACATCGTCGGTCAGTTCAGTGGGGAAGGGGCCGGAGCCGACGCGGGTGGTATAGGCCTTGGTGATGCCCAGCACAAAGCCCAATTCACGCGGGCCTATACCCGCGCCGCTGGCCGCCGAGGCGGCTACCGTGTTGGACGAAGTAACGAAGGGATAGGTACCGTGATCGACATCGAGCATGACGCCTTGGGCGCCTTCGAACAAAATGCGTTCGTTTTGCGCTTTGGCGTCTTGCAGCACGCGCCAGCTGGGCCCGATGAAGGGGCTTAGACGACCCGCCATTTCAGTCAGCGACATGACGAATTCCTCAACGTTGATGGCGGGGGCACCCAGGCCACGGCGCAGCGCGTTGGAATGCAGGGCCAGTTTTTCCAGCTTGTCGCGCAAGGTGTCGGGGTGTGCCAGATCGCACATACGAATGGCGCGGCGGCCGATTTTATCTTCGTAAGCGGGGCCGATGCCGCGGCCGGTGGTGCCGATTTTGGCGCTGCCGCGTGCCTCTTCCATGGCTTTGTCGAGCGATGCGTGCAGCGGTAAAATAAGCGGGCATTGTTCGGAGATGAGCAGATTGTCCGGGGTGATTTCGATGCCTTGGGCGCGGATGCCTTCAATCTCGCTCATCAAGGCCCAGGGGTCGATGACGACGCCGTTACCGATGACGGATACTTTGCCGGGGCGGATAATGCCCGAGGGGAGGAGGTGAAGTTTGTAGACTTTTTCGCCAATCGTCAGCGTGTGGCCCGCATTATGACCGCCCTGAAAGCGCACCACCACATCAGCCTCGGCGGCCAGCCAATCGACGATTTTGCCTTTGCCTTCGTCACCCCATTGTGCGCCAATCACTGTAATATTTGCCATATTGAAATTCCTTTTTGCCTAGATCTTGTGGATAGCATGGCCAAGCCTTGGCCGCATAAGGCTTTTTTTACCCCAAAAGGCAAAAAACCGGTTCAGAATCAGTACCTTCCTCGTGTAGTCTGGCTGAAATCAGCGAGCGCGAATGCATAAAAAACCATGAGCATACTTGTGCTGAAATTCGGGGGCACTTCGGTGGCCACCATCCCGGCGATTGAGAATGTCGCCGACAAGGTCGCGGCCGAACGGGCGCTGGGCCATCATGTGGCCGTTGTCGTCTCGGCCATGTCAGGAGTGACAAACCAGTTGGTTGCTTATTGCCGCGAAATTTCCAATCTGCATGACGCCCGCGAATACGACAGCATTGTCGCGTCGGGCGAACAGGTGACGTCGGGCCTTTTGGCGATTGCCTTGCAAAAGCGCGGGGTGCCCGCGCGGTCGTGGCTGGGTTGGCAGGTCCCCCTCAAAACCGACGTGACGCATGGCAAGGCGCGGATCAAGGGCGTCGATACGGCGAACCTGAATGCCGCATTTGATGCGGGCGAGGTGGCGGTGATCGCAGGCTTTCAGGGCATTGGCGAAGACGGCCGTATCACCACTCTGGGCCGGGGCGGGTCGGATACTTCGGCTGTTGCGGTTGCGGCCGCGCTGAAGGCGGCGCGTTGTGACATCTACACCGACGTTGATGGTGTCTATACAGCCGACCCCCGTATCGTCAGCCGGGCGCGTAAATTGCCCAAGGTCAGCTACGAAGAAATGCTGGAAATGGCTTCGGTCGGGGCGAAAGTCTTGCAGACCCGCTCCGTCGAATTGGCGATGAAAGAGCGCGTACCTGTACAGGTGCTGTCGAGTTTTGAAACCGCGCTGGGGTCCGATTTGCCCGGCACGCTGGTGATGGATGAGGAGAATTTGGTGGAACAAGAAGTTGTCAGTGGCGTCGCCCACAGCCGCGATGAAGCAAAAATCACCCTGCGCAACCTGCCCGATATTCCGGGGGTGGCGGCACAAGTCTTTGGCCCGCTCGCCGATCATGCCATCAACGTCGACATGATCGTACAAAACGTCTCAGCCGATCAACGCCGCACCGACCTCACTTTTACCGTTGGCCGCGCCGATTTGCCCGCTGCCTTGAAAGTGTTGTCGGAAAATGCGGGCAAGCTGGAGGGGGTCGAGGTGCAATCGAGCGCCGATGTCGCCAAGGTCTCCATCATCGGCATCGGGATGCGGTCCTATGTGGGGGTGGCGTCCAAGATGTTTAAGACGCTGTCGGAAAAAGGCATCAACATTCAAGTCATCACCACATCTGAAATCAAAGTCTCGGTGCTGATTGCTGAAGATTACACCGAGCTGGCCGTGCGGGCCTTGCACACAGCCTATGGTCTTGACCGGCCGGAAGGGGAATGAGGATTTAAACGCGGATGAAACTCGACCCGATCAATTGGTCAGTTATCAGTAGCGCCGCCACGGCACGGCGGGAACGCCGCGCGTCCGAATTCGTCGAGGCGCAGATGGCTTTTGCCGCGCCGAAAAAGCTGTTGGCGGCTCTGCGCGATATCATGGCGGGCGAGGCGGTGCCCGATGCCAAATTGTCGGAAATCATTGATCTGGTCGCGCGTGAGTTGCGCGGCGATGTCTGTGCCTGCTTTATCATGCGGCCGGGTGAAATGCTGGAATTATTCTCGGCCCGCGGTCTGCCGGTCGAACAACTGCGCCAGGTGAAAATTCATGTGGGTGAGGGGCCGATTGGCGATACGGCTGCCACCATGTTGCCGCTGGTGCAGCCGGACCTGCTTGATCTTGCGCAATACACGCCGCGGGCAGAAACGGGGAATGGGCAGTTCCGCGCCCTCGCCGCTGTCCCCATCGTGCGGGGTGGCCGGGTGCATGGCGTACTGGCCCTACAAAACCGCTTGCCGCGCCCTTATGGCGACGAAGTCGTCGAGATTATGCAGACAGTCGCCATGGTGCTGGCCGAACTGATTGTGGCTGGCGGCCTGGTGGCGCGGCAGGAAATTCATGCGGGTTACGCATCAGGTAAAAAGCCCACCCATATCGAAGGTGTCTCGCTGGGGCGTGGTTTGGCGATTGGCACGGCGGTGATGTACGAGCCGAGCCTAACGATGGAAAACATCGTTGCCGACAACAGCAAAGAACAAAAGATGCGCCTGCGCCAGGCAGTGGCCGCCATGCACGCGGCGATTGATGGCATGCTGTCGAAAAGCCGGGCGCTGAGCGGTACCGAAAGCCACGATATTCTCGAGGCCTATCAGATGTTCGCCAAGGATCGCGGCTGGATGAAGCGGATCGAGGCGGCCATTGAAAAAGGCCTGTCGGCCGAGGCGGCCGTCGCCAGCGTGCAGAACGATACCCGCGTGCGGATGGCGCAGATGCCCGACCGTTATATCCGCGAGCGCTTGCAAGACCTGGAAGACTTGTCTAACCGCCTGCTGTCGCACCTGATGCGGCAAAGCCGGATTTTTCAACCCGAAGAACAACCCGAAAAAATCATTCTGATTGCCCGGTCGATGGGTCCCGCCGCCTTGCTTGATTACGATCACAAAAAGCTGCAGGGTGTCATCTTAGAAAAAGGCAGCCATTCGAACCACGTCGCCATTGTGGCCCGCGCCCTGGGTGTGCCGGTGGTGGGACAATGCGCTGATATTTTCGCGGTCGTTGCCAATGGCGACCCGGTGATTATTGATGGCGATCGCGGCGATGTCTATATCCGCCCGTCGCAATATGTCAGTGACCTTTACAGCAAAAGCATCGAAGAACGCGCCAGCCGCACGCAGTTGCTGCGCCGCCAGGTCCAGCGTCAGGTTACCACCAAAGACGGTCTTGATATTTCGGTACAGATGAACGCAGGCCTGATGTCAGAGATTGACGGCTTGGCGTTGTCAGGTGCCGATGGGGTGGGGTTGTTCCGCACCGAGCTTGCCTTTATGGGCTGGCAGAAATATCCGTTGGTGGTCAAACAGGCCGAACTTTACAGCAGTATTCTCGACCGGCTGGAAGGTAAACCGGTTGTCTTCCGCACCCTCGACATCGGCGGCGATAAACCCTTGCCCTATTTCAAGGCGCCGCAGGAAGACAATCCCGCTTTGGGCTGGCGCGCCGTGCGTATCGGCATGGACCGCCCGGCGGTGTTGCGCACGCAATTCCGTGCCTTTATTCTGGCGGCCAAGGGGCGGTCGCTTAAAATCATGCTGCCCTTTGTGACCGAAGTGGCCGAGGTGGATCGTGCCCGGACGCTTTTGGACATGGAGTTGCGCCGCGCCGAGACCAATGGTGTCACTGTCCCGGAAAAAATTGAATTGGGCGTGATGCTGGAAGTGCCGGCGCTGCTCTGGCAACTTGATACGCTTTTGCCACGTGTCGATTTCGTCTCGGTCGGTACCAACGATCTGATGCAATATCTGTTTGCCGCCGACCGGGGCAACCATGCCATTCGCAACCGTTACGACGCGCTGTCGCCTGCCATGCTGAAAGTGCTGGCCATGATCGCCGATAAATGCGCGGCGGCGGACAAGCCCGTTTCAGTCTGCGGTGAAATGGCAGGTCAACCGCTGGAGGCCATGGTACTGGTGGCGCTGGGCTATCGCACGCTGTCGATGTCGCCCCAGTCGATCGAGGCGATCAAAGTGATGGTGCCCAGTATCGATACCGCCGTCTTTAAACCCTATCTGGCCAGTCTGATGGACAGCCGGGAGCATTCATTGCGTGAAAGACTGCTGTCTTTTGCGCGCGATCATAACGTCACAATCACCCAGGAAGATTGAGAGCTAATCATGAGCGACACGCAGGACAACACCGACAAAAAGCGCAAGGCTGCCAATGATGCGGCAACGACGCTGCGCACCGAGAACATGACCTCGGGCGATATTCTGCGCGCCGCCCGGGAGAAAAGAAAACTTTCGGTCGAGGATGTGTCGTCGGCCATTCATGTGCGCGCCGCGCAAATCCGTGCCATTGAAGAAGGCAATATCGACGCGTTGCCCGGTATGACCTATGCGGTTGGCTTCGTTAAAAGTTACGCGGGATACCTCAAGCTCAATGCGGTCGACCTGGGCAATAAGTTCAAGGCTGAACATGGCGCCCTCAAGCCCTTAATGCCTGACCTGCCGGAGCCGAAACCTATCGTCGAAAGCCGGATGCCGGACCCGATGACGGGGGGGGTGGCGGCTTTCTGCGCGCTTGTCTTGCTGCTCGGCTGGGCGTTTTTCTCGGGCGGAGATGATGTCGAGAACGCCACTTTGAGCGAGGCGATTGTGGCCCAAACCGCTGTCGATGCACCCCCTGAAATCGTGACAGACGAAATTGTCGAGGAACCCGCGGTGGTGACCACAGAGACAACCGCCGAAGATGCCGCGGCCGCGCCCGTGGTAGCAGCTGATGATGAGGAAATCAGCGAACCAGCGGGTGATACTCAATCGGCAGTGGTGGCTGCTGATAGCGAAGACAACAGCGCGGAGACGACGCCCGATACAGCCGCCAATACCGAAGAGGTAGAGGAGAAAGAAGCGGCGGCGTCGACGGAGAGCGCCCCGCAGTTGCCTGAAAAGAAACCCGAACTGACGGAAAGTCAATTGGCAGCCGATGAAGTCGCCCCCGCCAGCGAGCCGATCAATATTCGCAAAACCGGTCGTATCGTTTTTAAGGCGCGCCA
>JAIXUW010000142.1 GCA_027483355.1 Alphaproteobacteria bacterium
CGGGAACAGCTGACCAATATCCTTGATCATCGCCTTGAAAGCAGCATCATCGGGCGGCTGAAAACCGGTGACACTTTCATTATAATCCAGCGTGTCATTGCCGTCCTTATCCTGTGTCGCAAAAAAATGAGCAGATAAAGTACTGGCGAGCGTCTTGGCATCAACGGCCGCTGCTTCAATCGCGGGGCCATCCAGTGCCGCCCCATCCGCCAGCTCGGCCAGCAAATAACCACTGACAACTGCCCGTTTTAATTCGATACGGGTGATTTTGCCATCGCCATCATCATCGGCCGCTTTGAACAATACCCGCGCACAATCTTTGTTGGCAGTGACGGTGCAGGCCGTATCAATACGATCGAGATACCGCGTCAGGCGTTGCAAAGGACCGGGGATGATATCGGGCACCGTCGGGCAATTGGTATAGTCACGGGCAGCAGCCAGTATCAGTTCATCCCATCCCGCGTCTTTGCCCGGCGGTTCGGCATACTGGCCGGTCCGTAAAACCCCGTCTTCCTGCCGCATGACGGGGAGGCGCTTGCCATCCACCAGCAGAATCAGGTGGTCCGCCCCGGTACCGGCCGTGGCATAACGCTGCAGGTGTAAACGCTCAGGCGCCGACTTTAGGTAAAAAGACCGGGTAAAAGTCACCACTTCCTCGGCCCGGGCGCAATCCGGCGCCACCCAATGCCCCAGGATATCGCTCTTAGCACCGGTCTGGGCTTGAGATTGCGCCGCATAACCGCTACAAAAGGCGGCAATAAGTAAAACAAACAGCGACAGCGAAACCGAGCCTAAACGCATCATGACCGACCAAAAACACATCCGTAATTTCTCGATAATTGCCCACATCGACCACGGCAAGTCAACCCTGGCCGATCGCCTGATCCAGACCTGCGGCGGCGTCGAGCTGCGCGAGATGAAAGAACAAATGCTCGACAACATGGATATCGAGCGTGAACGCGGCATCACCATCAAGGCGCAGACGGTGCGCCTCAGCTATACCGCCAAGGATGGCCTCACCTATCAGCTCAATTTGATGGACACCCCCGGCCACGTCGATTTCGCCTACGAGGTCAGCCGCTCGCTTGCCGCCTGCGAAGGCGCGCTGCTGGTCGTCGACGCATCACAAGGCGTCGAGGCGCAGACTCTTGCCAACGTCTATCAGGCCCTCGATAACAATCTTGAAATCGTGCCCGTCATCAACAAAATTGATCTGCCCGCCGCCGATGTCGCGCGCGTTAAACAGCAGATCGAAGATGTGATTGGCATTGATGCATCCGATGCCATTCCCACCTCGGCCAAGTCGGGCATAGGTATTGATGAATTGCTGGAGGGTATTGTCACCCGTCTGCCATGCCCCAAGGGTGATCCTAACGCGCCGCTGAAAGCCTTGCTGGTCGACAGCTGGTACGATCCCTATCTGGGCGTCGTCATTCTGGTCCGCGTGTTCGAAGGCACCGTCAAGGTCAAGGACAAGCTGCGCTTCATGAGTACCGGTGCTGCCTATGAAGCGGACCGCGTCGGTGTCTTCACGCCCAAACACGTGATGACCGGCGAATTAAAGCCCGGTGAAATGGGCTTTATCACCTGCGGCATCAAAACCATCACCGAGACGAAAATCGGCGATACCATCACGCTCGACCGCACCCCCACCTCCAACATCCTGGCCGGTTTTAAACCCTCGGTGCCGATGGTTTTTTGCTCGCTGTTTCCGGTGGATTCGTCCGAATTTGAAAAGCTGCGCGAAAGTATCGGCAAACTCGCTCTCAACGACGCCTCGCTGCATTACGAAGCCGAAAGCTCGAACGCGCTGGGTATGGGTTTCCGCTGTGGCTTTTTGGGTCTCTTGCACCTTGAAATCATCCAAGAACGCCTGTCCCGCGAATTCAACCTTGAACTTATTCCGACTGCGCCGTCGGTTGTCTATAAACTTGATCTCACCAACGGCACCGATATGGAGCTGTATAACCCCGCCGATATGCCCGACGTCGTGCGCATCAAAACCATCTACGAGCCCTGGATTAAAGCCACCATCATGGTGCCCGATGAATATCTGGGCGGTATCCTGCAGCTCTGTCAGGAACGTCGCGGCGTACAAAAAGAACTCACCTGGGTGGGCAGCCGCGCCATGGCCGTCTATCGTCTGCCGCTCAATGAAGTGGTCTTTGATTTTTATGATCGTTTGAAATCGATCAGCCGTGGCTATGCCAGCATGGACTATGTGCTGGATGGTTTCGAAGAGGGCGATCTGGTCCGCCTGAATATCCTGGTCAACCAGGAACCGCTCGATGCCCTGTCGATGATCGTCCACCGCAGCCAGGCCGAACGCCGTGGCCGCCAATTGTGCGAACGCCTCAAAGATCTCATCCCGCGCCAGATGTTCAAAATCGCCATCCAGGCCTCGATCGGCGGCAAGGTGGTCGCCCGCGAAGACGTCTCGGCCCTGCGCAAAGACGTTACCGCCAAATGCTACGGCGGCGACATCAGCCGTAAACGCAAGCTGCTGGACAAGCAAAAAGAGGGGAAGAAAAAGATGCGCCAATACGGCAACGTCGAGATTCCCCAGTCGGCTTTCATCTCGGCACTCCGCATGAATGATAATAAGTAATTGGTAAATAAGCACTAATTATTAATTGACATAATAAAAAGATCGGGTATATTGGGCCTTACGTATCCTTGTATACCTAAAGGCCCGCCATGTCCGTCAAAAATGACCGTCTGTTGATTAAAGCCATTTACCTTCCCGAAGAGCTGACGGGTGAGGACATTACGGGCACAGCACCTCTCAGCGGCCTTGACTGTCTGCAACCGGCGACCGAAGACGTCACCTATATCGTCATGTTGTCGGGCCGCTTCGCCGCCGTCAAACAGCCCCTTGCCACCGTCGAAGCAGCCTTTGTCAAGGCGGCCGAGACAAAGGCACCACTCCTCGATTTCGCCGCTGATTGTCTGACCGGCGATGATGTCCGCGCCCGTATTGCCGCTGCCGCCGAAGCCGAGCGCCTCGCCTATGACCACCAGCAGAAAGTCATCGCCCGCTGGCACCGCCTTCAAGATGGCAAAGGCAAAAAAAGATTTCATCACGCTGACCTGAGCGAAGCCGATCGACGCGGCATCGCCATCCTTAAAGAACGCATCAAAGAGCGTGCTGCTGAAAAAGGTGCGGCGTCAGGCACGGGTCTGCTGGCCACCCTTAACCGAACAACCGCGACTTTTGGCACTTCGCTGAAAAATATTTTTTCTTTCCCAGCTAAAAAACCTGCGGTCACCGTGTCCGTACCGGCCGAAACCGTTCCGGTAACGCCCGCTGTGGCCGATCAGCCCGCACCCGCTGCTCAAAAGCCTCAGCTGCCCAAGAAGGCATAAGGCCTATCTTCATCAGCCCCCCGCGCTCCCTAAGTGTTTCACTGCACAAAGGCACGCTAACCTAAAGCCATCTCCCTCTGGCAGAGGGTTGGGTGAGGGTACTTGCCGCTCTTTAAAAGAAAGACGGCGCGCCTTTCGCCAATAAAAATCTATACGCCGCCGCAATTGACCGCACATCTTCAAGGGCGTTGTGTTCGGCCACCGCCCCCTCCAGTGGTGCCCCCACCGTGCGGGCCAGAGCGCCGGAATTAACGCCCTTTTTAACCCCGTAAGCCGCGCCATGCATCATGAACCAGGGACCGATGTTCAGCGCGGTAAAATCAGTGGGTAGCGCGTGTAATTCTTGGTTTTCCCGCACCACACTGTCATCGCCGCCATAGGATGCGGTGGGTGCGGTGCCGATAAAATCACGAAACTGGGCGAGCGCCTCGGCAAAGGGTACTCCCGTGCGCTCCACCTGTTCTTGACGAATGCCTGTGAGCTGAATGAAGTAATCCGATAACACGGGGTTCTTGACAGGCTTGATCAGCATATCAAATGTCGCCACCATTTGCAGATCTGCATCAAAACGCATGGCACCAATCTGCACAATCTCGCGGAATTCACCGGGGCCGGACCAGTCCCGCGCCAGTGCCCCTTCCCAGCTGGTGAATTCGGTGTCGTAGAAAACGATGCTGCGGGCGGTCATGGTGGCCTCAACGCTTGCGGTTTTGGCCTTTCACCACGCTGGTCTTGGCCTTCAGCTTGGCGTTATAGGCTTTTTGATCAATCGGGCCAAGCGTTCTTTCCAGGAAAGCATAAACCCGTGCCGTACTTTGATGCGACAGCTTCAAACTGCCGCCACTGCCGTGACCGCCGCTGGTGGCGACACTCAAAACCGTGACCGATCCTTTCGCTTCGCGTGCCTGCAAAAGGGC
>JAIXUW010000062.1 GCA_027483355.1 Alphaproteobacteria bacterium
CTCGCCACACGCTAATAGACAACTCCCGATTCGCCGCTTCTCGGCGGGCAAACGCCATTAAAAGCGCCGATTTTACAGGGGTTGACCGCCCTTCAACAAAGGGCTATATCATAACCATCAAATGACGCGGGGTGGAGCAGCCCGGTAGCTCGTCAGGCTCATAACCTGAAGGCCGCAGGTTCAAATCCTGCCCCCGCAACCAATTAAATCAAGGGCTTAGCTGGTAGCAGCGAGCTCTTTTTTTATGCTTGGGACACTCTTGGGACAAGAGACGCCAATAATTCACGACAATTTAGACTGCAAAATGCGCTCGGCACTTACACTCATTCGAAGTGTAAAGGCAGCAAAAACCGGTACCAATTTTTTGGGGTCGATCCATGGAAGACCCATTAGTGTCCCAAGAGGTAACATGTTTGTAGCTATGATGCTGATTTAAAATACTTATTTGTGTAAAGAGCCTTAGTTTATTTGTCTTGGGCTTTATTTTCGTTACTTTCTCATGTCCTTACCGTAGGTTTCGAAGATCAAAGAAATGAGAGGACGGAATGGCAGTCATTGAAAAGCGCCAAGGCAGAGATGGTAAAGTAAGTTTTCGCGCTAGGGTGCGCTTATATGCCGCCGGATTTGATTGTTGAGTCAGGGGGTATAACCGAACAAGCACAGAAAAAGCTCCATTTATACTGGCAGACATCTGAGCAAACAGAGGATGCTGTTTTTTTCTTAGTGAAGGCGCGCCATCGGCTAGCACTAAAAATTGGCGGAGATGCTTCTTTCCAATCCGCTGCACAGCCTATTCGTATTGCTGGATCGGTTCATCACAAAACGTTACTTCCTAAACTTGTTGTTATTAGGGAGGCCGCATGACCACAGGTACATACATTGATAACTTGCTTGCGGAGATTGATGCCATTCAACCTATTAACGGAGTTTCTAGCGTAACGGCCCGTGAGCCTTTATTGCCGATTGTCGGGGAGGGTGGTTCTGTCGAGACATTGATGCAGCTGATTCGCAATGGTGATAATTGGCACACAAACATGTTAAAACTCACCGCACACTGGGTTGGACGCAAGCTGCTAGATGTCGAAATGCTCGCTATGGCTAAGTCTCTGACGTTACCCGACTATAGCGTCGAGCAGACAATTCAAGAGGTGCAGCAAATGATCGACAGTGCCCGTGACAAATGGAGCGCGCACGCCGATGCCAGTAATGCCGTAGCGAGAAAGCCACTCATCTCTTTCGCTTTAAGCGATTTTCTCAAAATGGATATCCCCCCACGTGAAATGCTTTTGCGGCCGATAATTCCGGCTCAAGGCCTTGCAATGCTTTATGCTGAACGGGGAGTTGGTAAGACATTCGTCGCTCTCTCAATTGCTCTCGCGGTCGCTACGGGTAGTGCAATGCTCGGCAATCGTTGGAGCGCGGATAAGCCGAGGCGTGTTCTGTTTGTCGATGGAGAAATGCCAGCAATAATGATGCAAAGCCGCCTTGCAGAATTATTTAGTAGCCTCGATGTGAAGTTAGAGGATGACAGCTACCTTCGTATCATTACTCCGGATCATCAGGAATTTGGCATCAGGGATATCGCTACAGATGAGGGAAAAGCGGCTATAGAAGAACACCTAGCAGGCGTTGAGCTCTTAATTTTAGATAACTTGTCGGCTTTGATGAGGAATGGACGTGAAAACGATGCTGACTCGTGGAATCCAATTCAAGATTGGCTTCTCTCCTTGAGGCGGCGTGGCATTTCAGTTCTTATCGTTCATCATGCTGGCAAAGGTGGCAATCAACGTGGCACGTCAAAGAAAGAGGATTTACTCGACACGGTTGTAATGCTGAAAAAGGTTGAAACTCACGATCCATCATTTGGAGCCCAATTTGAAGTTAATTACGAAAAGACACGCGGGTTTTTTGGATCTGAAGCTAAGCCATTTTGCGCACGGCTTAGTATTAACGAGAAGCCTCCCAGGTGGGTTGTAAGCGACTTGGAAGATCCTTTGGTCAATGCTGTGAAGGAACTTAGCGAGCGTTTTGATGAAAAAGGTAAGAAGCTTTCACAGCGTGAAATCGCTAAAGAATTGAACACAAGCCCTGCTTCTGTGAACCGTATCCTCAAGTCTTTAAAAGATGTGCCCAAAGAAGAAGTTCAAGAAGAGATCGATTTTTAGATTTTTCGTATCAATGTGTTTCAGTGTTTCGGCTCCTAGGGTTTGAAACACTGAAACATTACTGATTTTGCAGCCATACTGCCCTAACAGGTTCGAACACCCGATAGAGGCCCAGAGACAGCGTTTCCGCAGCTTTATGGCGTTTAGGCTGAACAGGCTATCCGAAATTACCCCATACTGTTCTAGGGTGATTATCCGGTCTGGCCGCACCAATCTTATGCAGTGTGGATACGCACCAATGGAGCCTTCGGCGCTCCTGTGGAACCCATCGACCAAGGGGCATTTCTATCCCCTTGGAACCCTCGACCACTACATGAATCCGTTTGTTCCGGCACGGCTTCGGGCCAAGGCTCGACCTTGGCAATCCCGTCAGGTACCCTTAAACCTTGGAGGCTATCGGGCGTTTTAGGCGGTAAATTCCATATTTTGATTGATGTGCAGCTTAGTAGATTAAAAAAGCCTGTACTAAAATACCACTTAAGATATAGTACAAAATAGGAACAAAAAAAAGCCTAAAATCGGATAGGGGAAAAAATATGCTTAAAACAATCAGCTTATTTTCGGGGGCTGGAGGTTTAGACGTTGGCGCTGAAAGAGCGGGCGCAAACATTTTCCTTTGTGTTGAAAATGATCGCGATTCAGCAGAAACTTTAAGGCTTAATAATTTAAATGATAATAAAGTTATTCTCGAAGAGGATATTGCTAATGTGTGTTTTGAAGATTATCGCCGTAAAAGGGATGATTTGGTTGTCATAGGTGGGCCACCTTGCCAGCCATTTTCTAAAAATGGGTACTGGGTTAAAAATGAAAACCGCAAAATTGAGAAAGATCCTAGAAATCTTCTTTCTCAATTCCTTAGAACAATAGAAGAAACAAAGGCATCAGGATTTTTATTTGAAAACGTCGAAAGTATTCTACACCCGACAAACAAACCTACGTTCGATAGGTTCCTTTATTCAGCTGAGCAACTGGGTTATAGATGTACGGCTTATAAAGCCAATTCCCTCGATTTTGGTGTCCCCCAACGTCGCAAACGAGTTTTTATTTTTGGTGTGAAAAAGAAAGGCGCGGCTATACCCGAGCCAATGCCTACGCATACCGATCTTTCTTCAAAAAAGAGTAACAAATTATTGCCCTATACTTCAGTTGGTCAGTTTATTTCTGAGTTCAACAAGAAAAAATATTTCGAGCCTTATGAGGTAGCTGAGGGCGGAACGTATTTCAATGAACTGCTCAATGTACCCGTTGGAACGAACTATATGGGATTGTCGGATCTAAAAAACTACAAAGGGCGCAAATTCAAGCATGGCTCACGCTTCTGGAATTTCTTGTTTAAACTTAGTCCTGATATGCCTTCTATAACTATAGCAGCACAGCCTGGCCCTTGGGTTGGGCCATTTCACTGGGATAATCGTCGTTTAAGAGTACCCGAAATTGCCGCTATTCAGACATTCCCAAGAGAGTATCAATTCTTTGGTAGTCGTAGGTCTGTTCAAAAGCAAATAGGCAATGCGGTACCGTGTATGCTTGGAGAAGCAATGTTCAAGCATTTAGCCGAGCACTTATAAATGACTTTTAATAAAGATCTGCTACATTATTTTTTGGAAGATGCTCTTCAAGGATATTCTGAAGACTTCCGAATTACGTCTACAAAAAACCCTGTCAAGTTTGTATTGAACGGGAAAAAATACTCCGCCCATGTCTCCTATGTGCATGACTCTGGCAATGCCCGCACTAATGAAGACGAAGCGCGTATACAAATTTCGCGGACGATGCGTGATGCGCAAAAGGAGGCTTTTCGACAAGGGGATGTTATTGCGTTTATTGGCTTCTATGAGAATGGTGAGGTTTTTGCTGGTTGGGAACCCAACTACATTCTAGCTAGCGCCGCAACTACAGTTACCAGTGTCTATGCAAAGAAATCTCACAACCAAGCTGCGAAAGATTTTGGGGCAGCACTGGATATCAAGGTCTCTCCGGTTCTGGGCAGAGAAACGCAAACTTTAGCATTCCCTAAAAATGTACTAGGCCTTTATCTCGAAAATATCGATGTATTGCATGAAACAAGAGATGTTCAAGATCTCCGACGACTTTTAGTGTCCGCACCAGAATTGGTTGATGCCAAGTCCACATTTAAAGATGGAAAAGTTGAGTATAATTTCTTGGGTGCAGCGAATAGAGAGAAAAAAGTTATTGTTTCGCAGAGGGTATCTTACGCTAGAAATCCTAAATTTTCGAAAGCCATTCTAGATGTTTATAATGGGGCATGTGCCGTCTGCGGCAAGCAGCTTGGCATAGTGGAGGCCGCGCATATCGTTCCGCACAGTCACGATGCTTGTGTAGATGATATTACAAACGGGATTGCACTATGTGTTGAACACCACAAGTTATATGATAACGGATTGCTCCTACCCCACATTAATAAGCGTTTATTCCTGAATGATGAAAAAATAATTTTTTTACGGGAGATCGGGCGTGATGCAGGAATTGAAGACGTTAGGGAGAAGGCAAGACATGAGTACACCGTACCACAAAACACAGCGCATCACCCCAATGCAGATTTCCTCGACCTTGGCCTTAAAATCAGACTTGGTAAGGTCTCTTGAGTTAATACAAAAATCCTGCGAAGAGAATGAAGAAGCACTGGCATCTCCCTCTAACAGCTTTTGGGAGCAAAAAAACTCAGGGTCATATTATACGCCTAGTGATGCATGTGATTTTTTTTGGAATCAGTTTTTTCTGCTTAAAGATATTAATTCTAAAGAGAAAGCTGCTGCTTTTCTTTCAAGGGCTACATTTATTGAGCCCTCTGTTGGCGCGGGTATGTTTCTCTTTTCCTTACTTAAGAAGATATTTAGTTTAGGGTGCTCCTTAGATGACGCCAAGAATATCCAAATACATATGTATGATATAAATTCAAATGCGCTTTCTTTTGTGAAAGAACGCTACAATGCGCTAAAAAAACAATATGGTTCGCATTTTGGTGTCTGGAAGTTCCATCATAAAGACTACTTGTCGGCGAACCTGCCAAAACTAAAAGATCGCTATATTGTTTTTGTCGGCAATCCCCCCTTTATAAGGAATAAACCAGAAGCTAAATGGAAGAATTCTTTTGCTAACTTCTTTGAAGCTTCATATTTGTACGCCGAACAAGCGGTAGATGTTGCATTTATTGTTCCGCTATCATTTAACTTCAGTAGAGATTATGCTGCCCTCCGCAACCGCGTTTTGGCCGATAAAAGCACTGTATTCTCTGTAAACTTCGATAATATACCTGACTGCATATTCAAATCAGGCAAGATTAACAGCATTAATACTAATAAAGCTAACAGCCAAAGATGCTCTATGGTTTTTGCCTTCAAAGATGGTAGGGCGCGCATATATGCGACTGAACTAATTAAATGGCCTGCGTCTGAAAGATCGCGGGTTTTCTCAAGCACTCCGCGGTACTTTAATTGCTCAAAAATATTAAACTTTGATCAGATACCGCGCCCATTTTCATCTGATATAGCAGAATACGCGAGTACTTCTGCTAAAAGTATCCGCTTTTCCAGCTTGTTTTGCACGAGCGGTTGTAAGCTTTTAAATGTAGCTACAGTTGCTAGAAATTATATAAGTATCAGGGAAACTGAGACAAATAACTGCCATTCAATAGCCTTTGATAATGAAAAGGCCTTTTTCGTTGGGTTAGCAATCCTGTCTTCAGATGTTTTTTTTGAATACTGGAAAACGTTTGGAGATGGATTTCATCTCACAAAAGCCGACATTTATAACTTTCCAATTAGCGCAGAACTTCTGGACTGGGCTAAAGAGATTTCCCCCTACACAAGAAAAGTTTGGGCAAAAAGACTGAAATACAAAAAAGAGAAGCTCAATGCAGGGGTTGTGTCTGTGTCCTATGATTTGAGGGGCTTATTTGATTTTTGGTCTAAAGATTTGGCAAAAAGTGAGTCTACATCCACCGCTACACGCAAACACGCCGTAAATGACCAGTTCGACGCCTTTATGAAGGAACTGGGCTATGCCGGGGGCAAAGCATGAGCAACACCAAAGGCAAATCAATCCGTTTCTTCATGGTCGATGGCACGCCGCAAGGCATCCTGACGCTGGAGATTGTCAACTGGACGGGCCATGTCCTGTCTGGCCCGCGCACAAAAATCGCCGAGTTGATCCAGCGGCCAGAAATGAAAAAGACCGGTATCTATTTCCTGACCGGCCCTGACCCTGAAGGTTCATACCGCCCCTGCGTCTATATCGGCGAAAGTGATAATGTGGGCACTCGTCTGATTCAGCACAACAAGGGCGAAACCAAGGACTTTTGGGAACGGGCGTGCATCATCACCAGCAAAGACCAGAATTTGACCAAGGCGCATGGGCGTTATCTTGAAAGCCGCCTGATCAGCATCGCCAACGAAATGGGACATGCAAAGCTGATGAATGGTACCGCGCCGAAAAACGAGAACCTGCCCGAAGCTGATATTGCCGATATGGAATATTTCATCGCGCAGGTACGCCTGATCCTCCCGGTTCTGGGTCTCGACTTCCTGCGTGAGAAGCCGCAAGTCTCTTCCATTTCGACGTCGTTCATACAATCACTCGAATACGAAAAAAAAGCCGCGATAAACCATGCAACGGTCGATATGGCGAACCCGTTTTTTGAAATTCACAGCAAAAAAGAAAACCTTCACGCCAAAGCGCAAGAGATTGAGGGTGATTTCGTAGTATTCGCCGGATCAGAAACGCGAAGCCAATGGAAAGGCTCGGCGCATAATTATCAAAGGCAATTCGACACACTTGTTTCAGAAGGCAAGATCAGAATTGATCAGGGCATAAACAAGGGCGTGTTTCAGGAAGATGTTGCCTTCTCCAGCCCAAGCGCCGCCGCCGCGATTATTCTCGGTAGATCATCAAACGGCAGAACCGAATGGAAAGTATGCGGCGCAAACCACAAAACTTACGAGCAATGGCAGAATGAACGCCTGGGCGTAGCCCACGAGGTCTTGTCAGACTAAATCGAAAGGTTTTAGAGGGGTATTAAGGGATGGCATTATCCCATAGCCCACCAATTCCGGCGTTGATCGTGGGAATTTGCTCGTAAGAGTGTTGTATTGGCTCAGTTATCGAGCAACAAAACGGCGTATAGCAAAGTGCAGCCAGTCATTGTTAAAATATAAAACGCAGAGGTGAGCAGCCTTACTGTTAATACAGAATGAAAACAGCTACTGCGCCGTTTAATAACGGTCAAATAACGGCAAATCGTAGGTTTTTTTATCAGAACAATGGGACACTGTTGGGACAGGTCGAGGCAATAAATGAGATTAATTTGGAAATACTGCCAACAATCGAATTTATATAACCCGATGAATTCGTTGTCCTAGATATCTGGCGTCTTTTGGGGCTTATTGTATTGGCAAGACTCATAACCTGAAGGCCGCAGGTTCAAATCCTGCCCCCGCAACCAAATAAAAACGGCTTTTCACGTCAGGTGAAAAGCCGTTTTCGTTTGCGCCATAAGCCAGCGATACTTACGCCGCCATCGGGTTGTAATTCAACGGCTGCCCCGTTTCCAGCAAAGTCTTCAGGCCCGACAAAATGCCCGGCCAGCCGCCGCCGGTGTTGTGATAGGTGGCCGTCTCGCCCGCGAATTCATCATGGGTTAGGGTGAGGCGGCAGCAATCACCTTGTTGCTGGATGTCATAGGTGACGCGTGTCTCGGCATCATTCTCCATCCCCGGCATCCATTCGCCCTTAAAAGTGGCGACCAGTTTATGCGGCGCTTCGGCACTGATGATTTTACCGCTGACAAAACGGCTCCCATCGGGCGCGATGTAACGATAGTCGGCGCCGGCTTTAATCTCGCCTTCAAAGGCGCCGCCATAGTAATAGGCAGGCGTAATCTTTCCATCCGTCAAAGCGGCCCAGAGTTTTTCTGGCGTGGTTTTAATGACAGTGACAAAAACATGTTTGGGTGGGGTGGTCATGGGGGTTTCCTTTTCAAGTATAGTTTTGATGCCGGTTAAATGCCGGGTCCAGGGGGCGGCAAAACGCGATATCCAGCGGTCGGCCACCTCCTGCAGGGGGACGGCATTTAGGTAGTGGTATTTAAATCGACCTTCTTTGCGGGTGGTGATCAGGCCGGCGTCTTCGAGGATTTTCAGGTGTTTCATCACCCCAAAACGGGTGATGTCGGTAAACTGCGCTTCGATGTCGGATGAGGTCATGCCGCTGCGCTCATGAAGCAGATCAAGAACCTGGCGGCGGTGAGAATCATTCAAGGCACGAAAAACAGCATCCATAGATCTATATTAGTGACTTTTTAATTACGTGTCAATATAGTCACATAATATAGAGAGTTTTACCCTTTATTTTCAAAGGCATGATCTTTTGAGAGCGGAAAGGATCCATGACCTGGCAAGATCTATTTCAATCCAACCATGCAAAAGGGGGATCAATAGAAGGAGGAACGTAGCGAACCCTGACGAACCCTAAACATCGAAACAACTAAAAAAATTA
>JAIXUW010000177.1 GCA_027483355.1 Alphaproteobacteria bacterium
CCCCTCACGTTGTAGGAGGCCTGTCTGCGCAAGCAGAAGTGCAAACTGACGGAACTCCTTTTTCGTTGTTGTGCTTCGCAACCAGCCCAGGAACGCCCCGTGTGCTAGATATAAGCGTAAAAGGGCAACTTCGTTCTCCTCACTCATTACAACATCCAGCTCCTGAGAAGCCCAGCGTCGCAGCTCATTTGCGGTAGGGTGCTTCGTGGAATCTGCGGGGTCATAGAACTCGTGAACGAGGTTACCCATATTGAGTTGTAGAAAAATGCGCGGTGTCATCTTCTCCATAATGTGCGCCTTCATCTGCGCTGCGTTTGTGTAGCCATAAAAGGGGGCAAGCGCAGCAATGAAGCTGTCTCCCTGATTGCGCTCATAGTTCTGTACTGCCACACGCAGAAATCCCTCGCCATCGGGTTTCAGTTTCTGTGGATTGAACGAGCGACTTACAAGTCTTGTAGGGTCCTGGTCAAAATAGGCATCGAGGGGTGTAGGAAGCAGTCCAATCTGCGCCTCCGCCGTATTCTTACCTTTGATGACCTTGATTTCTAACGGCATTTTTTCAGCTCCCACAATGTAGCGATTTGGTGTATCTTCCAGGAGGTGAAAGTAGTCGACCAGCGGCTGACCAGGCTCCGCGCGAGGCCCACCAACTCCCGCACGAATCATTGCAGCTTCTTGAAAATCGTCCTCTTCAACATCGTCGTCATCAATACCTTCTGCTGCCGCCGCCGCAGCAACACCCTTTAAAGGGCGAGGTGGTGGCGCGCGAGGTGCCACACCCCATTCGCGATATTTGTCATATGCGGGATTCTGGTCATAGCGAATTGTAATAGGCTCGAGGAAACAGCAGGGCAGATAAAATCCATCTGGGTGGCGCGCCTTTCCAAGGAATCCGACATACAAGTGCCGGCGCTCAGTATCCTTAAGAGGATTACGCTGGAGGACTGTTTCGCCTGGCGCTGGCACAGTGGAGCGGATGATTCGTCCACGACAGAATGGACATTCTCCAGGGCGTTTTGTCGCGCCCTTTGGCCTACGCATCTCCGTGCTGGCTAAGTCTGCCTCGCGCACCATAATCTCGTCGCGCACGCAGAAATAGCGGCAGCAAATATAATAATTCTGGCGCTGCGCAGAGGACCCGTATTTGAGCACAGTGTAGAACTCCTTTCCAGTATCAGGTCGAGGATCTTCCTCACCAGGCATAAGTGGATACTCCACAAATGTCACTTCATCCCCGTATTCCTCCAACATCTCTTGGTATTTTTCAGGTGTCAGGACGGTCGGTTGACGTCCTACAGTGGGTTGGCATGAGCTGACGTAGCGCTTCGCGGAAGGGTGTGTTTTTGTGTAATCAAACAGGCGACTATCGGCTTCCATCAGGCGACGCACGTAGTAGTTTGCAATATTCACTTTTCCAAGCTCTTCAGGCTCAGGAGGTGGGCCGGCGGTTGCAGGGGCTGGCGCGGCTGCAGCTACGCCGCGCAACTCCTCTTTGGGAGGTGTTATATCCTCTGCTAGCTCTTTACGGAGCGCAGCAGCAGGTGGAGGACCTGCTGCATCTGTAGGAAGTGGGCCGGTTCGTGCGTCTACAGCAGGTGGCTCCACAAACGCAGAGCCCTCGCGCGCCTCCGCAGTGGCCGCATCAGCAGCAGCATCACCCGCAGCAGCCTCTTCTTCTCCATCGCCGCCAATATCTGCAAAAAAATCGAGGTCCTCAAAATCCTCCGCATCACGCTCCTCACCTCCAGCGGGCGTATCAGGACTGGCCTGGGCAGGCTCTGCGGCGACGGGGGCGGCGGGGGCGGCAGCTGCGGGGGCGGGCTCCTCTAGAGCTACCCCTGCTACTGCGGTCTCCGCAGCAACAAGCTCCTTTGCAGCTTTGGGAGCAACCTGTAGATCTTCCGTGGACGCGCTAAACAGAAGAGATAGAGCTGTTAGAATACGTCGCAACGTTTCCAGCGAATTTACACGATATAGATGAAAGGTATAGAATGGGTGTTGGGCAAAAATACCAATATCTACACCATTGGAGAACTGTAGCATGAAATCCTTCGTTTCCGTATTCACCATCATCACTTCACCCTGTTTTTGCAGTTTTTCAGCCACACGCCGGCGCGCCTCTTCTGTATCCAGCTGAAACTCATCTGCAACGAGCTCAACTAGATTGCTAAGAAGCTCATCTCCTTTTACAAGTTTGCGACTTAGCACCTGTGTAATGTAGGAATCAATACGGTCCTCGGATGCAAAATTACTAAGGAGCTTATAGCGCAGACTTACAAGATGCGCAGCATTACTCGCCTCCGCAGGAAGTGGAGGAATCTCCTGGAACAAGGCTGAAAAGATAGGTAGGCGCGCACGCAGTGTCCGCTGACTCAGAACCACATCTGTTTCCTTTTTCACGCGGATACCTAGGACCATCACCGCAGATTTAATATCAGGCATTCCGCGTAGATGGGAAAAGCCCTCGAGCCCGCGCACGAGGGATGCGCCTAGATCTGGAAGTTCAGATGCAGGGTCAAATTTCCCCTTATGCCCCTTTGGAGGCATCACCAGAATCGAAGCTGACCCATCATTAAACATCTGAAGAGTGGAATAGACTGCGTTGACATTTACAAGTCCAGGACGCACCAGAATCTTTGCAAAGGCGAAATCTGAATCGGGTGTTGGATTCCGCTCC
>JAIXUW010000160.1 GCA_027483355.1 Alphaproteobacteria bacterium
CGAAAACCGTCAAATTTAAGGCAGATTTAGCTAAAATTGTCGGTATCTCGCAGGTTGACCCTATTTTTATCATAACGCAGGAAAATGAAAGAAGTCTTACCAGGCTAAGCCATGGATAATAAAGGTAGGTTTGACCTTTTCCGCCGCGATCAGCGCCGCCAGCCGAGAATCAGCCAAAGGCGTGTCGGGGCCGATAACCGCCCCCTCCGCATCCGGACCGAACAAAGCCGCCCGGTGAATACCCGCCACCACCAGGGCCACATCGATTCCCGCGTCGACAGCCCCTTGCACATCGGTGGGCATCCCGTCGCCCACGGCCAGAATGCGGCGGCTGGGCAATTGCGCGAAGAGCGTTTGATAAACACCATCGTGTGGTTTGCCAAACCACACCACCGTGCCACCTATGGCTTGATAGGCATCCGCCAGCGCGCCGGGGCACACATAGAGCGCATCGCCAACATGCACCACCCGATCGGGGTTGGCGCAGACGAAAGGTAAACCCTGCGCCGCTGCACGGGCGAGCAAGGCACGGTTGCTTGCGACATCACCGCCCGGCACACCGGTTGCCAGGATAAAATCGGCCTGGTCAATATCATCGACGGTTAGGGCGCCGGTCCCCGCCAGTAACCCGTCGGCTCCGCCCAAAGTGAGGCAGCGCTGCCCCCATTGCGAAACCAAGCCCTTCTTTAATGCGGCATGGGTAGCTTCGCCAGACGTCAGGAGAATATCATAGGCATCAGGATGAACACCCATCTGCGCCAGCTGTCCTGCGACCTCGGCGCTGCGGCGCGGCGCGTTGGAGAGCAGAGCAATGGTTTTACCCGCCGCTTTGAGCGCCGCCAAAGCCTCAAGGCTGCCGGGAAAAGGCCGATAGCCGTTATGCACGACACCCCAGAGGTCGAGGATCACCTCGTCGTAATCATCCATCACTTCAGAAAGTCCGCGTAAACGACGCGGCAGGTCGGTGGTCACGCGGCCTCCCCCGTCCCTTCGACCAACGGCTGGCCAAACAAATAACCTTGGCCGTAATCGATGCCGATATCCAAAATCTCGACCAGTTGCTTTTCCGTCTCGACCTTTTCGACGATCAGGTCAATGCCTTCCATATCCAGCGCTGCCTTGAACTGCTGTAGTTGCGCACGGCCATTGGCTTGATGCAGCGCCTCCAGCAAAAGCCCCGTTTCAACCTTAACGAAGCGGATAAAGCGCGCCGCCAGCCCCTCGGCGGAAATATTCAGCGTGCGCACCTGATCCATCGAAAAACGGCAGCCCAGATGCGACAAACCAGCCAGCACCGGCAAGACATCATGGCGCAAGGTTTCAAGATCGTGTTGGGACATTTCAAACACCAGGCGCGGCGCCATTTCGCGGTATTGGGCAATGAACTCGACCAGATCCGTCATGAATTTGGGGTCATGCAGGGTCAGGCTGGTGATATTGCAAAAGAACACCCGCACGGGGTCGCTGGCCGCGGCTTTGCGCAGTGCTTGCAGGGTCCGCAGCAACAACAGGTTATCAATCGCCGGCAACATATCGTGACGGCGGGCGGCGGCCACATAACGCTCGGCCGGCATGTAGACATCCTTGCGGATACGGATGCGCGAAAAGGCTTCGACAAAGCGCGGTTTACGCTGCGGCAGCGTCACCACCGGCTGCACAAAAAGATCAATTCGGTCCTGATCAATCGCTGTCCGCACCAGCTGCACCACCTGTGCATCGGTTAGCGACGGTGATTGTGCGCCCGACTGCGCGTGATGTTCAATGATGGCAAGATCAAGCGCACCTGATACCGGCATGGCATCTTCCGCTTCGGGGCGCGCGGGACCACCCGCTAAACCGGCCAGCACACCAGATATCGTGTGCAGCATACGGTGCTCGACACTGTCGACGCTATCGGCCTTGTCTTGCTGGCGGCGCATGGCGGCACCAGCACCGGCCAGCGCCTCGCGGATAAAAATTGTTTCTTGCCGCTGCCGGGCAATATCACGCATCAGGCGCAGGTTGTCGTCAGACAGCGCCGTCACCTTAGCATTGAGGGTTTCTTCCCAACGCCGCCGCCGTCTGCTTTCGACCCACAGCAAGCCGCCCATCACCCCGAAAGCCAAGGCAAGCACCGCCACCCGCGGGCTTGCCGCCTGCCAGATCACCAGTAAAACCAGTAAAACCGCCGTCGCCACAATCAAATTGCGCAATGACAGCAGCTGCGTGTTGTCCTCACCCGACACGGTCATCGGCTGGCTTGTACGGGCGGGCCGCAGACGGGCCATCATCTCCTGCAGTCGGGCCAAAAGGCTCAGCGGTAAACGCAGCGGCTTCATAGGCTTTCCTTTAAACTTTTATCACGGCGCGAATATGGGCCTGCACCTGGGCCAAGTCATTTGGTAATACGCACAAACGCTCGGCCATAGCGGGCAAATGTTGCAGGCGGACGGGCAGTGCTGGTTTGACACCCGTGGCCTTCACCACCGCCTCTTCGAATTTGGCCGGATGCGCGGTTGAGAGTGTCACCACCCGGCGGCCTGGATGCTTTTGCCGGTATTGCCGCGCCACATGGACACCCACCGCCGTATGCGGGTCAATCAGACGGCCATATTCAGCATGGACGTTTTTAATGGTAGACAGGGTCTCCGCGTCATCGCAGCGGCCCGCATCAAAGCCATCCCTCAGCCGATCCATCAAAAGTGGGTCGAGCTTATAGGGATGTCCCGCTGAAAAATGCTGCATTGTTTTGGCGACAGCCACACCGTCACGATCATAAAGATCAAACAGCAGCCGTTCGAAATTGCTCGACACCTGAATGTCCATGCTGGGGCTTAAGGATGGCTCCATGGTGCCGCGCTTCATCTCGCCGGAGTTCATGAAGCGATAGAGAATATCATTCCGGTTGGTGGCGGCAATCAATCGGCCCACCGGCGCCCCCATGGCACGCGCCACGTAACCGGCAAAAATATTGCCGAAATTACCGGTGGGCACGACGAAATCGATGGTGTCCTGCGGCCCAGAAGACAAACGTACCGAAGCGGTGACGTAGTAGACGACCTGTGCCGCAATACGCGCCCAGTTGATCGAGTTAATGGCTGAAAGCTGCATATCTTGACGGAAAGCGACGTCACCAAACATCTGTTTAACCAGATTTTGGCAATCGTCAAAATCACCCTCAAGGGCGATATTGTGGACATTGGCCGCCGTCGCGGTTGTCATTTGCCGGCGCTGAATTTCCGAGATCCGCCCGCGCGGGTGCAAGATGACGATATCGGCATTGGCCTGGCCGGCAAAAGCGTGAATGGCCGCTGCCCCCGTATCGCCCGAAGTCGCCCCCACGATGGTGACCCGCTGCTGACGACGATTTAATTCATAACTGAAAATCTGCCCCAAAAATTGCAAGGCCACATCTTTGAAAGCCAGTGTCGGGCCATGATAAAGTTCCAGCAGATGGTGGCCGTCTTCCAGCTGTGACAGGGGCGCCACTTCAGGGTGGTCAAAACAGCCATAAGCCGTTTTCAACATACGCACGAAGTCCCCATCATCTATCTCCCCGCCAACAAAAGGCGACAGCACGCGCCAAGCCGTCTCGACATAGGATTGATGACGCAGATTGGCGCAATCTTCGGCCGACAGCAGCGGCCAATTCTCGGGCACATAAAGGCCGCCGTCGGTGGCAAGTCCCGCCAGCGCCGCATCAAGAAACCCCAAACGCGGGGCGCCTCCCCGCGTGCTGATATGCCAAGAGGTCATGCCGCGCCATACCTTTCCTGCAAATGCTGCTTGAAAGCGGCGGCGGATAAATCCGCACCGGTAGATCGGCGGATCAATTCGGCGGCCGAATAAAGACTGGCGAAGGACTGCACATGATCGCGCATCCAAGCCGTATAGCAAAACAAATCACCGCAGCCGATACGCGCATCCATGTCAGGGATATCGCGCTTCATCGCCGCCGTCATTTGCGCTGCCATTACCGCGCCCATCGCATAGGCCGGGAAATAACCGACCATACCGCCGTGCCAGTGGATGTCTTGCATACAGCCATTCGCATCATCGGGCGGGGTGATGCCCAGTAAATCGCGACAGGCATCACGCCAGGCACCCGGCAGATCGCGCACCGGTAAATCGCCCGACAACAACGCTTTCTCCAGCCGATAGCGCAAAATGATATGGAGCGGATAGGTAACTTCATCGGCTTCGATGCGGATAAGACCGGGCCGCACGCGGGTGGCATGACGATAGAGGTTTCCACCCGTCCAGCCCCCGGCGGTCGTACCACCAAAAATCGCTGCCAGTTTTGGCGCCATATAGTCCCAATAGGCGCGGCTGCGGGCCATCTGCATTTCAAGACCCAGCGATTGCGATTCA
>JAIXUW010000325.1 GCA_027483355.1 Alphaproteobacteria bacterium
CAAAGGACAAAAGATCGGCACCGTCGGCAGCACGGGAACGGTCGCGGAACCCCAACTGCACTTTGAAATCCGCAAAGGCAGCCAGACCTATGATCCGGTCAGGTTTTTGGGCGGTTAGGGTCGAAGTTACCGGGCGGGGTCGGGAGGACAGCCATTCGTCATGGCGGGGTTTTTGTAAACGCCTTCGTAGGTAAAATAACCCGTTTGATTCATCGGTAAAGGCTTTTCCAAGGTGCCGTCTTTAAGTTGCCATCTCTGAAAATTGCTATTTTCACAGTAGACCACAGAAAAACTATCCTCATTCGTAATGTAGTAACTGCTGATGGCTGAATTCCACATGGCGCTGACCTGTTCATAGGCACCATCGGAACGTGGCGTGTAGAAGGATAAACTGCACAAGCCGTTGTTGGTGCAATAACCGACACCTTCAATCATAAACGCCACGAGATTTAAGTTTTTGTCGGAAATATTGATCTCAGCTACTTTAATATACTCGGGAAAAGCAGGTACCGTTTCATCACTGCCATCCGGTGCTTTACGGGGCTGCATAGCTTCACGAATGAAGCTATATTTCTCTGCCAGATCACTTGATTTGTGTTCGGTGAATTCGATTTGATGGACAATATCTCTTGATAGGTCGCTCTGAACATTGATGGGTGATTGTGCCGGTATCGACGATGAAGCACAGGCAGGAGCGGTGAGTAATACCAATGAAGCAGCTATGGCTTTGAACTGGGCGGCGTGTTTCATGAATTCCTGTCTGAGTGTCATGGGGTTTGCGGCTGGATGCAGCCGGGAATATCAGTAGGTCGTACTGGGGAGGAGGGCATGAGTTGGAAAGCACCGTCAATTAGGCGGAACTCTTCAACGCTGCGGGTGCTGCATTGAAAGAACGAAAATCCATTCTGCGGATCGTTACGATAGTAAATGGGTGGCGTGGTACTGAGCGGGAAGGGTTCTGATGAAAAACCATCGCCGTTATCAACGTAGATTTGGGTGGAGCAGCCACCTGAACCACACAAAGCAGAGCCTTCGCGGCGGACAAAAAAGCTGCGCTGACTATTCTTTTTATCGACGATTTCAGCATAATAAATTGTGGGCGGCACCCTGAAAATATCGGGTCGCGTTCTATAAAAATGCAGTTCTTCGGCTAACGGCGCCAGAAACGGGTAGCGGGGCAAAAGGCTTTCGATATCGGTAGTCTCTTTTAAATCCAAACTTAATATCTGACCATCGTTCGTAACCTCGATAATGTTCACGGATGATGGCGGCGTCTTTTTTACCACGGGTTTGCCCGCTAATCGTGCTGGCACGGGCGCTGCGGAAATATTATCAGCATTTTTGGCCAGAAGGCTTTCAAACCAACTGCGCTCAACTGGTGCAGTCGTCGTGTTAACCCGCTCTGCTGGTATATCACCTGTAGATGGAGCTGAGCTGTTCGCATATAGATTAATGGCAACAATTGCCACCAGGGCAACAGCCGCCCCGCCTAGAAACATATGTAATGACGTTAGTCTCATCTGTCCTCGTTGGTGGCAGCGCCACCGCGCTCTATTCTTATAGATGCCTTTGCAGCGGCGAGGGCGTTAATCTGCTCTTGCAGGAGATGAATGTCCTGCAGGGTCATGGAGATGTAAGCATTCAGCGCGCTTTCGTTTTGTTGCATAGCGCCCATATTGCTGGCAAGGTCGGCGAAATAGCGTGGATCGAAGAAACGCTCTTTCGTCATGGCCAGCATGATTTCGTTATAGCTTGGGTTTGCCCCCACATCTTCAGGAGGGATACCGGCGCGTACACGAATTTCGCGAACGACTTCGTTGACGGGGCGGGGCGGGGGCGGGTTGTAGGTAAAGGTATCGTATTCGCTGCCGACCTCGCCGCGCGAACCGTCACAAGCACCGCCATAATATTTTGAGTCATAGTTACGGCAGGCTTCGAGGTATCTTTCTACTTTGGTGCCAAAACCATCTACGCCTGCGTGTCTACCGCGCAGCCAGTTGGTGAAATCGCCAGCCCCCAGGTTGTGCGCGGCGCAGAGCATGCCACCCGGCGTAATAAAAGCCCCGCGAACCGTGGTGCATTTAAATCGATCCGCACCGACGGAACGTAAATAACCTGCCTGAATGCGCATATAGGTATCAATGGATCGTTCTTGCGCGACGGGCGTTTGGAGATAGCCGTTCGTGCTGGAAACACCGCTACAAACGCGGGAACTGGGTCTCCAGCTGTAACTGCTGGGCCCTCTGCCACTGGAAACGCAAGTAGCATCCATTAAAGCGCCACGACCCATTTGGTACTTACCGATATAGTGGTCACCGGAGCCTCCAATAATGTTGTATTGACCGCCAGATTCGATAGCGGCGAGGCGCTGCAGCATCTGCTCGAAGCTGCCTGCAGGTGCGACACTACCGGGCGTGCCGCCACCGGTGGGCGCAGGAGCAGGTGTTCCCGCTGAGGGGGCAGGCGTACCCGTACCCTCGGCAAGCGTTTCAGGTTGACCTGGCGTGGGAACGCCGCAATCAGCGACTTGGGCGCTGACGCCGGAGGGCCTTACAAAGCCCCAGATTTCTCCTCCCCGTGGCAAGGTTTCCCAGCCACCGGGACCAAAGAGGGGCATCTGTTTTATGCCGTCGGACAAAGCGGAGATAAACTGGTTGGCACCCGCATAAATGCCGGTGTGACCATACAGGCGCCCTCTTGGATACTGCGATCTCATATACACCAGATCGCCGGGCCGCATATCAGCGATACATTGCGATTGGCTGGCACAAGGTGTTGCAACACCCATGTGGCGGTAAAGTGCCCAAGCTGTGATAGCGTGAATGGCGCCCTCATTATCCATTTGCCTACCAACGCTGCGCTCAGCTGCACGGTTTGCTTGGAGGATGACATCGGAATGTCGACGTTGCATTTCTTCCAATAAATATCCGCGCGAAACTTCGCGGACAAATCGTTGGCATAGGCCGTTTAGTCCCTGCTCACCAATACGGGCACGGGCGCGGTTATAAATGGTTGCATTGGCGTTGCCCTCGGTATTGGGTAGGTAACATTGCCCGTCAAATCCCATCCCTGGTCCCGGTGCTGCCGGCGGTATTACCCACCCAGCCGCGACGGGATCTGGAATTTCAATCGCGGTGCGGCGGGCGATCATGCCGGACACAACATCAGCTGAAATACGGCGCAAGGTATCAACACGTTCTTTGCGGACGATCCATTCTTGGCCCTCGGCCGTGTCTTCCGCACCTTCCGGCAGGGGGGGATAGCTTTTGGGCGCAACCAGGTTACGCAATAAAGCCTGCGCACCCTTGCGGAAGTATTCGTCCTCAAGTTCAATCGTGTCTCGCAGCAGAATATTTTCGACGTCGATATCGCCATTTGGTAGAAGGGGCGGATTATCTTCGCTTTCGTCTTCTTCTGTAGGTTCAGCATCTGCGGTAGGGGCGGCAGGTGCAGCCGCAGGTGTTGCCGCGGGGGCGGCGTTACCCGGGGCTGCGGGCGCGGGCGTCTCAGCGGCAGGCTCTTCGCGGACCGCGGCGGCAATCCCCTCGCAGCCGGGTGATCCGTTGTTTGCTTCAGGATCTTTAAAATATTGGCAATACTCGTCGAACCGCGCCGCATAAACGGCAGCAGGGCCGGCGGCGGCCACGGTGCCCTCGACCGGGTTGGCGGCAGCAATCGCGTCATTGGTCAGACCGCGGGTGATGGCGGCGGCGCTTTGTGCTGTGGTGGCCAGGGCCGGGCCTGCTGTGGGCAGGGCGCAGGTTTGATCGTGCGGTTGTACTGCTTGCTTGCCGGCCAGTTCGGCGCCGTCAATATCTCGCCCAGCCTCCGAGGCGGCGGCGGCGTCATTCACCGACCCGAGTACACGGGTTTGATCGATCGTGCCGGCGTGCAATTGCGCCGCCTGATCTTTCATGGCGGGGCCCAGACGATCATTCATTGTCTGGTTGATTTTTTCGGCAACTTTGCCGCCGCCCTGCTTTTGCTTGGCATAGACGATGGCGCGCGTATCTTTGGTTTCGATACAGCCGGGGACGGCGAAGGTGCCAGTCAGCGGGGCAATTCCGCATAGGCTGCTGACGCCAAGCAAGCTGGCCACCTGGTCACCCAGCAATCCGGTGAGGGCCGAGAGGGCGCCGTCAATACCTAATACGCCGCTTAAAGCGGCAAGGGCACCATCAACCCCTAAGGCGCCAGTCAAAGCAGATAAAGCGCTATCAATACCCAATGCGCCGGTCAGAGCCGATAAAGCGCCATCCATACCACCCAAGGCACCGGTCAACGCCGACAGGGCACCCATGTTACCACTCATCAACGATGACAAAGCATTCAAAGTCGCCTGATTGCCGCCCAATAAATTTTGTAACGACGAGAGCGCCGCATTATTGCCGAGCAAGCCACCGACTAATGAATTTAAAGCACCTTCACCGCCAAGGCTACCGATCAATGCATTGAGCGAGCCCTCGCCGCCGAGCGCGCCCATGATGGCGGAAAGAGAATTTTCTGATCCCAGCGCGCCCGTTAGAAACGACAGGGCATTGGCGCTACCCAAAGCATTGGCCAGCATCGCGCTGGCATTGCCGCGGGTCAAAGCATCAGCGGCGGCAATCGCATCGCCACCCAGATACTGCACCAACAAAGAAGCAGTTTGGTTGTTGCCGCCGACTGCTTGGGTAATGGCATTTAATGCCTGCGCCGCGCGAGCTTGGGTCTCGGCAGTTGAATTTGGCGGGGGCGCCGTGGTGCCGGGGACGAGCGGCTCGGGTGGCACCACTAAATCTTGGGCCAGCGAAATGTGCGAAAGGCTTAAAGCGAGCGTCAGACAGCTGACGCCTAGCAGCAACCGCCAGCCGCCTCTTTTAAGCGGATAGTGTCTTGTCTTTGCTGACTTTGACCCCAGACCCAACGCAGCCCCCAAAGCATACTGATAACCTTAATATCTTATCATAACAGGCAGTTGGTAGGGAATTGATTAAAATTTTAGAGATTATATGACTGTCCGGCGTAGAGGTCGCTAACCACCTGAGGAATATGAGAAATAATATCCTCCGCCACCAGGCCCGGTCCGTGTAAGCGGGCGCTTTGGGCCTGAAACCACACACCGGCACAGGCCGCAAAGAAAGGCTGCATGCCTTGCGCGGCGAATCCGGCAATCAAACCCGCCAGCACATCGCCGGAACCGGCTGTCGCCAGTGTCGGGGGTCCGGATACGTCGATAACCGCGGTACCATCGGGGGCGGCAATGACGGTGTCGGCACCCTTGTAGACGATCACGGCATTGGCTTTTTGTGCGGCCGTGCGCGCTTGCTCGAGCTTTGAGCCGTCGGGGGTGCCAAACATACGGCGAAACTCGCCGGCGTGCGGGGTCAGGATATGTTTGTCCGCAGATAGTTGCGTGAAGAATTGCGGTGCCTGGTGTTCAAAGGCGCGGAAGATATCGCCATCAAAGACCACGGGTTTATGGGTGGCGATGACGTCGATGGTTAGACGGCGCAAGTCCTCCTCGCCGCCCTTGGAAGGTAGGGCACCTGGCCCCAGCACAAAGCTGGACAGGCGGGGATTACTCACAAGTGCTTTAAATTCATCCTCGTCTGACCATTCGTCCACCAAAAGGCTGGGTTGGATCAGGCGATAACCAAGTACCGCCGCCGGGGGGCACAGGATACTGACCACACCGCAACCGGCACGCTGTGCTGCCAGTGCGGCGAGTGCTGCCGCACCCGTGCGATGGGTACCGCCGAAGACAGCCGCATGACCGCGAGTGTATTTATGACTGCTGTTATCCGGCACGGGTAGCGTAGTCAGCCAGAGGGCGGGATGGTTTTCCAGCGTTTGCGATCCTATGCCCGCCACCATATCATCACCAATACCGATATCGCATTTGACAATGCGGCCACAAAAGCTGCGGGCCGGATAGAGCATATGGGCTACCTTGCGGCGGCAGAAGGTTAATGTCAGGGTCGCTTGTAATGTACCCTCGGCAATATCGCCACTGGTGGCATCCATACCGGATGGTACATCAATAGCGATCACGGGCAGCTTTTTGGTGCGGATTTTATCAAACAGCGTGACCAGCTCTGGATCAAGAGCACCCTGAAAGCCTGTGCCAAAAACGGCGTCGATGATCAGTTGGGTGTCTTTGAGGCCGAGGTTGGAATTGAGCGCCTCAATCTTCCCTTCAAAACAGCGTGCCGCCAGGGCCACGTCGTTTTTCAATTCTGTGACTTTAGCAAGACAGGCCAGGCGCACCGGCCAGCCGCGGGCCGCCAATTCAGCTGCGATGACAAAACCATCGGCACCGTTGTGGCCTCGCCCGCAAATAACCAGGACCGGCACCGGGTCGATACTCTCCGCGATTTGGGCAGCAGCAGCTTGCCCGGCGCGTTTGATCAGTTCAAAACCTGGCGTTCCCGCTTCAATCGCGACGCGGTCAACCTGTTTCATTTCGCTGGCGGTGAGTATTTCAAACATCTAGGAACCACATAGATAGGCAAACGTTTAACGTATGACTGGATATTAGTCATTTCCACGGTATCGCGCAAGCCAGTGAAAGCCCTTTGGGCGGCTTGAAGAACGATGCTATACCTAAGGGGATACCAGCCTCAAGAGTACCCTTAATGTCGCAAACGACGTCCACTGTTTTTGGTGCTGTCGCCAAACGCATCCCCAAAACCCCTGATACAGCCTGGGGTTTTATTTTGTATTTGCTGCGCCATTGCCCGACCCGCATGAAGTGGCAGGCGGTGGGGGCATCGTTGTTTGAAATGGTTGGCCATGCGGGTGATGTACTTCTCACCTGGTCGCTGGGGCGTATCGTCGGTGTTTTGATTGCCGCTACCCCTTCGCCTGGTCCGGAAATCTGGACGCCGATTGGCTATGAATTAATGCTTTTTACCGGTATTTGGTTTATGCGTGGTGCGGGCTTTCGGATGCGCGAATTCCTCGACCGTCGCTACGTGCCGATTTTGCTCAACACCACGCGCGAGTTATTGTTCAGTCGCTTGATTCAACAAAGCCAGTATTTTTTGCAAAGTAATTTCGCTGGCGTCTTGGCCAATCATGTGCGCCGGGCAGGGGACGTGATTGGCGCGCTCCGTGAGAAAATTCAACATAACATTTTACCTTTGTTGACGCGTTTTACTATGGGTGGTGTCTTGTTGTGGCCGCTGTCGCCCAAGCTGACCTTGTTCGTTTTCGCATCGATCGTTATTTGCATGGTGGGGGCCATTTTGACCGCACCCCGCTGGACACGGCTGTCGACGCGCAACGCCGAAGCCGCATCCCGTCTGACCGGCTATATCGTCGACAGTGTGACCAACCTGAATATCGTCCAGCAAAATGTCGGCTGGCCCGAAGAAAAACGCCGTCTTGGCTCGGCCCATGCCGAAATCACCACCGCTTACCGCGACCGCTTGCTCTACGTCAGCTGGTTTTGGGGCAGTTTTGACTTCATCATGACTTTTTTCTATCTCGGTTTCATGAGTCTGGTGGTCTATAGCTGGCAAACGGGCGATGTTTCACCGGCCGAATTGGGTATGGCCGTGGGCTTGGTTACCAGTTTGTTTGGTGCTTTGGCCGGCACGGTTGCCCTGCTGAGTTCCAAGTTTGATGACATTGGTATCTTGCAAGAGTCTTTGCAGAAAATTTCGACACCTTTATCGGTGATCGACCGCACTGCCGCGCCCGAGCTGTTGGTGACCCAGGGCGAGATTGAATTCCGCGATGTGGTTTTTGATTATCCCAACGGGCAAAGCCTTTTCCGTGGTCTTAACCTGACCATTTCTGCCGGACAAAAGGTTGGCTTGGTGGGCATCAGTGGTGCGGGTAAAACATCTCTTTGTCAGTTGCTTTTACGATCTTATGATTTGAAGGACGGCGCTATATATATAGACGGCCAGAGTATTGCCGAGACGACGCTCGATAGTCTGCACGCAGCCATTGCCGTTATTCCACAAGAACCCGCCATGTTTCACCGCAGCCTGGCAGATAACATCGGCTATGGCCGCGCCGATGCAACCCGCGCCGATATCGAGAATGCGGCCCGTGCGGCGGAGGCGGCAGATTTCATCGCGGCACTGTCCGAAGGTTACGACACGCTGGTGGGTGAGCGCGGTGTGAAACTCTCAGGCGGGCAGCGTCAGCGTGTGGCTATTGCCCGGGCGATTGTCAAAAATGCGCCCATTCTTATTCTGGACGAGGCGACCTCCGCCCTCGACAGCGCCACCGAGATGCATATCCAGCGGGCAATGGCGACCGCCATGCAGGGCCGCACCACCATTGTCATTGCGCACCGCCTGTCGACGCTGAGCCACATGGATCGCATCATCGTCATGGAAAA
>JAIXUW010000200.1 GCA_027483355.1 Alphaproteobacteria bacterium
CCCAGACTGCCCAAGCAAAGAAGCTCCTGCCCAAGACTGCGCTCAAGATGCCCGAGACCACGACCGAGCGCTACCCATCCGCCCTCCTCTCCGCTCTCCCCGCAGGCCAGAACTACTCCGTCCTCGGCTGCGTGGCCGAGGACCTGTTACATCTGGCGGCCGACGCCATCACCGTCGACGCCCTCATCGCGGCCACCAACCGCTGGGTGGTCGGCTGGCCCGCCGCCGCCGCCGCGAAGGTGCGCGCCTCCAAGACGACCGAGCCCTTTCTGGAGACCCTGCGCGCCACGCGCCGTGCTCTGGACACGGTGGTGCGCCCCGAGCCCCTCCGCTACAATGAGGAGGTGACTGTCGGCAGCCTCTCAGGCCACCCTGACATGCTCAACAACACACAGGTGTTTGAGGTCAAACTCACGGGCACGCTGAAGGCGAACTGGCTCGCGTTTCTGCTCCAGGTGTTCGCCTACGGGGCGCTTCTGCCGGCGGTGACTGACCTCTATCTTGTCCTCCCTCTCCAGAAGACCGTGTGGCATGCGGATATTCGGACCTGGGCGGCCGCCTCACGCGCGGCCTATCTGAAGCTGCTCCAGGACGCCTCCACCTACGTCCAGACTGCGGGAGCGGCGAACGCCTTTATGGCCGGCGCACTCTGCGAGCTCTACAGCATTGGTGTCCATGTGCCGAAGGCGAAGTCACTGGCAGGCACGATTACCACACTCGGCGGCGGCGATTTCTCGAAGCCGTATCAGATCTTCCTCGGCGGCCCCACCACTACAAAGATGACCATTGCGGACGAGGAGCTCGCACTCGCGGCCAGCGCCGTGGAGAAGACCGGCGCTCGCGTCTACGTCCACAGCCAGTATCTCATCAATCTGTGCGCGGGCTCTAGTACTGGCGTCGCGGAAGATGCCTGGAACACTGAACTCCTACAAAAGAACCTCCGCTACACTGCGGCCATGGGCGGCCGCGGTGTGGTGGTCCACGTGGGCAAGTCGACCACGCAGCCGCTGCCCGAGGCGCTTGCGAAGATGCGCGCGGCCATCACTGCCGCGCTCCCCCACGCCACACCTGCCTGCCCGCTGCTGCTGGAGACACCAGCGGGCCAGGGGTCCGAGACGCTGCGCGACCAGACGGAGTTCATCGAGTTTGTCAAGAGCTTCGCTGACCCACGGCTGCGCATCTGTGTTGATACCTGTCACGTGTTCGCGTGCGGACATGACCCTCTCAAGTATCTTGAGGCGGTCACAGCCGCGGATGCGGACCTCCTCAAACTCGTCCACTTCAACGATTCGCAGGAGGCCTGTGGCTCGTGCCTCGACCGACACGCCTACATTGGCACAGGCAAGATTGGACTCGCCGGCATGCAGCGACTGGCACAGTTCTGTGGTGAGCGCCACGTGCCTATGGTGATTGAGTAACTGCCGCCTTACGGAACCGGTGGGCCTTCTCCTCTAGACAGCCCTCATCCCAGTGCATGGACTGAACACGTAGCAGTGTCTCTCCACCCTCTCCGTAGCGCTCAGCCACCCAGACACCTGCTGCGCCGTCCTCCACACACCACTCATTTTTCATGAATACAATGCTCGGATACTCCAGCACCAGCAGATGAAACAGATCATCCAGCGGCCCCCATGCGCTCGTGATACGGAAGGCAATCGCCCCCGCGCCCACATCCTTTAGAGCATAGTCATACATCCGCAGATGCTCGGGCAGCGGATGCGCCTTGATAAGGTCCGGTAGGCGCAGACCGATCTCGGCAATCGCCTGAATCGTCTGCTCATCCGCATACACAATCACGAAATTCTCGCAGTCGTTCGGCATTCTGCCAGAAGTTCCGCACTGCGGCTTTGAGCCCCCCTACATATCCGTATAAGAGTAGAGCGAGCCCAAATGAAGCTCGCGCTGTTCAATGGTCTCAGTGTCCATAATGAAATGTTCGCGTATTGGCTAGACTACTGTCAGCGAAACAAGATTGAGGCAGATTGCTATACTACCCCCGACAGTCTTGGCTATGTAGCATACTATAAAGAGCATTTCCCATCCTTCCCCTTTTACAACCCTAGCGAGTTTTCTCCCTCAAAAGGATATTCGCACACGATTGTTCTAACGGACGATGATACGAATTTCAAGGACGAGTGGATTACGCCCACTACAATCTGTATCGACCACTACTATAAAGTTCGTCGGCCGCAGATTCCTATTCACATTACAACACGGAAGTTCTCCGAGCCACCACCCCGCGACTATGCGCTACCCGCCTATGAAGCCATCACAGTAGAAGAAAAACGGCGCTTGCTGAAGCGGCGAGTTGTCTGTATTGGATTCCGTGCACTGGAATCTGTAGAGACCTACAAGAACCTATTTCCAACATTTGCAGATTTAGAGTTCGTCTTAGTGAATCGTGATATGATGCCTATGTATGAAGGGGAGGCAAATATGAAAGCAGTGGGAGGAATGAGTATGACAGAGATGATGAAGCTCTGCCGAGAATCTGAATTTATCTTTATAGGAGACAAAAATCCGGACCATGTTGACAAGTCCATGTCAGGTGCGGTGC
>JAIXUW010000120.1 GCA_027483355.1 Alphaproteobacteria bacterium
CGGGCCATTGCCGGGGGGAAAGAATTTGTCCATGACTTTACTCCTTTGGTAATGAAACACCAAAAGACTAGCCTCCCGCACATCTATGTCAAGCCGTTTGCTCGCGCGTTGACAAGAACCGGATATCCGCCCAATTTTCCTTGGACGTATCCAGATGCCAGGCGTTCCGTGCCAAAAACACCAGATTGCCATCATGGTCTTCGGCAATATTAGGCAAATGCTGATCGACGAATTGTTCCAGCTTTGCCTTGTTATCGCTTTCAATCCAGCGCGCCGTGAACAGCGTCGTCTGTTCAAAATGCACCGGCAGGTTATACTCGGTACGAATACGGTCGGTTAAAATGTCGAACTGAAGCGGGCCTACCACACCCACCACCCAGCTGGCATCCATGCGGGGCTTGAAGACGCGCGCCGCGCCCTCTTCGGCCAGTTGCACCAAAGCGGATGACAAGTGTTTTGCTTTCAGCGGGTCATCCAACCGCACGCGTTGCAGATATTCTGGCGCGAAGCTGGGGATTCCCGTCACCGTCAGGTTTTCCCCTTCGGTCAAAGTATCGCCAATGCGCAAATTGCCGTGGTTTGGAATGCCAATGATATCACCGGCAAAAGCATCCTCGGCCACGTTACGGTCCTGGGCGAAAAAGATCAGCGGGTTGTGCACACTGAGCTGCTTACCCGATCGCACGTGCAACAGCTTCATGCCACGCTTGAAATGTCCGGCCGACAGACGCGTAAAGGCAATACGGTCGCGATGTTTGGGGTCCATATTCGCCTGAATTTTGAACACAAAGCCCACCACCTTGTTTTCATCTGGCATGATATGCCGCTGCAGGGCGGGCTGTGGGCGCGGCGGTGGCGCGTAAACACCCAGACCGTTTAACATCTCGCGGACGCCAAAGTTATTGACCGCCGAGCCGAAAAAGACCGGCGTCATATGCCCTTCAAGATAGGCTTTACGATCAAACGGTTTGCAAAGGGCGCGTACCATTGCCACATCTTCGCGCAGTTTAGCCACCGCGTAATCGGGCAGCAGTTCATCAAGTTTAGGGTCATCCAACCCCTGCACCCGCTCGCCATCGTCCGGGCGCCCGCCTTTTGATTTCGCCATCAAAATCAATTGGTCGTTGATCAGGTCATAGCACCCCAGAAAATCGCGGCCCATGCCTATGGGCCAGCTGGCCGGCACTACATCCAAGGCCAGCGTATGCTCAATTTCCTGCAACAGGGCAAACGGGTCAAGCCCCTCGCGGTCAAGCTTATTGATAAAAGTAATGATCGGCATATCACGCAAACGGCATACTTCGAACAATTTACGCGTCTGGGTCTCGATCCCCTTGGCGTGATCAATCACCATGATGGCGCTGTCGACCGCGGTCAGCGTGCGATAGGTATCTTCAGAGAAATCTTCGTGGCCCGGCGTATCGAGCAGGTTGAAAGCATGGCCCTCGTATTCAAACGTCATCACCGACGACACGACCGAGATGCCGCGCTCTTGCTCGACCTTCAGCCAGTCGGACCGGGCGTGCCGTGTTTCTTTGCGCGCCTTGACCGCCCCCGCCATCTGAATGGCGCCACCAAACAGCAAAAGCTTTTCGGTCAACGTCGTTTTACCGGCGTCCGGGTGGGCGATGATGGCGAACGTGCGGCGCCGTTCGATTTGATCAGAAATAACGGTCATGGCGCTGTTTAAAAAATCTTTCCTTCGAAGGGCATTTCGCCCTCGCGGCTTTCGACCTCGATGACCCAGAGATCGGGGTCACGGGCAACCGCCCGCCCTATATACGCATCCCCTTCGCGCTCGTCAACAAAAGCGCCTTCCAAGGCGGTCTGCCAGCCCGGATTCCCGTCAAAATCCCGGCTTTGCAGCAAAATTTTGCACTGACGGGCCCCATTCAACAGCTTGACAAGGACCAGCCCACCGGCGGCTGCCCCTTTACGCAGCAGATAGGCCGGCATATTGCGGCCGTTGCAACTACGCAGTTGGGCTGCTACCCAGAGGTCGGTTGCAATCCGGTCATCGGCCATCAGGCACGCATCAACCGCTCGACCGGCAGGTCCAGCATAACCGTGGTGCCCCGCCCTACTTCGGACTCCAGCGTCATCTTGCCGCCATGCAGCTCGACCATGGCTTTGGCCAGCGGCAGGCCAAGGCCCGTCCCTTGCGCCGATGAATACTTGCTGGGGTCGTTGATCTGGCCAAAGGGCTCAAGGACGTGGCGGATTTTATCAGGGGGAATACCCATGCCCTCGTCCGCCACCGAAATACGCAAGTGCTGATCGGGCAGCATAAAGGCCTCGACCTTCACCGTCTGGCCCGGCTGCGAGAATTTGACACTATTGGCCACCAGGTTGATCAAAATCTGGCGTAACAACCGTTGATCCGCACGCACGTGCGGGACATCATCGGCCACCTGGAAATCCAGATTGACAAGTGCCGCCTCGGCCCGGTCGTTCAAAATACGCATCACCGACGACAGCACATCGGTCAAGTCCACTTCGGTTTCGATCAGATCAACCTTACCCGCCTCGATCTTCGACATATCCAAGACGTCGTTGATAATCTCCAACAAATGCCGCGCGCTGAAATGGATGTCTTCCAGATATTCTTCGTATTTGGCATTCCCCACCGGGCCAAAAGTCTGGTTCTTCATCAACTCCGAAAAGCCGATGATGGCATTCAGCGGTGTGCGCAGTTCATGCGACATATTGGCGAGAAAGGCCGATTTGGCTTTATTGGCGCCATCGGCGTCTTCCTTGGCCCGGCGCAAACTGCGGATCATGTTCTTACGCTCGGTAATGTCGCGCAAGGTCGAGACCATGAAGCGACGCTTCTGGCTCAGCTCCAAGACCGCCGTGGTCGCCAAAATATCCGCCATCGAACCGTCTTTGCGCAAGATCTGTATCTCGCGTGAACCGTGCTTGCCACGCTCGATAAACGCCGCGTGCAATTTACGTGATATGATATGCTCGTCCGGTGGCAAAAAGATGGTGAACTCCAGCCCCAGCAGTTCTTCACGCGTCCATTGGTAATCAGCCAGGAACGTATCATTAATACGCACGATACGGCCGTTGTGGTCGGTCACCACAATACCGAGACCGCTGGCATCAAACAAGGACGTCAAAAGAGTAATCGCGTCGTCGCGTTCGCGTTGCAATTGGACACTGTCAACCATATCGGGACGCGCCATCGCATCAATCCAGGCCACCCGCCCGTCCCCATC
>JAIXUW010000315.1 GCA_027483355.1 Alphaproteobacteria bacterium
ACTGACATTGGTAAAACGCTGCACGCTTTTTTCTACGGCATGCGTGCTTGTCTGAAAGCTGTCGGACGGAGCATCCGCATCATGTTTGACCACGGCAAATTTTTCACCGGCGATTGTTGACGTCAGGCATTCATCAAGACTGGCAGAGACGGCCGGATAGCCACCGATCGCAAAAATATGTCTTTTTTGGTTAGCGGTGACATCCAACGCCGTATTGGCCATCAATTGGCTCTCAATGGCGCCGCCCCGGGCGAGACCCAACAAAAGAATACGGCGCGTGGCTGCCAGCGCATTGCTTTGCTGTTGGTGGCCGCCTGTGTTTAAAACGACCGGCAAGGTGGCACCCGCCGCAAAAAAATCGCCATCATATTCTAACGCCAGCGATTGCCCGCCATCGCTGTCACGCCCAATGACCAGCGTGACCCCATTGCTAAAGCCTGCCTTGGCCGAGCAAAAAAATCGCGCGTCGTCTTTACCGGGTTTATGGATGGGGCCGACTTGCCATTTTTGCGCTTTACCCAGTTTGGGCATGGCGCGATCAGCAGCGGTTGCGCTATTTGGCGCAAGCATAACCAGACCGCCGAGCATGATCGCCCAAAAAAGCAAAGACGCCCAAGAACGCGATGCGTTATTCGATGATGGTCGTCGGCAATTCATAAACGCCTTCTGGCGGTGCGGCCGGTGCTTCGATCTCTATTCTAAAGCGCGGCCGTTCAACGGGTGCGGTCGGCACGACAGCTGCAACGGGCATGACGCGGGACGCGGGCGGCACGCTGGCAACACGTATGTCCCCCGCCCCCTTCATGACACGCACCAGATCCTGGCCGATAGCACGAACCTTGTTGCTATCGGTTGACTGGCCTGCGTGCAGTACACTGTGAAAGGCACCAGCCGTTTCAAGGAAGGCAATCGTCGTTGCATAGGTGTTACCCGCCATATTGCAGCTGAGTTCAGCCAATTGTACAAAACCGCTGGCGGTTTTTTCAGCAGCACCCATGCGCACGTCAAGCTTACCGGGGCAATCATCCTGATAGCGCGCCAGATAATCATCCACTTGCGTGCCAAAACGACCAACGCTGTTTTGACGCTCATAAAGCCCATTCAGGTTACCGGTTGTCCACTGGCGTAAATTCTCACTGCTCGCCCCGGTGTATTGAACCTGACCCACGCGGGCGGCGGCTAACAAAGCATCAAGCTCTAGGGGTTGTGCTGCAACCGGCATTGCCCGCGCCGGCGCGGATGGCGCTTGGCTGGGCTTTTGTTGCAGATAAGCCGGACGTGCCAAAGCGGCGGCGGGCACGGCGGGTGCGGATGCGACAACTGGTGGCGCTGATACAGGGGCTGCCGACACAGGTGCTGCCATCGGGCTGCCTGCCGCTGTTTCGATCTGGTTTAAAACAGCCGTATCAGGCACGACCGCTGCCGCCACTTGTGGTGCGGGCGCCGGGGCCGGTAAGGTGCTAGGTGCCGGTGCGCCATCAGGGCGATGGAAGGCCATAATGTTATCCAGGAAAGCCGCGGCCCGGTTTGCGTCTGCGGTACTGATGCCATTGGTACCGGCAGGTGGCAGGGCTGCCACGGGTTGTGGGACCGGTGTTGGCTTGGCATGCGTCACACGAATAATCGGCCCGGGTGCCGCCGCTACTGGTGGTGCATAAGCAACGGGCTTGGGCTCTGCAGCTTGCTGTGCCGCGCGATCATTGGCGGCGCCATAGCCCATCGAACGGCCAAAGATACCAAAGATACCCTTGTCTTGTTTTTGTTCATGTGCGGCCGCTACCGGTGGGGCTGCACGCGGCACCGGTGCCGTAATCGGCGCCAGGCGCGCGAGTTCCAATTCCGCTTCGCTGGAGGGTGCCTCAAGCATGGGAGCTGCTGCATCGGCGACCACGGTCGTTTCGGTGGTTTTGGATTCTACTGTCTTGCTACCGTCTTGTACCGGGGTCACCACTGTTTTTTCGGTTTTCTCGGTGACGGCAACCACGGGTGCGGTGACCGTTTCAGCCACAACTTTTGCAGCCGGAACAGCGGGCATGCGCTTGTCATTACCGGGTGTAGGGTCTGACACAGCGGGAACGGGCACAACGGATGTTAAAGCGGGCGCACCGGCTGCGGGTTCGGTCGCATTCAATTCATCAGCCGTAAGGCCAAGGGCGGCCATAGCGGGTGAACCGCGAGTGGGTTGCGGGGCAACGGCCACTGGCGCAGGGGCGGGCATTTTTTCTTTGGCAGATATCACCGTTTTCGGTTCTTCAACTACTTTAGTCTCTGCTTTGACCGCTTCGGTCACGCTGATAGGTGCGACCGAGGTCGCGGCGATTGTTTCAGGTTTGGCGGGATTGCTCCCCCCCAGAAAACCAGCCAAGCGCTGCCGCAGGCTAAGGTTTTCGTCTTTCAGGCGGGCCATCTCGGCTTTTTCAGCCGCGGAGGCTTCTTGAATAACGACAGGTGTCGGGACAGGCATGGCGGCTTTGGCCAACGTTGCCTGGGTGGCTTCATCGCGAGCTTTGGCAAGATCCTGCTGCATATCTTTGATACGGTTGCGCAGATCATCCAGTTCAGCGCGCTCGGCATCGACCAGACGTTGCGATTGTGTCAACAGTGCCTGCCCCGGTGACAAG
>JAIXUW010000018.1 GCA_027483355.1 Alphaproteobacteria bacterium
ATATGATAAGACGGGATTTATCTAGGTTTGTCAAGGCGATAACATATGCCCCGCTTATGCTGCGATGGCTATCACCTGTTAGACCAGGGGCGGCGTATTCATGAAGAAATGCGAAGCGATGATCCCCGCCTCGCGCGTCTTACAGGGCACCTTTACGCATATCGCCCAAAACCTCCGCCGCCTTGGCGCGAATGGCTTTTTGCTTAGCCTTATCAAACTTGTTCCAAGTCGCATAGATAAACGGCAACCGGTGGTTCTGCGTTAATTTATCTTCGTTACGCGCCATAAAATCCCAGTAAAGGGCGTTGAAGGGGCAGGCATTATCCTCGGTGGTCAATTCGGGGTTATACAGGCAGGTATCGCAAAAATTACTCATTTTACGTATATATTTACCGCTGGCCGCATAAGGCTTGCTGCCCATGATGCCGCCATCGCCAAACAATGCCATGCCCAAGGTATTGGGCATTTCCACCCATTCATAGGCATCACTGTAGACGGCCAGGTACCAGTCCTGCACCTCTTTCACATCCAGACCGGCCAAGAGGGCAAAATTACCCGTCACCATCAGGCGTTGAATATGATGCGAATAGGCATGATCGCGGGTGTGTTTGACGGCTTCCGAAACGCAGCGCATTTTGGTCTCGGCCGTCCAGTAAAAATCGGGCAGTGGCTCGGTCGCCGCAAAATAATTCATTTCGCCATAGGTCGGCATATGCAGCCAATAAATGCCCCGCACATATTCGCGCCAACCCAGAATTTGCCGAATAAAACCCTCGACGGCATTAAGGGGCGCATGACCGCCACGGTAGGCGGTCTCCGCCCGGTGACAGATCTCAAGCGGTAATAACAAACCGGCATTTAGATAAGAAGAAATCAACGCATGATAAAGATAGGGCTCGCCGGTAACCATGGCGTCCTGATATTCACCGAACTTGGGTAGGAGCTTTTCGATGAAATGATCCAGCTCGATCAGTGCCTGATCGCGGGTAACCGCATAATGAAACGGCTCGAGCGTGCCAAAGTGATGGGAAAAACGCGCCTTGACCAGTTTCAGTACATCACGGGTGATGTCATCCTTGGCATGGCTGATCCGCTGGGGCGAGGTCAAGCCACGCGGCGGGGGCTTGCGGTTTTCCTTGTCAAAATTCCATTCGCCGCCGGTGGGTTTACCGCCTTTTTCCATCAAGATGCCGTGTTTTTTACGCATCTCGCGATAAAAGTATTCCATACGGAGCTGCTTACGCGGCGCTGCCCAAGCCTTGAATTCAGCAATATCGCACAAAAAGCGCGTATCGCCGAGAATATCCACCTTGATTTGCCCATCGTCTTGCCAAGCTTTGAACGTCTCGAGCAGACGATACTCGCCCGGCTCGGTCACGACCAAACGCTGCGCGCCGGTATCTTTGATGGCACGCTGCACTTCACCGGCGAAGCTGCCCGTATTGGCGGGGTCATCAAGCGTAACGTAGCGCACCTTGCAGCCAGAAGCTTTAAGTTCGGCCGCGAAATGCCGCATGGCCGAAAACAAAAAAGCAATTTTCTTGGGATGATGGGGGACGTACGTCGCCTCTTCCATCACTTCGCACATTAAAACGACATCGCCCGCGGCCATCCCCTGCAAACTCGACAGCGACACAGAGAGTTGATCCCCCAGAACCAGACGCAAGGTGGTCATGTCTTATGCCGCCGCCTCGCTCAAGAATGGATAGTCGGTATAGCCTTTTTCATCGCCCCCGTAAAAGGTCGCCCGATGATAGGGCGTCAGCGGTGCGCCTTTGGCAATACGCTCGGCGAGATCTGGATTGGAGATATAATAGCGGCCAAAAGCAATCGCATCGGCATTGCCGACAGCCAGGGCGGCTTTGGCACTTTCCGGCGTATAGCCGCCCGCCGAGATAAAGGTGCCGCTAAAGCTGCCGCAGAAAAGGGCGGCCGTCGACGGCGCTTCGGCATTGATGGCCTCGCCGCCACCCGCACCCGTTGCGCGCGGTTCGATGACATGCACATAAGCGATCTGGCGCCGGTCAAGCTGTTGCAGGACATGGGTAAACAGCGCCACCGGATCGCTATCGCTCATATCATTAAACGTACCATAGGGCGATAGGCGTACGCCGACGCGGCCCTTACCCCAGATTTCAGTGGCGATATCGACGACCTCAAGAAGCAACCGCGCCCGGTTTTCGATGCTGCCGCCATAGATATCATCGCGCTTGTTGCTGCCGTCTTGCAGAAACTGATCAAGCAGATAACCATTGGCACCATGTACCTCAACACCATCAAAGCCCGCCAGCTTGGCTTTTTCACAGGCATGGCGATAATCGGTGAGGATAGCTTTAATCTCAGCAGCCTCAAGGGCGCGTGGTGTTTCAAAGTCGACCTGTTGCCAATCGGCAGTAAAGGTCTTGCCGCTGGGTGTGAGTGCCGAGGGGGCCACCGGTCTTTGTCCATCGGGCTGTAAAGATGAATGTGAAATACGGCCAACGTGCCACAACTGGAGGAAAATACGCCCGCCCCGCGCCTGCACGGCTTGCGTTACCACTTTCCATCCCTCCACTTGTTCAGCGCTGTGGATACCGGGCGTGCCGGGATACCCCTGCCCTTGCGGGCTGATCTGGGTGGCCTCGGAAATAATCAAACCGGCCCCTGCGCGTTGCGCATAATATTCCGCATTCAGTGCATAGGGCACGTTGCCAGGCTGTCTACTGCGCATCCGCGTCAGCGGCGCCATGATAATCCGGTTGGGTATCACAAGATCGCCCAGTTTCAGAGAGTCAAAAAGATCAGTCATGTTCGCCTCTTTTCAGGGTTTGATTTTTCGGGTCAGCCGCAGCGCCAGCCCATAGGGCAGCAGACGCAGGAATTTCAACAGCAGGGTAAACTTTTTGGGGAAGTGAATTTCAAAAGCGCGCGCTTGCAGACCATCGGCAATTTCACGCGCCGCCTGTTCGGGCTCAATCATCATCGGCATAGCGAAGGTGTTTTTATCGGTGAGCGGCGTGCGTACAAAGCCGGGACTGATCAGCTTGACATCAACCCTATCGCCGCATTCCGCCTGCAGCGTTTCGGCAAGATTAATCATCGCGGCCTTGGTGGCGCTATAGGGCTGCCCGCCGGGCAGGCCGATATAGCCAGCCACACTGCCGCACAGCGCAATCTGCCCCCGCCTGCTTTGCGTATTAAATATCGGCAGAACCGCAGACAAAAGGTAAAAAGCGCCCGTCAGATTGACATCGACGATCGCCTTGGTCACCGTGAGATCCAGGGCCCCCAGCGGCATAGGTGCATAAGCCGCCGCCATAAAAACCACCCGATCAATCCGGCCATAAGCCGCGCGAATGGCCTGGGCAGTACGCAGCGTGGTTTCGGCATCGCTCACATCGAGGGGGAAAGCCTTGTGCCGCTCACCCAGCTCGGCACGCAATGCTTCCAGTTCATCCTGCCGCCGCGCCGACAGGGCAAGGGTAGCGCCCCGCGCGGATAATTCCCGCGCGAGAGCCGCCCCGATACCACTGCTGGCACCAACAATCCAGACAACCTCGTCGTGATAGGTGGCCTGTTTCATCTTTATTGCTTTTTCATGAAGATGGTGAGTTCCGATACGGTCACGCCGAACTTCTTCAAATACGACCGGTTGATCAGAACGCCGTCGTTCATCACCCACATCCAGTCATCGAAACGGATACGATAGCTGGTATCACCAACGGGCAGATCCATAACATATGCCCAGCGCACGGCATTGCCCTCGCCCTGGCCAGTGGCCTTATCGATGATATCGGATGCTGTTCCCTCATAGGTGCCATCGGGCAATTTGGTGATGGTCCAGACGCGGCGCTGTTTTTCGCCGTCATAATAACTGAAATCCTCGGTCAGTGTACCGGTATCGCCGTTCCATTCACCCACCAGGCTGATATCAAAGCGCCGCACAACGCGGCCGCGCCAATCCTGCACGATCCCCCAGGCCTGGATAGGTCCGTTGAAATACTCCTTGATATCGGCTTTGGGTGTGGTGCCTTTGTAATAGTCGAGGCTATGGCCCGCACAGCTGCTTAACATGGTAAGAACTCCTATAATGGTCATGAACTTCAAGATTTTCATTTGCCGCCTCCTCAGCGTACACGTACAAAAAAGAGATAAAGCCAGCCCGCTGCCATCAGCTTGAGTAGGCAGGGCACCAACGCATAAGTCAGCGAAAGCGCGCCCAGGGCCGCCGCAGTATTTTCCGCCTGCGGGACGAAACCGGCGATATCCAGCAAGGGCAGACTGACAGCCGAGGCCACGGCCAGACTGGCCTTGGTAATAAAGGCCAAAAGGGCGTAATGGGTACCCGCATAACGGCGATTGCCATGGGCATGGATGCTATCCGCCAAAATCGACGGCGGCAGGGTCAGATCCGCACCTAAGGCCAGACCCGATACCATGCATACCAGAGCATAGGCCCAGACATCGCCCACGCCCAAAAAGTAGGCGGCGATAAAACCCGCCACTGCCAGCGCATTGGCAATAGCCCAGGCGGCATATTTGCCCACGCGAACACTGAGCTTTTTCCACAGCGGCATACCCGCGGCACCGGTTAGAAAATAGAGCAACAAGAACAGACCCGTCAAATGCTCGGCCACCAACAAATCGCGCACATAGAAAATAACCAGCACGGCGGGAATGCTTGATGCCAGCATGCTCAGGGCATAAACCGCCAAGAGTTTGCGCGTTTCCTGCGGCAGCGCCCGCAAGCCAGAGAAAAGAGAAACGGGCGCCGTATCCGGCTGCAGGCTGGATTTAACGTTAACAACCCGGGAGAAAGCGATAACACCCAGCAACATCAGCACGCATAAAATCACGCCGTACCAAAGATAGACCTGGGTTGCATCGGTGATCTGCGCCAGTGCTGCCGGTGTGCTCACCGCGATCACCAGGCCAATCAGGCCAAAGGCCTCGCGCGCACCGGCGATGCGGGTTTGATCGCGTTCATTCGTGGTCCACAGGGTTGCTTGCGCCCCCAGGACGATGGTGAGGACACTATAGGCGCTGACCGCCACCACCATGGCGATGGCGAACCATGCCGCGGGCGAAAATAACACCGTATTAAAAAGACCCAGCACCGCAAGGCACAGCGCCGCGCCCGCCACCGTCACCAGCGTCATTATCCTGCCCTGCAGACGGTCGGTGAGCCAGCCGATGACCGGGTCTTGCACCGCATCGAACAAGCGGATCACCAGCAACAATACCCCCAGCAGAGTTAGCGAGACGCCATGCTGTGTCGCATAAAAATCAGGCGCCAGGATATAAAGCGGAAAGCCCGCAAAAGCAACCGGCAGCGCAATCAAACCATATTGCGCCAGAGCGGTGGTTTTGAGGGCCGGCGTGTTCATGACTGGCCCAGCAAGGCGCGCCGCAAGTCAGGTGCCGAGGTTCTCTCATCCAGCCAGATGCCAAAGAACAACCGGCCAAATTCATCGCCTTTGATCGTGCCGATTTTATCGGCGCCATTGTAGAAAGCGGTATATTGGCCGGGGACATAGACGGCCGATAGAACCGTGCCATCTTTGACGTTGGGGAAAATCGCTTTCAACTGAGCGTTCCAGGCCGCCAGTTTGACTTCATCTTTAAAGCCCTGCTTGCGCATTTCCTGGATGGAGCGATCCGCAATCGCCTTGCCTTTAATCTCGCGGAAATATTCCAGCGACAGAGCAAAGGGCTGGCTTGGCTGCCATTTACCCTCTGGCGCATAAAGGGTTGCCTGGTACACATCCCAAAACGCATAGGTTAGAACGCCACGCCCAACAACGGCCGCATTAGGCACCGCTTTTACCACCGTATCGGCCGCTTGCGCTATGCCGCAGGACACCAGCAAAGCCAGTGCCATCACAAATGTCTTAAGACGCATGCTGAAGCTCCCATTGTAAAACATCGGTACGGCCGTATTGGAAGGCGGCGGCGCAACAGGCGAGATAAAAACGCCACATACGGATGAACTTATCATCAAAGCCCATGGCCTTGACGTCCTGGATGCGCGCATCAAAGTTCTGCAGCCACTGCGTCAGCGTGCGCGCATAATCTTTGCCAAAGGCAAATTCATCGGTCACCTGCAAACCCGCCTTGAGACTTTCTTCGCGAAAGCGTGTCGGCGAGGGCAGCATCCCGCCCGGAAAAATAAAGGTGCGAATAGCATCGCCGGTCGCGCAATAGCGCTCGAAAGCATTGTCGGCGATGGTGATGGTTTGCACCACCGCCTTACCCTTTTGGGCCAGCAGTCCCTTTAACTGTGCGAAATACACCGGCCAGTATTTCTCACCGACCGCTTCGAACATTTCGATCGAGACGATCTGATCATAACGGCCCTTCTGCGCCCGGTAATCTTCCAGGGCAATATTGACCTGATTGCCCAGACGCTGGGCCGCAAAGTCCTGCTGCGCTTTGGAGAGGGTCAAGCCTTTGATGGCGTAATCGCCCTTCTCCAATGCGCGTTCGGCAAAGCCGCCCCAGCCGCAGCCGATTTCCAACAGGCTGCCCGACGGATTAAGACGCTCGATAATCCGGTCATATTTACGATGCTGCGCCTGCTGCAAAGGCTCGTCTGCGCCAGCAAAAAGGGCCGACGAATAGGTCATGGTGGGGTCGAGCCAGAGCGCATAGAAATCATTGCCCAGATCGTAATGGGCGTGAATATTTTTGCGGCTGCCGCGCAGCGTATTACGGGTGAAAAGATAGGCCACCCGTGACGCCAGTTTGCCAAAGGCGTTACCGTAGATGTAACCATCCAAGGCCGCCTGGTTCTGTAAGCCAAAAAGGAAGAGTTCGGTCGGATCTTCAGATTCCCACCAGCCTTCGCGGTAGGCTTCCGCCAAGCCGATATCGCCATAACGCAACATGGCACCGGTCAGGCGCCAATCCCTAATCGTAAGCTGCGCTTGCGCCCCTGCTTGAGTACCAGCATAAGAATGGGTTTTACCATCCGGCGTGGTCACCCTGATCGACCCATAAGCGATATGGTCGAGCGTCTTTAGAAAGCGATTGGTAATCTGGCGATCGAACATTCTATACCTCAGTCTTCGTTATTTATAACGCGGGCCCGCTGTCACCGAGCTTTCATCTGTCTTACATTTTGTTAAGGTTGTTGGTAGCCGTTGTTTTAATGTCTTTTTGAACGGGCTTTTTAATATAA
>JAIXUW010000292.1 GCA_027483355.1 Alphaproteobacteria bacterium
GACCTTGGGGTCTGTGCTGAACATTTCTTCGGCAGCGTAGCGAGTGGACATGTTGAGAGAGTGTATATATGTATATGTATGTAGGAGAAAATCAGGCGAATTCAGAATAAAACAACGCCAAGAGTTGAACGTGTACTGACGCCGCAGGGGTTCTTTTTGTGAATGGAACTCTGGCACCCCGCGCTCCCTCGCGTTCCCCGATTTTTCCTCGTGCATTTTGGCATACTAAAAAAAGAAGAAGAAGAAGAATGTCCTTTTGCAAAATTGCCGCGGACGCTCCGGACAATGCGTTCCAATTCGTTGGATTCCTGCAAGGCGATGTGGCTAAAACACAGCAAGGCAAAAACGTATGCCCCTTCGGGTATAAAATTGCCGTATTCACAAAGTCGAGCTTGAATGTGGATTTTACCGATTCCGAAGGATTCTACCGCAATATCGCGGAGCAGGCGCTCCGGTACTTTCTAGTCCCAGACATAGAAGCGACTACTATGAAGCCGGCGGCTTATCGACTTTTGAACCACATGCTCGTGTACAAAGAGTTGCATTGGATACCTTTGCAGGAAGAACAAGGCAACTGCGCGGGCATGATCGATGGTTATTTGGTCCGCGCGATTCCTTGGTACCTCGGCTCGCATTTGGATCGAATGTCGGAGCTAGCGATTCATAAAACGACCGAAATGGCTCAAGTCCTGCCATTTGCAAACCCGGACAGGGATCTCGGGCTCTTTGAAACGCAGTTCCTGACCGTTTCCTGGTTCGTGCACTACTACTACTATTTGGAAAGAATACACGCTTTATTGTTGCATGCCAAAACGTGCCTCGGGCGACAAACGGCGAATGCACAAGTCGCCAACGTGTTGATTGAGCTACACGCACATGATTGTGCTCTCACGCTGCAAAAGACTATATTAGGTGCTTCTGCGAATTTGTCAAGACCGGAGGCGGCATCGAAGGCGATGGAGCATTGGTTTGACATGCGAAAGCGGATTCAGTTTCCAGGAATTGCGGCTGACGCCTACAAAGTGGTTTACCCCACGCTCAACGATGGAATAGGGTTCTCTGGAACATTCAAACAGTTTTTTGAGAACCAGATTTTCTACATGTACCACATTCTGCCCGTTGAACTGCTGGAGAAAAGAACGGCCGACCTCATTGAAGTGCCCACGCTCTCGGACTCAGTAGAATACCCTGTTCTCGATCTAAGTGACGCCAATGTGTTCATGTGCACGTATGCGCAGGAGGACTTTGGAATTTTCGCTTTGGAATTCAAAGAGAACGACGGGTCTCACGAACAGTGTCATTCTAATCTTCTCAAAACCCGACTGGCGTGGTATTATGTCGATAATATAGCATCGACCCCTGGTAGTAGATACCAGGCTGCGCAATCGACTGAAGTCTGGAAAGGTGCACTTCACCCGTTTGTGCAAAAGCAATGTTTTCCCGCGTTTGGGAACTCGTCTGTAAACGTACCGTACGTTGTGTGGCAGTGGAAATCATCGCTAGGGAGAAGCGTCAATTTCGAATCGCCGTGCGACGATATCGCGGCTGTGCTTCAAGCGATTCACGAGAAAGACAAATTGTACCCGTGGGTACATCCCAAATTGCTGCAGAACTTTTTGGATTTTGTGAAAAGCGTCACAGGACCCGAAGGCGGCAAAGAAAATCACAATGCGGGCGTGCAGTTGCTGGCCACTGACGCACCTGGGTATTTATTCGACGAAAACGCGTTCAAAGCATTTATACACTGCTGGGAGAAATGCATGGAGGCAAGGCGGTTGAATTTGCCAATTCAAGTCTCGTTTTGCGCTCCTCAGTTGATCAGTTCTCTTGTGAACGAATATCCAAAGGCGCCGAACACTTCGGACAAGTTCATTGAATCGGGTGTAGAGTTTTTGAATCGGATCGACGAAGGTGGTGCCGCCAATTCAGACAATCGAGTGGCCCTCTACATTACTCAGCCTGAACAGATGGAGGTGGAACAATACTGGGTGCAAATGGCTGTTACCGTTTCATGCCACGTCGATGTTATAATACAAACCAGGCGAATAGAGCCCATCGTGACCACGGCGATTTGTTTGCCGGTATGGAACGACTATGGCCCTGTCACTCAAATGGTGTTGACCGCTTTCGAGCCCTTCCAGAGCGTGTCGCCTGCGCTCGCGCCCAAAATCGCGACATGTGTGAACAGTTCGATCAGCGCTCTGTCGACAACGATCACGTTTCCCACATGGCTTCGAATTTACGAGGAAAGAACAGCGCCCAGTCTGCTTGCACTCGCCTCGAGATTTGACAAAATAGACAATTACCATGTTCTTTATATCAAAGAACTGATCGAAGCTCTGCCGTTCAAAGTCCAATTCGTGAAAGCGATTGACCATTCGGACGAGAGCGCGATCAACGTTCCTATTACGACCAGAGCCTGGTATGCAGCTGAATGCTTTGCAGATGAGGAGACAAGGCGTCAAAAGCGCAATTTGGCCCCGGCATCTCATATCAAGTTCTACTACAGAGCCAAGGGTAAAGTGTCAAACATGCTCCCGATTTCCACATTGTTTAGAACCATCTTCTTGGTTGCCAATAAGATTCCTGTATCTGCAATCACGTTGAACGTGATCGTGGACTCGGAAATCCCGGAAGATGCGACAGCGAGAGCGCATTTAGTGGAAATCGCGCGGCACTTTTACACGCTCTGACGCGTGAATTTTCGCGCACATCTATAAAAATAAAAGAGGGCGTGGTTTGAAACAAATAACAAGGTTTTTCTGGGCAGTAGTGTTCGAACTAGAAGAAGAGGGAGCTCTGTGACCCCGAAAAAAAAATGGCTATCAGCGTACCAGCGCCTCAGCGCCCGGGTTCTTCCCCAGGGCCCAATGATCTACTTGGATCCTCGATCCAGAACATTTTCAGTTCCGGTTTCGTCACTAACAACTATGGTTCGCGATTGGCCGCCTCACTCACGGAGCAACCTGGCGCGATCACTCCAAGCATTTTGCTCGGAATCGACCAGGCCGCCTCGTATGCCGACACGGCCGAGAATCAGGAACCCACCGCCCTGATCCAAACTGTTGTCTATTCCGATAAGAAGAATAACGGCATTCAGTTTGATCAGGAAATGGCAATGTTTTTCAAGAAGCTCGACAAAACAGAGCGGGAATTGGAACAGAGAATCGACAAGACGCTGAGTGATTTCACGCGCGTACCCAGCGGACTTGCCGTGTCTCCGCGTCGCGTTTATTCGCTGCCTCAATTGAATCATGCCAGCTTAAAGTGGCAGTTTGAGCAGCTGGCAATGGGCGTAGATCTCACGGCGGCAAAGGTGTTCAACAATTTGGATTTTTTCTTCGCAGGCTGGTGCAACACTATGCACAAGACATCGGGCTATGGTAACCCCAATTATCTTGCCGCGACGACAGACTATAATTCGGGTCAAGGACAAAATCTGCCCAGCGATTACTACATGACTGATCGCGTCATGCACGGATTTGTGACAGCCAAGAACGTTTTTGGAAATTGCGTGTACACTGGCGCCGGGCTGTTCTATATTTTGAGAGAATTCCAAGTCACCAAGGAAATTGTCGAAAAGTACTACTCGGCCGACAGCATGCGCCCCAACTACGGAATGTACATTGCGTCGGAGAGACATCGCTATGCGACACAACCCTACGATCCGTCCAGGCCTCCTGCTGATCCCAATTGGAGAAGACCTCAATATGTGTACATCATGATGCCCTACGCCAACGCCTGTGATACATGCATTTTGGACAAAACCTTGCTCCAGAATCACAGAGGCAAGCACGACGCCGTGGTCCTGAAAATCGGAAACGTGCGACACGGAAAGGTTGACAACGCAACGCCCCATCTGCGAACGTATGACGAAAACAACAATTTGGTCACCGACGCCATTCTCCGCAGATCGTTGGATTACAACACTCACGCCAGTGCCGAGCAGCGCATTGAGATCAACATTAATATTTCAAGCCCCGTTGTGTATCAGGCCTAATCCGCGCTTTTTTTTTTGCTCCCGCTCAAAGTGCAATGTACATATATAAAGAGAATGTGTGTTTTTGTGTGTATATAAATGCCACGCATCGAATCGCGTAATCTATAAATTAAAACGTTTGACCTTTTTCGCGTATTCACGCAAGGGGGCGCTGTCAAGTGCACACAAATGTCCAGCGAGTTGCCGCCGCGAAGAAAACCATGTCCTCATCTCGGCTATCTCGCTTGATGTCTAAAATGAACACAAACGAGACTGGCGGTGGGATCCCAAGGTGGCTCGCCATGCGCAGGCTCAACTCGAACAACGCCACGGATACGATACCCATTTCAGAGGAAGAAGATGTTAATGTACAAGCGTCGCCTCACAATCACCCAAGACGCAAGAGCAACTGCTGGAAGTACACTCGACGAGGATTTATTACGATTGTGGGCATCACCGCTCTCGTTATCGCGATCATAGCACTTTTGAGACAGTTCCCGACGAGCCCGTTCGAAGATATAACAGGCACATGGCTGACTCCTGGCCCCAATTCGACCGCTGTGCCTTTGCAGTCCCAAGGCAAGATCGGACAGTACTATTTGGATTCAGGAACGCAAGTTGTGTGGTACAAAGCCGCAGCGCCGTTCTCGGGCTTCCAGTACATTACGCATTCGTTTTCGTCGCTCGCAAAACGCGCCGTTGGCGCTGCCGCGGATACTGGTGCATGGGTTAATGTCACCGACGGAAATCGACTGGGCGGTGATTTATCGGGCACGATTAGAAACGGAACGGTTCAAAAGGTGGGCGGGTTCACGGCAAACTACGTTGCTCAAGGCGCCGCGCTCGCGTACACTCTCAATTCGACGTTTAACAACAACGGCACCGGTTACGTGCTACCGTTTGACATTCCTGCGAATTCGATCGTGTTTCCCGCTGTCAACGCTTCGACGGCAAGAATAGCGTTCACGGGACCGTTCAATTTAGGATTTGACGACTCTGCGGGAGGCCCGATCACTGTGAACTTTAACGGCAATTTGCTTCGCAATGGAGTTCCGGTCGGAAACGTCTACGCACCTTTGACGGCCGTCGACATAGGAACGTTTGCGTTTTTCGAATCGCAAAATCAGCTCGGGTTCACGAATGTGATGAGAATCGGGCCAGGCGGTTCTTCGGTCATTATAAACGGGACTCTGAACGCTCAAAATGTGACTATTGGAGGCGTGAGCTTTAACACGTACATTGAACAGGCCGTCAATGAATCCGTGTCCAATTTGATGCCGAATGAGACAGTGATCAGGCAGATTGTGACTGAAATCGTGCAAAACATCACACTGTCCCCGAACGCGACTGAAGTCGCTATCATAGTCAATCAAATCCTGGCAAATTACACATTCAACCCGAACGTGACTTTGATCGAGGAAATCGTCAACGCGGCGCTTGCCAATTACACGTTCAATCCCAACGCGACTTTGATTCAAGAAATCGTGCTCAATACTCTGGCCAATTACACGTTTAATCCCAATATTACGTTGTTGAACGAGTTGATCTACCAGGCTCTACTCACGATTAATGTCACAATTCCGCCGCCAAACGTGACTTTGATCAGAGAAATCGTCGACGAGGAACTGCAAAAGATCAACATAACAGTAGGCAATTTCACGCTTCCGGAAAGACTGGTATACGGACCGTTAGTCACGCCGATTGCGTCAGGGAGAATCCCTTACTTCTTCGACACATCGGGCCGGAATATCACAGACTCGTCGGCGACTTATTTTCCGGGAAACAACTCGTATTCGTTCACGGCATTGACGGCAAATTCGTTGATAGCAAGTTCGTTTGTCAACGCAAACACGTTTGTGGGTAATTCGGTGTCAGCGGCTCTTGTCAACGCTGCCACAATTTCCGGGGCCACGATTACTGCAAGCTCAAGTGTGTCTGCACCGACAATTACTGCCACGGGAGCGCTTTCGGGAAATACTATTTCTGCGACGACTTCAATCACAGGGCCTGTCATCACAGCGTCCACTCAAGTATCGACGCCGCTCATAATAGCGACGGGAAATTTGACCTTGAACCCAACGGGTAGCAGTATATTGTTTTCAAACAAGAACGCGCTCAATTTGGGAACAATCACGTCGTCTATATCAGGCTCGGCCGCTCATGCATTCACCATGACTGGTGCCTGGAATGCGATGTGGCTGACAAATGGCGGTACGACGGGTAATCTGAGATTTCAGACCGCTGGACCCGGAAACCAAGGATTTGTGTCGATTGCTTTTAATGGCGGAAACACAGACGCCGGAGAACAAAGGGACAACATATCAAAGAACAGATACCGGCTCTACTCGGACCAAAGAGGATCAACAGACAACTTTGTAATCGACGTTTGGAATGGCGTTGGGCCTGCTGCAGTAGCCATGCAAATCGGCCCAACTACAAGTTCGCTCGTATCGTTCCCCACGGGAATAACTACTCGGTCAGTCACTGCGCAAAACGATGTCACCGCTAGAAATATCAATCTTCTAGTGTCTACTGGAGCGGCTTTATCGCTTACAACGCCGCTTATTGTTCCCACAAACACGGGGCCTCATCTTTTTCTGGCGCAACATTACTCTACCGCGTCAGGAAACTTGGAAGGGACCAAGATCAAAATGTTCGGTGATGCTTATGGTATTGGAATGGCGGCCGGTGCAATGTATTTTGTCACTCCGTTGACCGCTGCACTAAATTTCCATTTTGCCGACACAAGTGGAAGCAGCCCGGTGACTACCATGAACCAGTTTGGTATAACAACCGAGCGCGTGTTTGCAAATCAATATGACCAAGTATGCGAATTTGTAGTGGTCGACTCGGCAACCCCTCCTCCAGGGTGGGCAGGCTCCTTGAGAATGAGGCTCTACAAGGCTGGCCGCCAAGTCCATTTTGCACTACTGAGCAGTGCTGTTGACAATTTTAGATGTACCGCGGCTTTTGGCTGCGGAGTGCTGGGACTTTCTACCAATTTGCTCTCCTCGTGCCCGGGCTACGAGCCATTTGAAACAATATCTGGAATTTATCAGCTGGCCGCTACTGAAGTACCTCCTAGAGCGTCACGCGTCGCTATCACGCCGACTGGGTTTTTGCAGTTTACATGCCTGTGGCGATGCACTTCATCCAATTCATTTGACGTCGGCCCAGTGGTAGACGCGGGCGGTTCATTGATAGTTTATTACAGAAGCGCGTAAAACACTCGCGCGCGTTTTCACGTGTACATAATAAACAAACAACGTGGTTGACCGATCGAACAATAATTTCTTATTTCCTAGAAGAAGTATAGATTGTTATTGTATAAAAGGAACATTTGTACATACAAAATTCACACCCACATTGCTACAGCGTTGTTGAAACTTACCACTTGATATTTCGCGTCCCCGTACTTCTTTGTGCACTCCGCGGCCGATTCGCCCAGTCTTACCCTGAAATATCTTGATTGATCGACCCATTCCACGTTGAATTTCACGTCTTGCGTAGTATGCGACATTTTTTGAACCATAAAGGTTTCTCCATCCGCTCCGAATACGTTTGCGGGAAGCGGCGACGATTGCATCTTGATTTCTACCAGAGTCGCATTCAAAGTCACCTTGACATTGTCGGGTCTATCCGCGGCGTAAAACCGCTTTTTCCAGTGCTTGCCCATTGTCGGAGAGTAAAATAATATGTCGCATAGTTGATTCCAAGGCCGGGCAACGACAGCGTGGGATATCTGCACAGCGTAGCGCTCTCGGATACCGCCGTTCGGCGCGCTTTCCCGCGACACGAGCACGACGGTGAAAGGTATCGTGTTTCCATGTTGTAGATCCACAATAGTTTGTACGTTTGGAACTGTGCGCCGAAAGGGCACTAATGTAAACGTGACAGCGTGATTTTCCGGATTTTGCACTTCCTCGCGGCCCTGTGTCTGATTTTTGTGACCTACGCATTCGGCGGTTGTAAAATGCTGCTTGAACGCAAAGTCCACATGAATGGCATTTTTATCCGCATCCAGTTGCACAATAAACACATCAGAGTATTGAGGCGACTCGGCAAAGCGGCCTGAATTAGTCTCGGGCCTGCAGCTGACCACAGTTTCGAAGAGAGGGACATATTTGTCTTTGAGCGTGTCTTTCAGAGTGTCTGTGACAATCCCAACGTTGCTTATGCTCAAGGGGTACATGTCATTGGCCAGAGCGTTTTCAACGACGACTTTGACACTCGTCTCGTTGCTGGCGTCGATGATGAACTTGAAGATGGTTCCGCAATCCACGACGATGCTCTTCTTGTCATCCGCGACTTGAGTAGAGCATCCAGGCGGGGTTGAAGGACCGTGCACATAGAGTAAGCCGTCTGAGGGCGCAGCGGCAATATCCGTCGTGTACGCGGACACGAAGCCTGAAAATGCGAATACGAATAAGACTACTAAAAGTAGAAGCTTCATGGTGTTTTCAGCGCAGAATGCAGAGAACTGAAACCGGGGATTGTGGCGCGGCACTCTGTGGTTTGCGGAAAAAAGTCAACCCTCACGGGGGGTTCGATATACGCCCGTATGCAAAAACCCGCCGCCCATTCCGATAGAAATAAATAACCCGTTGTTTCCACGCAAACGTGGTTCATTGTAAATCGAGCATGTGTTTCGACGAGGTCGGTCGCGCAATTCTAACGTCAAAAAGAAAAGAATGCTCGGCAACTATCCTTCCAATACGAGAACGGGAGACTCGAATAAAATCTTCTCCCCTCAACAGGCCGCTGTTCTCCAAAAGTTCTTCATCGATTCTACTTATGACAGGAACTGGGCCACATCGTATCACACTCCCAACGAGAGCAACGTGAACGATATTCACCGAATCGATTTGGGGCACCCCATTTTCTCACTGAACGATCACAATCAAAACGTTGGGAGCAGTTTGCTGGGAGGGACAATCAACGGCGCCGGTAACGCAATGGTGCGCTCCTGCGTCAACGGAGTCAAGATCGGCGCTTCCTGGCAATTTCGCGGTATTGCCTCTCTTGACAAATCTCGTCTCCAAGAATCCGCTGAGCAAGCCATGTGCGACGTTGTCGTCAGCGGTCTCACTCAAACGTGCAACACTGGGTCCGTGCCTATTCAGTTAGGCGACGAGATTATTGCTCGAATGCCAACTCCCCAAGAAGTTGCTAATCCCATGAGCATCGGCCGTGACCACATTGACAGGAACAACGGCAAGCTGACTTTGGTTTTTGAACCTGTCGGCAACTTTTACGGCATGAATTTGACAAAACGCCAGCTAGAGGGCCTTTCTCCAATCAACGATGCTCGACTCGAGGATATCGTCGCCAGTTTACAATTCCCTGCAATTTTCACCGAGTTGCGCACGGGACTAGACCGCGAACAAGCAATCGAAGACATGTTCAAGGCTTTTAACAACATGCAGACATTGATCCGACAGGCATATGTGATTGGTCGCGCCGAAGGTTCAGCTCAGCCCGGAAAGGATTTCCAGATTTTGCTCCGATTCTAAATTGTGTGTTTTTTAATGTGACACACGACACGCAGTATGAATGTATTTGTATATAAACCGTTCTTTTGATTGATTGATCTTAAGTGTTGAATCGTTGTTCGCGTGCGGAAAGAAAACAAAGGGAATGGCTGAATCGAAAGAAGACATTATTCACTACGTGCTCAATCATCCCATCAACGGAATTGTTTTCAAAACGGATAGAGGCGGGTTCCGCACTCGCGTCAAGATCGGCGAGGATCCAGTGACAAAGGAGCCCATTCTGAAAGAACATACGTTAAAGGGCATAAGCGAGGAGATCAGAAACACGTTCTTTTCAAAATACGACGCTATGGCTATTTCCAAAACAGTGCCGAAAACAACCGCGTCGGCGGCGAAAAAGAACGCGCCCAGAAAATCGTTCACGGCTGCCAAATACGACGGCATGGCTCTTGGGTCTCGAGTTCATCGCGAGATTCACGCGTACATAAATATAATGAACTACGCGGTATACGGAGGCCACAACAGCGAGCAGAGACTGCAGTCGTTTCACGATTATTTGTCTTTGAACAACAATTCGGGAGGCGTGCATCCATGCACACGAGCCGTGTTAGAATTCATGTTCTCAACCGCCAAATGGGTTCCAATCGCGGCCGAGTGGTGCGTAGGCGACGTCAAGCATCAACTGAAACACGCCACTCAAATCGACATGATCGCCGCTCGAATGACAGAAGACGGTAAATTCGATTTGAGCAAAGTCATTTTATGCGAATTGAAAACGGGGTCAAACAACGGGCGTTTTTTCGCCGGCACTGATCTCATGGACAATGTGGTCCCGAATACGCCCAACGCGCCAATCAATCAGGCTAAAATGCAGCTCGTGATGAGCGCCGTCATGTTTTGCGACACGTATCAACTGTCGTGGAATCAAGTCGAGCTATACGTGATTCACTGCCCGAGTGACAAGAGCAAGCAAATTGCGCCCAAGGCGTATAGAGTTACAGAACAGGAAAGACAGGCGTTTATTCAAGCGCTTAAAATGTGTCAACTTATATAAACTTCATAGTGTTTTCAGCATGGCAATCGATCGGTAATATGTTTCCAACTTTGGCCCATGGATTTGACGGGGTTTGACCCTTGCACCCTGTCCCTTTGGACGAAAAAAGCTTTTGCAAAAGTACCGTCTTTGTAATTGGCATAGTGCACCATAAGAATCGGAAAAGAATGGACATTAAACGTCTTAATCTAGTGCCGATGACGGGCGTCGAGCGTGTTTTGGAGCTTTCGAAAAAAAGCGACAATTTTCGCCTATGCTTCTACGTACACGTTACAGGCGCGCGCAAAACGTTGCTTATCGAGAGCTCAAAGCCACTACGCATCCTCGAATGCTTTGACGGATTCAGATCCGATTTACGGCTCGATTCTAAACGCGGCCCGTGGACTGTCGCCGTCAAAGCTCATCGACTGTTCGATCTATGGACACCAGAAAGAACGTTTGGAGTCTGTTTTCTCTCCACCCGCGTTTACGAAGATATATTGAAAGCGACGCACGGTCACACGTGTCCAGAAGTTTTGGTGGAAGCCAAGAATCTCGCCTTCAAAATCACAGACGAGTTCCATATTGCTTTATTACAAAAGGAGATTGTCGAAGATTTTGAACTGTACAAGGAAAAAGTGCGCACCGGAGAACGCGACGCGGAAGAAGACATTCGGTCCGCCGCATTGGATCGCACTATCGTGTTCAGAAACAACAAGGGGGAATTGGACCCGCGTGTTGACGCTGCACGTAAATTGGAAAAGGCGTATTGCGCTCAAATGTCGCGCCAGGCGGCTGACGTGAAAACGTTCGGGGCTCTCATCGACATTTTGAATAACAGGGCTAATTTGAAGTGTATTATGGGCTTTGCCGAGTACGCAAGGCAGTATCCGGCTACACAAAAGGACACAGTGAATGCGAGTTGACGCGCATACAGTTTTTTTCAAGCGTGTGTTTGTATATCTTCCGGGTATAATATATCGACTCTTTCTATTGTATCTTTATGTAGCAGATAAGGTATTTCGCCAAGAGACCCGCAGTAAATTTCGATTTTTATCGTCTCCGGGTTTGTCTTGTGCGCCAGCCACAGCTGAGCCTCTAAATCTTTCAAAGTTCTCTCATCAAGAGGATCGAATGAATAGAATGCCCAAGTTCGATGGTCGGCATGTATATTGAAACTTGTTCGCGTGGTTGGCGTGACGATGATATTCTTTTGTACCTCAACAGCATCTGTAAATCTATACTTGCAAGCTGCAGAGGACGCCTCGACGACTTCTTGAAAAGTAGGATGTAAAAACCCCTTCCTCCGCCACATGATAGGACAGGCCTTTTTCATAAAGTAGTGATAAAGGTCCCGATCTTGAGTATATAACTTTACGACGCGCCGCAACGCAATTTCCTGCAAAGAGGTAGCGTGGCCAACGAGATCGCTTTCCTCCATGTAATCGGCTTTGTATACATCTACGTGACATAATCCTCGATCTCCATTTTTGTGCACCGTTTGGTACGCCAGCTTTGACCGGAGCAAAAACTCGCCCATCCTAGGAGAAAAAATTCGCTTTCGCCAATATAATCTGTTGATGTGCTCCCTGAGAAGGTTCAATCTGGCATTGACCTTTTCAGTGTTTTCAAAATCAAGCAGCTCCCACTTTTGCGACGCTTGGCTTCGCACCATCTTTTCCACAAGCTCCGGAGTGCTCCAGAAGCAAATCAAAGTCGGAGGTGTAAAGCCGTCGGTTGTGCTCATAATATATAGATTGTTCCAAAGGTGGACTAGTGTGAAATACGCAAGCATATCGTCCACCAAATCGGGTGGCACGTCCTCGAGTTTGGACACCAGGCTCTTGGGTTCCGAAATTTCCTTGTCCGATTTACTTGCCGCGCTTCCCATTTTTTTCGAATAGCAACACTGCGGGCTTTTCACGCGACTTTACGCAAACAAAAAAAAGGGGTTCTACATCTTAAGCACAACGAAGAAATCTCAGCGTTTATGCACAATAGTACAGGATCAAAATCACATTTAAGTTTTACATGTCCGCGATTGTGGACGACGGTGTCTGGCTTGGGCGCGCCAGATTGAAGCTTTGTACTTGCACATTATGTATCGACTCGAGTAGTTCAAACCACGATGTTTTAAAAACATACAGCCATGCATGATATTCTTTTTCGGCATCCAACACTTTGCTGTGATCAACACTGCCGTCAAACTTGCACAGATCCCGGAGGAGAGATTTGTAAGCCTCGGTGCTTTCATCTAGTTTACAAATGACCTCGTTCAGACGTTTTGCAGTTTCGCTTGTCTCATCAGGGTACCGCATGCACGCAAAAGTTACAGTACTAAGAGCATCTAAACGTGATTTCTCCAAAAGCTTGAAGGAGTCGCTTGATTGCGCCAAAGCATGCGCCACTGTCTCTCTTGACATTTCTTCAAAGATGTTTACGTGCGTCCAAGTGGTTATTCGTATTATTCGTGTCTCGGTTATATTACACAAATTATATACATAAAAGTCGATCAAGGTTTGCGCGGCGCAGGCAATTTGTCCTTGCTCAAAGCGCGTGATCTTGCCCCTTCCTCGGTCTTGACGGCAATCACTCCAGACAATGTCTCGGTCACTTCTACGTCTTTATACTCTTCGTTAATCCAGTTTGCCCAATTGTCTATCGCAACCCGAGCTTTCTCGAGAGCTTCCAAGTACAGATTCATGCATTCTCCGACGCTGCCATAAAATTCGTCATTTCCGGGAACGGGGTTGGTAATAGCAGCAGTTATTCTCGTTTTCAGAGCAGCGGAGTAACACATTAAATGACGCGCGGTGACCGCCAGCTGCATAAACATTTGGTGTTGCGCGTCAATCTGTTGGCGTGACACGCTCTCGATGAAAAACTGAGCCATTCTCACCGTGTGATCGCCCGAATACAGTAAGTGACCTATAGATGTCACGGCGTCCATTTTTGCGCGGTTTTGACAACGTTGCTTACAAAACACTGAAGAAAATTGGCGGTCTCAGAACCCCCGGTCAAGGTTTCGCGCAAAAAAAAAACACAAAAATATCGGAAAAGAAGAAGAATTGACTATATTTACACAATAATATTCGAGCCAAAACCCACCGTGAATTTAGTGCCCGGCAATGTAAATGGAATCGGCCGACTTGTACGAAAACGAGTTCATGACCAAGTTGGTTCCTTCCATATTCCAGAACTTGTCTCCGAGTGGCGAGTGCTCGTCTCCTGGCATTTCGCGGTTGAGTTCGCCAGTCTCGTTGTTGGCCTCGTAGCAGTAGCCTCGGAACATGTAAGGGTTCATCAAGCAAGGAGTCTGTCTGGAAGCAAGCAACTGATTGTATTGCGCGGTCATATCATCGGCGAGGTTTCCAGTTTGGCCCGATCGGCTAGACTTGATGTTGTAAGTGTGACGAGGGTTTTCGAAATAGCCTTCAAAGGCGTGGTTCAACACAAATGCCTGGCTCGAATAGTAGCTCTTTCGCAAGCGGCCTCTATTGTCCGTAGCTTCCTTGATATACTGATCGCTAATGTCGTTTTCGACGTGCAGGACACCGGCCCAAGGCTGGCAGACTCGTTCCATGACAGGCAAGATGTTTTCCGAAACGTCGCGGCGGAAAAACGAATCAAGCGCGTATTTCTTGTCGGGCTTGACGAATCCGACGTTTCGGCCGGAAATGAGCTCGCGAACGTAGATGGAAGGAGCGTGGTACACGAGCTCCGGATCGGGAACCCATTCCATGGTACGCTTGTTCGCCTGCAGATAGACTGTCTTGTGCATGTTTCCAAAGGAGACATAACCGGCAATCTTGTCCATGAACACTTGAACGCAACCGGGAGTTCCGGCGACAGCGTCAGAAGTCATAAAGACTTGACTCAAGCGGAAGTAGCCCAAATCAAACGGGAGAACGACATTCTTCTGAATGAACGTCTTGTAGGCTTCATGAGTCGTAGGAGTGTACATGTAAGCGAGCCAGCACGCTTGGAAGAAGGGGGACTCGAATTTGGAAGTAGCATTGTACAATTGGTGACGGAACAAGCGAGCGGCGCGGCGGCACAAGGAGCCTCCTTGAGTTTGAAGAAGAGTGGCACCTCCGGAGCGGACATCGGCACCAGGAGCGTTGGGGGCGTGAGGACGCAAACCAAAATTGGCTTCACGGGATGTAAATGCGGTATCGGGCACGGGGGCGGCACCTGGGGCGGGAGCAGCTGGAGGGACGAAAACACGGACTCCGCCCACGGCTCCAATTGCACCCACACCGGCAGTAACGCGCGCATTGTAAACTGTCAACAATGCTTGCGCGTCCAGCGCAGGCGACGTAAACGACCTGAAAAGGTTTTCGCGGCCTGCAAACCTACCGTTGGGAAGGACGGTGGTATATCCCGTGTCAGGGTTACCCGGTTTGGCTATATCGGCGTCGTTTACGGGCGTGTTGACGTAAACGTATCCCAGAGGTGTTCGGCACCATTCCAGGGCAACTCCAGCGGCGGTTGGTTTCTGCAGCTCCGTCGAAAGAGTGACAATTCTCTGGTAGATGGGAGATTTGACAATTGCACCTAGCACTTCGTTTGGCGGCAAAGGCTTTCCATTTGCAGAGGTCAAAGCATCAAGCTTTTTCAAAATTACACCAATTGTATAGTAGACCGTGGCGTTGTTTGCACCAGCGGCGTCAGCCCCAGGAAAAGTGGGGACTGCGCTTTCAGCAGGTGAAAAGATTTCGGGCATCAGCGCACGCCAGTCTGCGTTGCTAATTCCAGCGACTGGAAGCAGAGGCGACAGCGCGTTGAATAGGTTGGCAACCGCTACTCTAACTCCTGGAGTGGAAACCGGATCAATCATGACATTGGCACGGCTTGCGTCTCCAGTGTAAACAGCAGTGTATGCGGCGATATCAGGCGCTCTACGAACGGCCTCTTGTGCTCCAGGCACTCTTTTGAAAGCGTCCGACGTGATCAGAACGTCGCCAGTAAACAAAAGTTTCTGAACGTCTGCGGCAGAATATTGGGGTTTCTCAAAAGCTGCCGCAAGAGGCGTAGCGACGCCGCCGGGAACACCTACAGCAACGGGCGCCGCGACTGCCCCCGCGGAAGCAGTACCCACGGCGTCGGCCGCGCTTCGTGCGACAGCAGCCGCAACGCGAGAAGCAAGACCCGGAGCAACCGCACCATACTGTATGTATAATGGGGTGTCTCCATACCTGTAAGCGACATAAGGCGTCAAATGATCAATGCTTGATCTGTCATACCACGGGGCGTAGAGCGTCGGAGACAGATAGCCCGTCTGAGGCGTGTTTGACGAAAGATCGTTCATCGCCTTATCAAACACTGGCAAACATTTTTGCAGATCGGCGTAAATCTGTTGGCACCATTCGGGCCACTTGTCCACTTGCGATTCTGGCATTGAAGCGATTGTGCGCAAACCAGGGCCCGTCCAGAATCCATACAAAAACGATTGTTCTTCAACTCCAAGGTAGGCAGGCAGCAATGGTTCGACTGCGGCAATACCGGCACCCAAAGGACCGGCCGGGGCCGAAGCAATTTTAGGAACGTCTTTCATCACGGGAATATTCAAACCGCCGTATGAATTTTTCTGAACTTCATAGGCTCCGTCAGGTCCAACAACAAAGGTGTTGTTTACCTCGCGCAATTCTTGTATCCACGCGCGGGAGTACGGAGCCTTCATAATTCTATGAACGCATCTATCCAACATTCTGAAAGCGTCGTCGATGCTTACATCTGACCCCCTTGTCACTCTGGCAGTGACCTTCTCCTTCAAATCCCGCGCAGCGTAAGTCGTGAGCGAGTGAGGCACGACAAACGGATGCGTCTCAGTGTGGTCTCTCGGGATAAAATACTCTCCCAGACCATTGTGCTCAAAATACGAGACTAGAGGGAACACGTGGAGATCCTTCTTGGCTTCATCATCCGTGTAGTACTGGAGTCCAAGACCGGCGGCGTTTGACACGCTTGTGCCATACTTGGCATGAAGCTCCATGGCACGCTGGTTTGCGTTCAACGTGTTCACGTAATTATGAAGATTCTTGCTGTAGAGTCCTGCCCAGTTACCGCTGTGAGGATCAATGTGATGCTCATTTGACCAGCAGCCCAAGTGCGACAATGCCAACTCGGGTCCGACGACACTGAGCACGTTTCTCTCGTCGTTGAAAATGCGCATGAAACCCGGGCGCTTATTGTAGACGCTTCCGTCGCCGAGGAGACCAGGGCGCCAGTAGTTGGCGACTACGGCGGTCGAGTCAAGCAGTCCGAGAGCTTCATGATCCTTGCCATCCAAGGAAGCAGGAGGGGCTGCGTAGATACGATAGCTGCTGTTATTGTTGATAGTGAACGCCTGGGCCTCCTTTTCAGTGGGCGCGGCCTCCAAAAACTGCTGGCGGTCAATCTGGTTCGTGAACAGGGCTTCGGCGAGTCCTTCGCTCTGCTCAATGTGAATTTGACCCAATTCAGGCTTGGAGTCGTTAATATTCAATCGGGGCAAGACATCGCGAATGTTGTAGGGCAGGAACATGATCTTGGTGCCCGAAGAGCGAACATTGGCAAAGATGCGCGCGATTGTCTCTTGAGTCTGCAAGAATCCACGATTGAAAGCACCAAACATGCGAACTTCGTCGAGAAGTTGACGATCGGCGTTGGCCATGCGATACATGCGATCGCCGTTGGTCTGGCGCCAGTATCTCAAACGACCTCCGGCAATCATGGCCTTGAGCACGAGCTGCTGCTGATCGAATTGGAGAGACGCGCTGACCAATCGTGTCATCATTTCGGCTTCGGCCGGTCCTTCGGAACTTCTCAGAGTTTCCATGAGATTCTGAGCGGCGGCACCGCGACGCTGTCCCGACATGGAGTACTGGAGCATACTCTTTCCGGAGAAGCGAGCGAGACCTTGAACGGACATGGGCTCGGCGGGAGCAATGTTCCACTCGGTCTGAGTCCATTGAATGTTCTGGTTTTCGGTAATAGTGAAACGGGCGATTTGAGTGAGCAAGGGCTGACCTTGAGCGAGCACGACGGAAAAGGTGAATTTGTTCGTGACGAGATCGAGCGGACGACCGTTGAAGCGAGATTCGTTATCTCTGAAATTACCAAAATCCTTGTACGCAAAGGTCTTGGGATCCTCGCCAATGGGAATACCCCAAAACTGCGCCACGGGGTTGTTACCCTTTCCCTGAGCGGTAAAGCGAGCAGGGCCATCAAACATGCCCGGGTAGCCATCTACACCCGTGGGGTATCGCATTGAAGTGGGTGTGCCACCTGGATACGTAGCAGGCGTGAACGCGGGCGGAGCAAGCCCTGGGGCTGCAGCAGCGCCGGCGGGCGGTAACGAAAACGCCATCTTTTTCTTGACCCGCTTTTCTTCTTTTTTTTAGGCTATTAAAAGAGGTTTCGACTCTTGCTAAAGTCTACACACGCGAGAGTTTATGTGATTAGAAACGGAGATCGAATTCAATAAACACAGGTTTTTTCTCCCGCGTACCGAGACGAGAGCCGGCGTCTATTTTCTGTGCTCATGTCAGTAACAAAAAAGTGACTCTGTTTCCTTGCAGCCGTGATTTTATTTGTACAATACTCACTTTTTTTGTTTCAGCGGCGGAATCGCGTTGCGCCCGGGTCAACACGCGGCGGCAGACCTTGATTCGCGTTGGCCGGCCTGCCCTGAATGCGATACACGTCTCTTTGAAGCGTATCTCGGGATGAATCCAAAAATCTTTCTAACACTGCGTTGATTTGGTCCAATAAATCGGCCGCGTCGCTGGCGAGGTAACCAATCGCCGCCCTCCAGCCCTTGGCCGGTTTTGGTACACTTCTATACATTATGGTTTTGTCGTATGCGGGGCATTGGCCTCGTTCAGATTCGGAATCTTGAACTCCAGCGCTCGCGCAGCCGGCCATGAGGACGAAGATTAAAAGCAGGCTCGCAAAGAGCGTCTCGGTTCGCATTTTTTAGTCTCTTATTGGTCTCGGTCACGAAAAAGATTAAAAGCAGACTTGCAAAGAGCGTCTCGCTTCGCATTTTTTCGTGTTTCCTTTTTGAACTCGCCAAAATGACCCCGTCAAAGTGCTTTGGCGTTTTAACTTTGTTTATTCTCGCTCTACTCCCCGCTTTCGTAAGCGCATCTCAGTGCACTGAATATCTATGCCAAGAACTCGCCGTTTCCAGAACGGCGTTTACATATGTCGAGCTCTTAGATTTACTCAATAGCAAACAGGCGTTGATTTTAGAATCGCCGCGGCTCACTCGAGCTCTCAATGTGATCCAAAACAACGTGTCGTTAGACCAGTGCCTGGGCATGCTCGAAATATTCGAAATCGCCTCGGATAGCGTGCCCTACGTGCTCCCGTGCGCCGATATTGCATCTCACGAATCCGGAGTCTGGACCGCCGCAGTCTGGGTATGCGCCGCACTTTTGTTTCTCCTTTTGATCTCGTCCATGGTCTACATTTACAAGTTGAAGGAGGATTTTGCAAACGCGCTAAATCAAGCCGATCAACAAAAGAAAAGGTGACACTGTCGAGTGTGTGTATTATACAGAGTAAAAACATGTTAAACCACTCAGAGTTCTTATTCATCTTCGTCGTCGTCGTCGGCAATCTCGTCGGACAGCGTTTTTTCACCTTTCTCGTTATCGTTTTCGTCTTCGTCTTCGTCATCTCCGCTTTGGTTATCATCATCGCCCGAGGCTTCGCGGTCGTCTCCCTTGTCTTGATACTCGCCGCTATCCTCGTCGCCTTCGTCGTCGTCCTCGCTGTTGTCGCTCTCAAAGTCGTCTTTAGAGTCATGCTCCACGTTTTCAGAATCGTCGGCAAGGCGGAAGAAGAACGTCAGCAACTGTCTCGTCGTGGGTCTAAGCCGTTTATAAGTGCGTTGGATCCAGGCTTCCACAGCGGCTTTGCTCGAGCCCAGTTTCGGCATGGGGTTCCCCTCTGCATTGCGGCCAATCTTGGTGTAGACGGGCATGTCCGCGTTGGTCAAGATCATTTTGAAAAACGAGACATAGTTCTCCTCAAGGTACCACAGTGAGTCGGGCCAGTTTTCATAGTCGTCTTTTTCCAAAGTCAATTTCATGCCTCCGCTCTTTTCGACCTTTTGCAAATAGCCGATCGGGTACACGATTTGGAGCATGATCGAGCGAAGTTGCGCGGCAGCGTAGAAGAACTCGCGCTTGAACTCGTCCTTTGAATTGAACCACGCTCCGATGAAATCAGCCTTGTTGTCAGCCGAGGCCGTGATCTCCTTGCACGTTGTGATAAACTTGGCGATTGTCTGCTCCGAAATCTTGTTTCTCTTCAAAGAGTACATGATCAAACTGGGTACGTAGGACAGATTGGCCGGCACCACGCAGAATCTATCGGGAACGCGAGCTGGATCTGTCCATGCGGTCACGGAAATTGGCTTGTCAAATCGAGGCAGCTTGACAATGTAATCATGAGCGTCTTCGCGGCTGTACTCCTCGTAGTTCTCCTTCATTTGCTCGTGCGCCTCTTCATCTTCAATGCGCTTGATAATCTCCATTTTGGCTTCGTCCTCGGAATCTTCAGCGCATACATCGCGCCCGTCTTCGGGTTCTTCGGGGTTCACAGCGGCCATGGAATAGAGGACATCGGCCGTTAACGAAGCGAACCCATTGTTCTTTCCCGAGGCGTTTCCCAAGAGCGCTTGGCCTATATTCGTGAGCGCGATTCCTAAATGATTGTAGAATTGTCGCGCAAATTCGGCTTCTTTGATTTTGGCGTCCGTGGCCGCGCGCTTAGCATTAGGTTCTTTTACACCAGCGAGCCCGCGCTTTTTAGCGTTTTGTTGCTGCTGCGCCGATGATGCCATACCCCTATGCAAACTCTGCATGAGTGTCGAATTGACATTCTTGGGCGGTGGTGGCGGGTGAGAACCAGTTTGAGACACGGGCGGTCTTACGGGCTCTGGCTTTGGCGCAGATGTCTCAGATCTCGTTGACGAACTGGAACTGGAACCAGAACTAGAATGCATCTCGGGAGCGGACATGGACCGCGTTGGTTCTAGGGGCATGGGAGTCATCGAGGCAGTGCCCTGTACGTCCTTGGGCTGCAAAAGAGCTTTGAGTCTATTCGCCTGCATATTGTCGTGTTCTAATTCGAATTCGGATTCGACACTGGCGGGTTGGTCGACTAAAGGAGTAGCGGCACTAAAATCGGAATCAGGAGCCCTGAACGCAGGGGGAGGTGCCACTTGAACCGGCGAGAATATCGAGCCCTTGGACTTACATCTGGCTTTAAATTCGTCTTTGCATGTCACGTAAGTAGCGTATACCATTTCAAATGCATTGCATGCGCTCGCGGGCGGCTCCTTGCCCTCAAGAACACATTGAATGTTTAGAGACTGCGCCTCAAAGTGGGTATAGGACACGACGAGTGTGATGGGAGGATGTTTTGGAAAAAAGTAAGTCGTGTAGAGCCCCTCGTAGGGCGTTTTAATCGGCATGCCCGTAAACACGCACCACCAACGGTCTTCATGGTTCTCCATATAGGTCAGCTCTTCGTGTGAATGTGCCAACGATGCGCACTCCTTGTGCGTGGCGCTATCTCGGATGAAATCGAACAGATACGGGTGCAGTATTTCTCTTTGCTTTTCGTGCTCGATAATTAAGGGCTCGTGCATGAAGACTTCGACAAGCGGCTCTAAACTGAATATCGAGTCGCCGAGAATAAGGGGCCTGCTGTAAAAGTGAGTCGCTGGCGCGCCCGGGACAAGCGGCCCGTTTGAATTCATGCTCTGGTCGTTTAAAATCATATGCGCCTTAGTCAGCGCCCTTGCGATTCCTTGTTCTGTAGTTTTCTCGTCTACGAGCGTCTCGGGCGCGATCTCTTCAAAATACTTGGTCCACAATTCCAGATTGACGCCGTTCATGTCCACTTCTTTGATCCACGTTTTCAAAAGGTTTTCCGATTTTGTGACTTGAACCGAGTAAGGTACGAGAGGTGTAGGAATTCCCGATAGATACCGTAGAAACTTTTTGTAGTCCTTTTCTCGGCCCACTCGAGTCTCCTCTAGTCGTTCTCTATAACTCTCATTCGCCATTTTGGGTTTGGCTCGCTTTGCGCCCTTGGGGCCGTCGTATTTCTCGTGTAGAGTCAGTGCATGACGCAGCCGTGTGTCTTCAGTCGGAATCTCCATGGACTTGAGCCCCAGCGTCTGTTCTAGCACGTGTCTTCGCACTCGTATTAGGGGCTCCAATTCTTCGAATAGGCAAGTCAAAAAATCGACTCGGATCTTTTCCAACACGGCAAACGAGCGATGAGGCTCCTGATTGTGATGCGTCGCGTTTCCATCCGTCATGATCTTTGTGTATAAATGGAAATAAGCAATGGCTTTGACTAAAGCAACTCGTGCTTCGATTGTATTACACAAAAACGGAGCGTCGATCTTGTTTCGAGTATTCGGCTCGTAGGGCAGCAAAGCCGCGAATAAACGTTTCAAAACAGGCATGGAGTCGTATTTGGTAGTACAGAAACTATAAATCCAACTTTGGGTAAAATGCGTGAGCTCCAGGCGCGACATGCGCGCGCGCATCTCGGCCATTGCGCTCTTTGGATACTAAACAAAACGGGCGGGCGCGCTCTCGCGTGCGCTGGTTCACTAAATATAAATAGAAGTAGCGAGAGCTACATTATTCACCTTTGAGCAAACGGTCTGAATGACGCAGTGCGAGGTTTCCTCCTCTCCCCCTTCTTTGCACAGAAGACGAAAGGTGCGCACGCGCTCAGGTGTCTCTCCTCAAACCATTCCAGTTCACTCGCGCGTTCGATTGGCTCAGGCGAAGGAAAAACGTGAATACCGAAAACTCACGTTTTCTTTCCCCATTCCGATTCGAAGATAGGTTCGATTGTATCTACGAGCCCACAGCAACAAGAAGGTATGCACGCCTTCTTCGCAAACGACTCACTCGCATTTACTAACATGTTCAATATGTTTATGTAAATACCAGAAAGTAATATGGGCATTTTTGCGAAGAAAACCGGCAAGGGAGACGCCAAAAAGAGCGCCGAGACTGCTCCGGCTGCTGCCGCGACATCTACAGAGAAACCGGCCACTCCTGACAAGAAGAAACCTGATGTCGCAAATTCTAAGAAGCCTGACGCACCTAAAAAGTCAAAGGCGGCCGAGCCCGCGCCTGCGCCCGCACCCGAGAAAGAGTCTGCTCCCGCTCCGGCCCAAGCTAAGCCCAAAAAATCTGCCCCGCCTCCAAAACGCGTCATTATCGAAGAGGAGCCTGCTAAATCACCCGAAGTCGCCGAAGACTCGGACAGCGACGACGGCGCTGACGAAATCCGCCCGTTTTCTGACGGCGCCAGCGTAGCTTACGCCAATATGGCGAGCGAGCAGAACCTGGACGACGAAGACGAGGCTCGTGTTGAACATTTCGACAAGCAGGCTTCGGCGGAAGAGGAGGACAAGAGTGCCGAAGTGCCAGTTGAAGAGGAGAAGCAGGAGCGTGTTAAGCCTGCCAAGAGAAAGAGGGCCGATAGTTCCGCCGCTGCCGGCGATGCAAAGAAAAAGGAGGAGCCTGCCAAAAAGGCGGCTGCTAAGCCCAAGGGCCCACCTCCGGCGCGAAAGGCCAATCCCGACGCTGTGCCCAAGAAGAAACCAAAGAAGGCTTCGAATGCTTCCAAGTCCGAGGACGCTCCGGCCAAGTCGAATGCAAAGGCTACGTCTTCGGAGGCCGCCGAGACTGAGCAGAAAAAGTCGGACAAGCCCAAGCGTGTTGTTCGAAGCAAGGAAGAGCGCAAGGCGATTGCCGATGCCAGGGCCAAGAAAATGGGCGCCTTGAACGAGGCACTCGACGAAGAATCTCCATTGAAGCAGCTATTGATCAGGTTCAACGGCGCTTCTCCTGCGGAAGGAGGCAAGGCCAAGTCTTACGTCACCACGGATGTCGCCACCATGTATTTCACGTCCCGAAACGAATGGGATGGTGCTTCCAAGACTGAAATGGCAAAGAGTAAGTATTTGGAAATCTACGCGGCCCAGAGAGCCGGAGAGAACACGAGTGGCACGTTCTCGGCGGGCATGATGCGAAGCTTCAAGTCGTACAATGACAAGGCAAGCGAAAGCGCTTACGCCAGTGTCGCTATTGATTCCTTGAAGGGAGATAGCGCTCTTCGTTACAAGCGTCACGAGGACTCGGCTTCGATGATCGGAACGGCGACCACGGCTCGAGCGGCGCTCACCGACATTGGCACAGCTTTGCATCTCTTGCAGCGCCTTGAGGAGATTGACACTCGTCAGTTGGATCATGAACTTGCGGCGCGTATTGCTGGAAGGCAGAAGGAATTGCGTGATTCGTGCTTGTTGAACGAGCGTGCACTTGGAAAAGACGAACCCGAGATTTTCAAGATGAGCTTGATTGGAGTCTTGAACGCACTTGATATTTTGTTCAATGATCAGGAGATTATGGCGCTCGTCCAGGCCGATGATGAGGACGGCGATGCTGAAGAAGAGGAAAGCGCCGAGCAAGCTCCTCCTCCTTCCAAGAAGCAGAAGAAGAATTGAGTCAATTAACCCGTGCACGTTTATCTAGTTGAGTCTAAATAAACATATTGTTATTGTTACACGGTTGCTTTTTTTCTGAGTCCGAGCCCGATATTTCCAGAGAAGATGGCTACGCCACGAGAGCAAAGATTGCATGGGTTCCAAACTGAAATCGACTCTTCGAAAGCAGAAGAAATGGGGTCAATTATCTTTGTGGATGGTGAAATGGCAGATGGTGTTACAGTTGCCGGACAGAAAATCGTACTAGACTTCGCTAAAATTGCACCCAGTACCGCCGTTGCCGTGCTCCGCGATGTATACATCGCACTTGACGAAGAATACCCCTGCCACCCTCGCATCAAAACCATTATCAAGCATTTAAACGAAGCGGTCTACGAGGCGGATAGAATGTGGGTCGAAAAACATGGCTACTCTCACAGCCCCGAAGAACAAAACGTTGCTTTGCCCTACGGCAATTGACGCGGTTTCAAGATCTTTATATGTACATAAATGCGTGGAAAAAATCATAAATCCTTTTCGTTTGGAGCGTGAAACGCGTCTTTATGCGTTGAGGGGTCGATGAAATTAACATGCTTGGGCGTGGTTGCGGCCACGATAATAAACGTTGTTCCCAAAAAGCTGAATACGTGCCAAAAGGCGTGATTCCATGAATAAAAATCAGAATCGTCGTAGAAAAAGTACAAACTGCACGCCGTGAACAGAATCGCGACTCCGAACAAGGCGAGATTGAACTTGGAGTAAAACCCGAGGCGGCCGCCCGTTACTAGCGTCATGTGAAGCCAGATTGACAATGATGTCGCTAAAATCGTGACCAAAGCAGGTATTAAACTTGCTTGGACATCGCATAAAAGTACAGTAACCAGAATCACGGCCTGGCAGATCTGGAACAGGCTCACGGTCGCAAACAGCTCCTTGTAGTACATTCCGTCTGGTTTTTTCGGAAAAATCTTTTTGAAGCGCCCGGACGCGATAGAAATCAAATCCACAGTCGTAAATATAGCAAACGCTATTAACGTTATATTTCCCAATGCAAAGTAGTGGTCTATCTTTACGGACATGGCGTAGGCAATGTCCGGTGGGCCCACACATTGGCTGTAGGCTCGGCAAATATGATAGTAGAGACTCGCGCAAAATGTGAGAAAGAAGTGCGAGAATGCCAGAATGACCCAGTGTGAAAGGCAGTAGTAGATTGCAGGGAGCAAAAGCCCGTGAGTGGCTATGAGTACAGCAGCGCCAGCGTTTTCGGACATTTTTTTCGGAACACTACATTATGCGTATAATATCGCCCAAAGTTCGCGCGGTTTAAAAAAACATATTGAAGGGCACAGAAACTAAAATTGTGCACATTTTTTTGCCCGGCGACCTTCATCCCACTTTATTTCGACATTCAATTTGCCTAGCCATGTTAAAAACACTTTTCACGTTTTCTTTGCTGTGCGTGTTTGCCGGATTCGCGAGTGGGCGAGTGGTAACGCGTCAATTCCCTTCGCCTCTCGAGTTGCGATCGCCCATGGCCTGGGAGGCGCTCATTGATATTATCCCGTACAACATATTCGCGGACGAACGAAAAGAACTACTTACTCTTTCAAAGTCTATATCCAAACAAGCGCTGCTCTACGTTTCCTTTGACGCGGCGAGCGGATCCGCTGTGCCCGTGGTCGGCAACCCGGCATCAGGTGATAAAGCCAGACAATCATTAATGGAACATGCATTTGTTCTATATGACTTTCCGGCACTTGCCCAGTCAAATGATCGCGCCATAATCGACCTAAAGTACGGCCGACTTGGAGCCAAATTTTCCTTTGAACCGCGCGTGGAGGCCGACCTGTGCCGAATTCACGCGCCATATGCATACGTACATGTGCACTTTCAAGACGAGGATCATATTGTATTCAAGTGGTTAATTTCCGCGTTCACTGCGGCGAGAATAGTCGACCCCGAGCGAAAGACCCATCTTTGGACCGTGTTTTTGGCCGCGGCCTCCGCGGGTGTGTCAAATGCCGATACTCTATGTATAACCATAGATAATAGCACTGATATCCCATCGGGCACTGCATTTTTGGATTTTAGCCCCGAGAGTGGATTATGGAAAAATAAGTTGCTCCAAACTTCGGGCCTGGCTACCGCTCTTAGCGGCACATTTATTCGTTTTCATTCTTCGGATAATGCATTTGCAAAATATGTAGATTCACAAAAACCTCCTATTTTGAGCCCATATACACTAGGAGCCTGTAATGACCCAAACGGCCTTTGTTTGCCCGCGGTCGGGCCGCTACCCGAGCGGGCCCGGGCCGTCCCGTTTTCGTCCAACGTGAGACGGGCCAATTTTTCCGGATCGCCGTTCCAGCGCGGCATTCGCCCATGGAGTGCGGATAGATTAATGCTAAATATGTTCGAATCGTATCCTACATCAATGGCGGATAAAATTACCGCGCTGCAGGACGCGCAAGTCAACTCGAGCGTGTTTTCAAAGGTGGGGTCGCACCTCAAGCCAGTGTCCGATTTAAGAGCGCGGGACAATTCGAAAAATCTGTATTTAACGAGTAGACAATTGTTGCATCGTCATAGCTTGGGCTACGCGATGGCTGCGCCCGAAAAATCCGCGGGTGCCCAAACGATGTTGATTGCTTGGAACGCCGAATCTGACGACCACCGGCTTAGCATTCCGCGCGGATTAGCTGCGTTATTTTGCATTCTACTATTTGTACGCCGTGTGTATACTATTGATCGATTTGGCGCAGTGCAAACGGCGTTTGTGGCAAAATACTTTTCAAAATTGCGGATCAGCCCCACGCTCGCCGGCAAATTATCCAAGGCCAATATTGTTGTGGATATTATGCAATGTTGGGTTTTGTTAGCGGCATTCATCGAAATATGTGTATCGGGTGAATTCTTAGGCCCTGGCGACATTGATCGCCTTCCCGTTGAATTTGTAGCGTTTCAATACGCGCTTTTATTCGGAACTGTGTTTTGTGCAATAGTTTTGTACATTTCTAAACTGTGGCACGCCGCGGGCGGCAATCTCGTGCGAATGCTGGAACTGTGGCTCTATTGGTCGGTCAAGTACACGGCCTGGCAGTTTGTGTTGACCGGCGCAAACATTGTTCTCCTGCGCTTCTTCTCCGTCGACTTGGAGGCTAAATTGCAGAATATTACAAAGACGAGTTTGGAAAATGGATATGAAAGGCTTGAATCTCGAGCGGCAACTCAGGCGCCAATATGGCAGAGCCAACTGTCCTCGTTTATCGGGGTCGCGCTCGTGACTCAAACGCTGGCCGTGCTTTTCCACTTCAACCCGTCCAACTTGTTTTCTCGAGCCGCGCTCGTGTTTGTATACGGAATTTTCTCGCTCTACTTTTTCTACAATGCCCTTGTATCTTGGTCCGCGATTTACGTCGGCGTAACATCGGAGCTGGCGGGCATGGTCGTGTACACGATTACAATTACGGCGCTGAGCGTCGCCAATTACGTGCTCTACAACCGGGATTTGCTCATTCCGTTCTTGTACACATTATCGTACGGAGCATACGAGACATATATGGTCACGGACGCGGTCATGGCGGCGGTTTTTTCCGCACTCGGGCTATTTTTGCACGACGTCCTTTCAAGCAGCCGCTCGGTGGCGAAAACCGTGCTCCAAGCGCAGACAGGCGCGGATAAAAGCAAAAAGAATAGCTGAATTTTTTTTAGGGTCTTAAATAAAAACTTGTATTTTGATGTGTTAGAGTGAATGAGGCGAGTGTACTCAAAAAAAAAAGGGATAAGTTTGCCAAGAATGACTTACGTCCATCCGGGGCAGCCGCCCGCGTTCTTCATGAACCCGCCCGAATTGCCTGAAAGCTTTGAGCTCAAGTCTGTTTATACGGCTCCTGATAAGATCCAGGAACTCGAGAGGAGAATTGCGCTTATGGAAAAAGAATTTCTCGGGGTCAAGGAACCGGAAGAGGCAATAAGAAATATACATGCCAGACGTCGCGCACGAAGTCTTATATCGTTGTTTGCACTCCTCTTCATCATTACCGTTTTTGCAATGCAAGTTGTTCATACTGTTTTCTACTTTGGTGAGGGTGCAAGGGAGACGGCTGGTCGCCACGACGCGGTCATGAAGGCGATTGCTCAAGTCCGGGCTCTGGTCACAACCGGTCACTCTGGGACAATGGTAAACGCTACTTAAATGTATCATATGTATCTTTATTAAAAGTTTTTTGCGCTTCTCGCGTATAGTTTGGTAAAAGTGTCTAGTTAAACCCAAAAAAGGAATGCCTCGCCCTAAGCCCCGCCAGAATTTGGCCTCCAAACTGGCCAGTCTCACAGTTGCAGACACGCCATCAAAATTCACGCCAATCGCGGGTGCTCTGCCCTATGTAGAACCCGCTAACGGCGCGGTGCTCCCCAACGCGGTGACCAAACGCAGAAAGAAGAGCAAGAAAGGACGCAAATCGAAGACGGTGAAGAAAACAAAGAGTTTAAAGAGTACAAAGAAATCAAAGAAGGTCAAGAAACGACAAAGCCGAAAGTGACAATGCAGTGACAATGATGATAATAACTTGTGTGTATTTGTAATCATAATTACATGAACAGTTTGCTAATAAACTTGCCCGTTGTCTCTACAACTACTCTAGTCTGCTCTAATTGGAATCGACACTACTGTTCTGAGAAATGTGCATCAGATCCAAGCACTGTTCATTGTCGCTGCCATCCACTTGATCACTTTGAAAGCTTTCACTGCTGTCTTCGCTTTCCACAATCTTCTGTTTCTTATTCGGTAGGAATTCGTTCTGATCTCTCTTATGTTTCTTTCCCACCGCACGGAGACGTCTTGTGTCCGCCACTGCAAGGTCGCGTAAACAATAAAAAAAAAGGCAGAATCTCCGTCAGAAAGATGTCAATATGAACTGTCTGTGAAAGGAAAAGAAAAGAACTGCTGCTGCTGCTGCATATGAGGGATCTCTCGCGAATTACTGAGTGGACTCTCCGCCCGGGAGCATACTGTGTCAGCCAGACGAACGGGATTACCACCACAGCCACGTCAACTCAACGCAGCCAGATGAGATGTAATTGCGATCAGAAGCCACGCAGTGAGTCTGGGCCAGTGATCGCGTTCCTCTCTCATCGCGCGAACTGTTCAACATATGTTTACCCTGCGAGAGCTCCCATTTGACGCGTCGGGATCCGCCACTGCACCATGGGGCATTAAACCAGCCGCGCTTCCCACCCAACCTCCCGCTCCACCCGAAAGGGAGAACGTCACATCGATTGGGTAGTACGATGACAGCCAGCTATAGCCCCACAGCCCGGAGAAGGTAGAGAACCCGCCATGGGCCTAATCAACCCGGTTGCAATCGATCACCAACACGCTATGCAGCAGAATCTGACGGAGATATAGAGAAGACGTATTTGGATAAGTCGCCAACAGCTTCACTACGTCGCAAAGTCGAAACCCACGAAGAGAGGGCATCTTATTCCACCGCTGTTGGATTGCTTCAATGGCATGCTTTCTGAAATCAGTGCGAGGATGAATGAGCGGAGACACCTCAGGCTCGCAATGGAAAACATAGAAAGCCGTGCGTTGCAAAAGGGCTTCGAAATCCCAGATGCAATGCTCGCACAAAAACCGAATCTCCTCCCCCGCGACATGGGGATTTGTCAGGTAAGCGGACATGCCGCTGCCGAGAATCGAGGCCCGAAAATTCATTGGATGAATTTCACAGCAGGCACAGAGGCCCCTCTGACGACGATAAAGAGACGTAAGGAAGCACATGGGGAAGAGGACTTCGGTGTGTCGATAACGGAGGACGTAATTCGACTCAATGTTGCGACGAATTCTATGAGATAGCGTGGAAAGTGTCATGGCGGAAGCATGTGGTAGATAACGCAACAAAACATGCACCAGGGGTTGGAAAGCAAAATACGTTTCGCAGTCGACACCGTCCTGCTTGGGGCCAAGAGCGAGTTCGGATGCGAGCTCGGGAGCGAGTTCAGCAGCAGGTCGAGGAGCGAGTTCAGCGGCAGGCTGAGGAACAAGTTCAGCAGCAGGTTGAGGAGCGAGTTCGGCAGCAGGTTGAGGAGCAAGATCAGCGGCAGGCTGAGGAACAAGTTCGGCAGCAGGTTGAGGAGCAAGATCAGCAGCAGGCTGAGGAACAAGTTCGGCGGCAGGTTGAGGAACAAGTTCAGCAGCAGGTTGAGGATCTCTTCGTCGTCGTGCTGTTAGAGCACGTGCACGGCGGATGATAGCGGATCCGAGCCTTCTACTAACGTTCACAGTGGCTTTTACACCAGAAACTCTGAACATGTGGTATAATAAACAGCAGCGTAAGCGAGGTCCTTGGTTTCAGGTAAAGCGCGAGAAAAAAGTCTGAAAATTGTCCCGGGTGAAAATTTGATACGACAATGTTAATGCAAAAAATGTAAAAGGGAAAATGCAACGTTTGAAAGGTAGATGACATCTGAAATATGAAGAGGCGCGCGTGGAGGAAAGTGGCCAAACCAACCGGGAACTCTGCCAGACACAGAGATTGAGTATAAAAATCAAAGAGTAAAACGTTCTACTCGCCAAAAGATATGGTTTGAGAGGTAGATGAAATAGAAAAGAACGCACCCTGCATGGAAAACCGGCGGAATAGCGCGACAGGCCTCCACGGTGGGTTTGATCACTTCAAAAATTGGTTTCGCGGCCTTGAATATGGGTGCAACAACCCAAATAATAGAGACGAAGGTATAAATGAAGCCAAAGGGCCCGGAACCGGACGCGTGGGAAGAAGCGTTTTCCAACGGCACCACGCCTGTTGGAAACTCCATGGAAGCTGACGATGCCGATCGATGAAAGATGTACAATGCCTGTGGAAGGCAGTGAAGATAGAATAATGCGCGACGAGCGCGGCACCGGTGTCGACACTGAAACTTCTGACGATGCTTGGAAGATTCTTTGAACGCGCCGCCGTCGCGAGTCGCACCACCCCAGACGTCGACTTCTGTCTGGAGTTCCATTTTTTCAAAAATGCCTGGTCTGTCAACATCTCATTTTTTGCGGATCAATGCTCGATTTGAACCACATAGACGTATATACACCGGATCTTTGCGGGTGGACATTTTTTTTTGTTTTGACGGCTGAAGGTCGGAAAGGGCCGACCAATATTTTTTTGGCAATATGTTACAGGTCTGTATTAAGACGCGCGCAGAATAACCACTGATTTAGTATTGATTCATATAAGGTAGTTTATGTGACAGATTTTACTACGGCTTAGTGCATCGCAGGGGCAGTCCACGCAAGGGCGTCCTCGGCGCTCTCAAATCTCAAATTGCTGGGGTATGCGGGAAGTTGAGACTTGAAATGATGTTCCACTTCATTGTGTAGTCTATAGCCTTCTCTGCCGCGGCAGCCAAAACAAGGCAAGGATACAATGGGCTCTTCGCCGTTCATGCCATCGCTCCTTTCGTGCCTTTTGGGATGCTTGACGCGTATATATCTTTTCACCGTTCCGGAGTCATTGCATTCAATACAAGCAGCGTTAGGAGCTTTGAATACGGTTCCATCGGCGCAGACGGCATCGCTCGTGTAATACTTTCTTTCCACTGATCCGTGGCCATTTCCAAACTCTCTGCATAGCTTGCAGCCGTCAAATGCCCAACTGGGAATAATACACATTCCAGCACCCGCGATCTCTCGTCCATTATACGGGCGGCATCCGTGACACCGAACATAGTCCGGGCCCAGTGGACCGATGACGCGCTCGATGGTACGAAAATACGACGCGAAGAATCGTTCCGCGTAGATTTTGATGTTTGGGTCTACAGCAACCGCCTCACATTCTGCTTCAAACTTTGTCTGCGCCGATTTGACGGCAGCTTTCAACGAGACCCATAATTTGGTGTCCCATTTGGTTCTATTCTCTAGCAATACATTTTGAGACTCCAGTAGTTCTTCTGTGATTGCAGAAGCGAGGTAGTCTCGCTTAAAGTTTGCAACGAATGGTTTGGGAATGGCATCCATGACGGACTCCATGATTTCAATTGATCTAGGCGGCAAACCTTTGATGGCGAGCGATATAGTGACATCCACATAGGCGCTAACAGCACGATGCGCGTATTCGGCGTAGCGACTGGCGTCGTTGCCAGTAAGCTCGTACTTGGGAGCATCAGTTGGAGTCTCGGAACCGATAACTTCTGACATGATTCTTCGACACGCGTAAATAGCGTATTGAAACCTTTTCTTATTTAATACGCACCTGTCGGCCAGCCCGACCTTGTAGGGGGAGCAAAACTTTGCTCGGCTGGGCTGCCCTCCGTTTTATATACACGGTTCGAGATCTCTAAAATTCAAGATAATGGGCCGCAAAATTCTACGTCTAAACTTCACGGACGACGATAACCATATTGACGTCGTGCAACAGGCATTGGCCAAATGTCGCGATTTTTGTTTTGAAGAATATGCAAAGCATCGAAACATTCGAAGCAAAGTCGCGCACGACATTTGCAATCTTTTGCTTAGCATCCTGGGCAACAAGACGCCACATGGCGGACACTACTACGATGAAATCGGGAAAGCGGCCAAGCAAATTGGGGATAGCGTCGTTGACTGCCTCCTCACAAAGGAATCTATTTCACCCGACGATCACAAACTTATGATGGAAAGGGGTCTTGAAAAGGCGCTTGGGGAGCGCCCCAGGCTGGCAACAAAAGTGGCCGAGTTATTCAATGCTTTGACTCTCAAATACAGTGATTTTACACCGCTCTCAGTGCAAGACTATATTCGATGCGAAGCTTTGCGTCCTTCCAAGCAAACCAAATCAGGTTTGCCCTACGCCTATGTCGACGGATGGCTCGCCGTACACGACGAAATGGTGGAGATTGTTCTGAACGAGAACAGCATACCCGAATTCGCATTTGTGGTTCTGAGTAGGATCATTAACAATAATAGAGCGTTTCAACAGATAGGCCCTCTCTGCTTGGCTGGAATGGTCGCATGGTACGCCGAGCATTTTATAACCGAGCACAGGCCGCTCGAGTTCATATTGAGCGCACTGTCGACTCTGGGATCTCAGCACGCAAGAGCAAAGGAGAGGAACGTGACTCAGAGCGTTTGAAAAAAAATGTATTGTACAGTAAATCCAGGTCCTCTATGTTTATGTTTATGTTTAAGCAGCTGGTAGAACAACAGACTGTAATCAGTCCTCCTTGTCCTTGTAGTAATAGACTGATCCCAGGTTCTCTTTTTTACCATCTTGGCGTGTCCATTGTTTGATTTTAATCCTTGCCCATTGAAAAGCGGCTATGGGAGCACAGACCACGACGATGAAAGCAACTATTCCTATCCAGGCGATTATTCCACCGCCTGGTTTGTCGATTAACGTTTTTGGAGACATTTTTGTGCCTTTGTGTCCGTTTTATGTGTGCCACAACGTGTGTCTTTTTGGTTTGCAAACGCTGTCCAAAAACGATGTGTATTACCTTACTCCGTCTCCTGGCTAAAGGTATTACAATCTTCAGCCACACCCACCGCAATATTGCGTATGTTTTCGTCAGGATAATTTTGCAAACAAGGTAGCAGCCGTAGAGCGCGACCAGCAGGACGTAAAGAACTGCGCTAAATAGCAAAACTATGCACGCAAACCGCGGTAATAGCTCCAAAAACGTGGGGCTCGGTGGAGGGGTTGTAGAAGTCACAAAATGGCAGACATTACCTTCACAGACTGTTGTCTGGTAAAACCAGGTGTCCGGTTCCATTCTATTTGACGGCGAGACGAACGACGTTGAGAACGGAATAAAAGCGCGCGCCCATAAAGGCGCTCCTGCATTTCAGGCCCCCGCGGTAGGCGTGGGGTAAAATCGTCGCGAATGTCCATCAACACGAGCATTAGACGGAAGAATATCACCAGTGTTATAAAGAATTCAATCAGGGCACGTATGAGATAGAACCAAATAAAGTAGACGGTAACCACAATGAGTAAAACTAGTATTAGCAACGTAGCACCGATGATTGCATAACCTAACATGTGACCCATTTTTATATGGGAAATGCGTTCTTTTAGAAATGTTGTTTAACAGAATTAAACTTGATGCTTGTTTAAACTGTAACTTTTGTAAACTCCCCTCGCTTTTTTCTTCAGACCGTTCATTCGCGTTTGTCGTAAGTGCACATTTTCCAAATCTCGCCTAGAAAAAAGATGATCTACGTATTGCGTCTTGCGCAAGGAAAATTCTACGTCGGTATGTCGGCCGATCCTCAGACTCGGTTCCAACAGCACTTGGCCGGCGACTCTGACGGCGTCGAGTGGACTCGAATGTACGAACCGATTGAAATATTGGAGACAAAGCCTATTTTATCTCCGTTTGACGAAGACACGACGACAAAAGAATACATGGCGAAACATGGCATTGAAAACGTGAGAGGAGGTTCTTATTGCCAACCAAAATTGACTTCTGCTCAAGTAAAACTACTTGAGACCGAATTACGAGCAGCTCAGAATGCCTGTTTCAAGTGCGGAAACGTCGGGCATTACGCCAGAGACTGCCCCAACTTTGTCCCGCGGAACCAAAGCAGGTATTTGAACGCCATTTTCAGTTTTATAATGTCTTTGATGCCACAAAGTACAGAGCCTGCGCAGAATAGCCTAGTTCCATACAGAGGCACTCAAAGGAGCGTGGAACAAGCGCCGGCAGAAAACACGGCGCGTGAGCCGTGTCGCAGATGCGGGCGTAATTCGCATTCGGTGAATTATTGCTACGCTACGTGGCATATAAATGGGCATAAATTGTGAATACAGTTCATTTACACATATATGCAGTAAAAACACCCCTCCCCCCTTGTGTTAGACTTGTGTGCTTTTGTTTGTTGCTTTCAAAACTTAATCTATTCACGATAGAGCACGAAAAAAACCGAATATGGATCTAGTTGTCGACGTTCTCGGCAACGCCGACGATTTGCGCGCGCACGACGAGGCGTTTCTGACGCACTTAAACATCAAGTGCATTGACGATTCATTCGATACATTGGCTAGCACGCTTGACTTTCGTCCCTCGCTAAAGGCTAGAGGGTCACGTTTGTATATTTACGGTACACGACGCCTGTCCTTTAAATCGCGCGTCCTTGCTCCGCGGCTCATTCTATTCCATGCAGACCTTGTAATGAACATTAATCTGAACTTTGCCAAGTTTAGTTCTCGTCCCGGCATTGCAACCAATGCCCTGTATCACAGAGCATATCAACACATTGCTCACAGACTCATGGCACGGTTTTTTACAGACCCGCCGCGTGATTTGCTCCTTTTTTTTTTTGCTGAACAACCATTTTTTGTGTTACTCAGGAACTCATATCAGGGGACAATGTAGAAAATTGGAATCTGGCTTACGTAACTTTTGTGAACAAAGATCTGGCGTTCATCGAAGGCTACGTAAAAAGATTGCCCATACAAGGTTTATCAGAATACTTTGTCGAGCTCCGTCAAATCATCGATTTGATTCTATCTGATGATCCGATGGCCTACATGGACTTGAACGCGCGTGCGAAGCTCTATCCGGCTCTCGGAAACCCTAAAAGACTTCTCGGCATTTTGGAAAAATTCAAAGAGACGGTCGCATTGTGTACCTTGTTTACTTTAGGAAGAAAAGCATGCCAGTTGTTTACTTTGATCAAAAAACTCAAAGAATCGTGAACTCTGGGACATTCATTGCGTATTTGTACTTATATACAATAAAAGCAGATACGAAAAAGTCATATTTACAACTCGCATGCATTCTTTGCGTGGATTTCTTCCGAAGAACACGAAGGACACCCATTGCTGCAAATGTAATGCATCGGATTTTCAAACGGACAGTCCAGATACGCCTTTACCATACAGCCCGTGGTACCCGGTGGGCAAGTGCAAACACTTACCGCCTTGGATGTCAAGCTCACTTTGCATCCTGTGCCGCGCACCCAACTGTCGGCGCCCTTTATCGAACACGAAGGACACCCGCTGTAATCGTAATGCCACGGATCGTCAAGCGGGCAGTCAATTTGCGCTCTTGCCATGCAGTCAAAGGTATCTGGTGGACAAGTGCAAACATTCAATGTTTTCGATTTCCCGCTTATTTTACATCCTGTGTTGCACTCCCAAAAGTCGTCGTCCTCGTCGTCCTCGTCTTCAACATTGTTCTTCTTCTCTTCATTCGAGACATTTTCTTGCTTTGAATTGATGTTTTCCATGACGAATAGTTACACAGAAAAGTCACATAAACCCGAGCAAATGAAGTCTATTCCCCCTTTCAGAACTTGAGTTCCTGGTCGAATTAACTTTTGTATTTATGCAAAGTAAAGCAGATACGATAAAGTTATATTTACATCTCGCGTGCGTTCTTTGCGTCTATTTCCGCCATCAAACACGAAGGACAACCGTCGCTGCAATTGTAATGCATTGGGTCTTCAAACGGGCAGTCGAGATGCGCTCTTACCATACACTCCGTTTCACCGGGTGGGCAAGTGCAAACGCTCAATGCCTTGGATGTCCAGCTCATTTTGCATCCAGTGCTGTCTATCCAAAAGTCGTCGTCGCCGGCGTCTTCAAGCTCTGGCATTTCGCCGTCCGTATCGTCATCTTTTTTGTTTGATACATCTTCTTGCTTTGAATTAGAGTCTTCCATGGCAGAAAAGAAGTCACATAAACCCAATCAACGCGTCCAGTTTACCCGACTCGTGCCAATTTGAATGGGGGGATTCGTAGGCCTCGAGCAAATGAATGCGATTCCCGTTTTCGGAACTAGACTTCTTGATCGAATTAACTTTTGTCTTTGCGGTCACAGATTTGCCCACGGACGTCAGTCTCGCCATTCTTTGGAATATTTCCGATTTCAGGACTTCGGGAGTGAACAACGACATATACCTTTTGACTAGAATCTTTCCTACCGTAAACGCGGGGCTTGAAACGCCATCTTGCTCGGCACTGGTCACTAGTCGCTCCAAAAAGTCCAACACAGATTCCTGAGACGCCTTTGACAGCACCATACTTATGATTTCAATGTATAGATCCTTTTCAGCTTGTGGAACGTTCTCTTGTTTGGGTTCCAGCGCCTTGCACGTTTCGACTGAAATTCTGTCTTGTCCGTCCGTGATCCAGCAATACCCCGTTTTGTGCTGAATATACACGGCTTTGAAAAACTCGAGAGGTTTGATTTCAATCCGTTTCAGCCGCATGATATGCAAATTGTAGTCAATCAAGTCCGCCATTTCCTTCCTGTCCATTTTGGAAACGTGCAGAAGCATGGAATCCGTAATTCCAAGCAGGAATCCTCTATCGTTGTTTGTAATATCGCACAGGGCCGTGTTCAATCGGCGTCCTATCTCAAAAATGTAGAACCTGCCCCATGCTGTAACCGCCGAGCCCAGCGCAGGAGCCGAATATCTCATGGATCTCGTGAGAATAGCGCCGTACAATGAAGATAAAAGGTTTTTGAGCGCGGTTTGAACAATTGGATCAGTGGACTTGTTCCTAAGTTGAACACCAGCCCATACTGCTTCTGGAATCGGCGCCAACTGCGCTTCAAGTTTCTTGATTTTAAGCATAGGAACTTCCTTGCCCTGTCGGACTAATTTCTCTTTCTCGGCCTTGGTCAGCTTGTTAAACGGGTCCAATTTGCTCACATTATAATCTTGCGTTTTGCGGATTCTGCGGCTTGCAGCGGGAATATCATCGGCCAAACATGGTACTCTATTAATGTGGGAGAGCGGCTGAGTGACACACAGATCTTGCTCGGCGATAATCGACGGGTAGTACGACCGAATGTCAATCATGACAATTTCGTGAGTGTCATCGGCAAAATGAACACCCTTTTGCGGTTCTTTTACAGATCCACCAGCCGAATCATTCGCCGAGCCCTTGACGTACTCTGCTGATCTTTTCGGGTACGGAAGCACGACGTAGTTACGCTTGATCAGCGACTTGGTGATAAAATACTCGACCATTTTCTTCTTCTTTGACGTCGTAAGCAAATCCATCAACGTAAGATGCAAGGGAATCGCGGCGAATTGCGACAATGCAACGGCCACTGGAATTGCAGCGTCAATCTGCTCTTTGGTCGTGCCATTGTACACGGGAACGTATATCCAATTGCTCTTGGTTCTGGATAGCGAGATTTTGCTTGCATCTGGCTGTAGGACTTCGAGAACGCGCTTGGTGCCGTCATCGGCGAAAAGGCACGTCTCGTCCGACGTTTCCTCGTCTTTGAAATGCTCCGATTTTGCGAATATGATTTTCAAATCAAATCTGCTCAACTCGTGCAAGACTGTTTCGAGATTTGACGTGTCGGCACAGGACTTGAATTCCTTGGCGACATTGTCTGACGCAAACTGCACGTTGAATTTACGCAATCCAACTTGAGCTTGGTCAGCGCATTCGATAATACAATAGTCCAGCAAGGCTGCGGCGTCTTTGTGAACAAATTCAGTCTTTGGCCGGTCGAACAACGCTGAGAACTCTTTGGGTGTCATTTCGCGGATCTCCGAATCCTTGTGTTGTTGTGACCCATTATGTGCGTCCGGAATGTCAAATGTGCCACATAGAGTAAATTTGGGCTGCAGTCTCTGCAACACTTCAAGCGGTTGCATGGACGCTCTTGTATCCGTCGTCGGAATCGCAAAAAATTCGACTTGAATTTGCGTTTTCAAATGTTCACTTATCAAATAGTCCGTGAGCTCCATGTTCACGTGCATGGCCAGCTTTTCAAAGTCGTAGTCTCGTCCACTCGGAGAAATGTTGTCCACGCGGAACCAGTACTTTGTATTCTGCGCCTGACCTTGTTTTGGAGGAGCTAAAGCTCGAGGATAGCGCATTTCAGCGTCCGGGTCGGCCACGATCGAAAGAACGCCATCGGGACTCGAAAGCGACTTGAGTTTTTCCAAACGAGCGCCCGTCACGTAAAACCAGCCGCTGACTCGCACGTCGTTCACGGTGATAATCACATTTGCCAGCGTGTCCAAGCAGAATCCAAATACGTTGATAGCGTCTCTGTTCGGGTATTGCACCAACACGCACTTGTACACGAATAAGCGCATTTTTTCGGCACTAATGTCCAGAAATCCCCAGCGCTCTTTAACACGCGCGGCACTTCTTAGCAATCGTGATTTGGACTATAAAAAGTGAGTATTTAGATTAAAAGTGAAATTTTGCACCAGTGGAAGCCCGGTTTTTGACGCGCACCCCGTCCAATCGCCTCCGGAATCAAAACAAATGCGTGGCATATTCAACACAAGATTTTACATGGATAATCAGAATTTATAGTACAATTCAAAGCGCTTAAATCGGCGCGGTAAAACCGCAAACCGGTAAATATCGCCTGTACGCAAATCCAATCTCGTGCGAATGTTCTAAAATGCCAAACTAATCATATAAACCTGTTTAAAACACATTTTGATTTTGACCCACAAGAAAAGCGATAGCGGCGGGTATAACAGGCGCGGAAAATCGTGCGACTGGTTCCGGACAACTGTCCCAAGAAAGTGCGTTTTCAAACGTACCCACCCTGACCCGGAAATAGCGGCCGCTGCACATGCCGCTATCGATTTTCTTGACGGACAAATTCGAATATTATGTGTCGAGTAGAGACTTTGATATTATGAATTTTTTTAACAACCGCCGAACAATACAGAACCTGCAAAACCGCGGTTTCGAACGGATTGTGCCCGGTATTCGACATAAGCAACATCGACCACAACGCCGATTTGGCATGCTCTTGTAGTGTAATTGGTAACACGTGCCGTTTTCATCGGTGAGCCCCAGGTTCGATTCCCGGCAGGAGCTCTTATCTTTTTCCCTTTGAGGCGCTTTTGTTATTGTTACTCTTATTTTTTATCGTGATTTTTATGTTTCGTAATATTCTAAACCTGATTCTTCATTGTATACAATGTACTGATCCGATGCCTCTTATCCATGCACCACTTTTTCAATTGGGACACAATGCACTTGACGCAATCCTTCCCGTAAGCTGTAGGCTCTGCCTTCAATAAATATTCACATGTAGCCACATATAGAGCCAACGTTTCCATGTCGTGTAGCTCGACCGATTCAATAAGTGTCATGAGCGTACGGCCTGTAAAATTGGCCCACTTGTGAATCTGATTTTGAATCGCATCCGGGTGCACTTGATCGATCACAATCTGGCTCAATGAAGTCTTGACGTATGCATACTTGCAGCCGCTGCCCTTCTTGAACTTGTCAACCACGGGGCCGCGTGTAATCTCATCTTGCGCCAATTCGATCACAGAACCTGGTTTGCGACCACGAGGCAGTCCAGTGTAAGGACGCTTCTTCCTTTTGGACGCGCTCTTGATTTTCCTGGCCTGTCGCTGACGCGATCTGCTATCCGATTGGAATGATGGGTCGTACAAGTCTTCGTCTTCTTGGGCGATATCGTCGTTTTGTTCCAAGACTGCGTCGTCGGCGGTGAAAGGCACAAAAGGGGCCGGAGCAGGAGGAGGACAGGACGCCGAACTCGGCATTGAAGCCATAAAAATCGCCAACTCTTCCTCGCGTGGAATATTCTCTTCACTGTCGTCAAAATTGCCAACAGGCTCGGCTTCCATGAGTGGCGCTGGCGGAGCTAAAGAAAACTCTGAATCGGCGCTATGCACTTGAGAATCGGCCGCGTTTTTCATGGTAGAAATGGAAGATTGTAGAAAAGCAACGAATTCGGATGAAAAAAACACTGGCGAGCATTCAGTGATCGAAGAAGATACCAGAGCCGTCTCAAAGACCGGTTCAGTCAGCGCAAAGGAGAGAAAGTGACCACCATCAGCGTCTGTAGCCACAAAGACATTGTTTCTGCAATTCAGAATAATGCGTCTGAGCATGCTTTGAATGCAAGGCACAGCGGTCGCCACTGCAAACGTTTCCAACAGCCGATGAAACGGCGCCAGTGGACTTTGGTGCGCCGAAATGGCATGCTTCGTCGCCGATGTAAACGCAGAATGCAACATGGGCAAAGCGTGAGGCGGATGAACGGCCATAGCCACCTTTGAATCGATAATGTGACGCACGTGGTTCAAAAACGCAGCGTAGTAGAATGGCGCCGATATCAAATCGCAAAAATTGGCAAATGTCATGTTCATATCCATAGTAATCGCGTGCGATTGGATGACGCGTAAAACTTCGTCGGCAAGAAGGCGGCCTTGGTAGCAGGCGATCTCGTCGTCCGCAGAGTGCAGCATCTCGAGATATTCTCTCACCGCATTCGCATTTCGCTCCATGAATGATATATTGTCTTTTCCGAGTGAAAGCAAGGGCGCTGGAACGGCGCCAGTTTCGGTTTCTTTCGTAAACGCATTGAGCGCTTTCAAAAATGCCATTTTCTGCACAAAGGTTTAAAATACGACACTATTAAGTCACTATTGATATTCGTTGATAAGAATGGCACACGCACCGGAACAGATGTGCTACGTCGCGACCACAATGTGAACTGATTCTCCTTTTGGGGCAGGTTTTGGGGCGGTGGCTAGTTTAACCACCCGGGTGCAGGTGCGGTGAGATCCGACGTCGATTTTTGCATATTATGATTTGATAGCGCGTGTGTGTGCTAAATACATTTTCAAAACAACTTTCCGATGACTCGCCCGATATGGAACAATGTCAGCGCAGCTCAACGCCGGCGTGATTTTCACTCGGAATCAGCTTAGAAAGCAGGATTGCATCATTATATAATCGTATCTATTTTTCCGATGCAGTTGTCTGGGGTGGGAGTTACCCTGCTTTCCCGTTTTGGGCGGCGAGTTAAAAATGTGTTCCGCCACGCGCTTCTTTTTTTCTCAGTCCGCCTTCACTCCTCCTTGCCTGCAAGTCGATTTATCTCGCGCCTCTTTTTCTCAATCTTTGTATTTTATCATGTACGTCATGTTTTAGTGTTCATTGATAAGAATTAGGCGTTTTTGGCGAACCGCACGAAAAAAACTTACTTTTGCGCGCAGAATGTCGTTGTCTGATTCTGAATCCGTAACCAATTTTACGTACAACGAGACTACGTGTGAGTTGGTGATTACATCCGCTACAGGTTTGATCGAGGCCGTCGTTTGGCTCAACAGCCGAATCGCCCAAGTCGCCGGCATTGCCGATCGACCTGTTGGCTTTCGTCTTTGGGCTGAGCATGTTCCATTGATCGCAAAGAATCTCGTTGTTGTTTTCCAAGAAGATTGCAATGTTTTGAGCGAGAAATCGTGGAGGTCGTTCTACTTCTTGGTTCCCTACATCACCCAACTTACCATGTGGGGTCATCAATTGACTCTCCTTTACCAAACTCTTCCTGTTGGTGCTCAGGAGCTCGTGTTTACTCGACTGCAGGAGTTTTTCATTGACACCAATGAGAAAGGCGATTTTGTCTCCGGCGTCAACGTGTGCCGCTTTCCTTCATTGGAAATCTTTGGATTTGTCGATGAGACTTTACCTTTGGGATGCAAGCGCTGCGGTCTTGCTGCCGATTTTTCCACAGGAGTTCCCGCGCCCTACAAGGGTTGCACTCACGGCGATTATAATCAGTTCTACTCCACTGCGTCCTTTATGTTTTGGAATTGGAAAAAGGTCTGCCCGGAATTGAAAACATTCGCTGGGCCTACTACTATGACTCGTTTGGTCGGTTCCTTCCCCGCGAAACTTTCCAGCGTCGAGACCGTGATCGTGTCTTCATTTTCTCGTCGCGAATACGATTCTTTCACTCCTGAGCAATGGAGCACATTGTGCCAGCGTCTTGCCACCGGCTGTTTGAGAATCAAGAGACTGCGCGTTTCGCGCTCCTATTTCTCGGATCCGTTCTACTCTTACGTTTTCAAATTACGCGCCGAGTCTTACATCATTTCGGAAGCTCACTATGTGAATCCCGAGGAGCCCGCGCTCTCTTCTGACTACGTTGGCTTTGATCGCTCTCACTGGCGCCGTGTGACGGATATTTCAGTTCTCGAGCGTGTTTATTTTGATATTGCCACTGCATGTCATCTTTCCGTCGGTATTATGATCCAAGAAGCGCGCCTTGTGAAGACTATTTTGCAAGAGAAACGCTCGCCCCACTCGGATCGTCCTTATCTGGTCTACACTGGCCCTCATTGCTCCAACGAACTTTGCATGACTTTTCCCCTGAGCAATAAGCTCTCGAACCGCAAGGCTCATCATCGCATGGCGCTCGCTATTCTCCGCGATCTGAGCGTTCCTGTTAGCGCGTTTAGAATCAAGACCGTCCCATTTGCCAAGTCCTACGCCGAATTTCTCAGAGAGTTTGTCTCCATCGAGCAAGTCGGAGCTCTGGCCGCTGCCAAAGCAGGATTGACCAATCCCTACTGCGATCGAGCATTTGATTTGGCGATCGGTCAGCGTCAGATTCCGATCGAAGCGACATTTGGCGTCCAGCAGTTTCACATGGGTAGCGCGAACACTGGCGCCGACGCTTCCAATTTGAGTTTTATTCCCGAAAGCCCGATTGTATCTGATTCCGAGTAAATTGTGCATATTTTGAGAGTCAATATAATACTTTATCCAACAGGCGGGGGGTGGGGTTAGCAAGAATCGGCGGTTTGCAAGCGTCAATTGTTTTGTACGTCTTCATAACGTCACGTATAAGTACATGAGTGAACATAAGAGGGCAAAGTTGTGCGATTCAGACGCCGAAGAAGGCAAGGAGAAAGCAAACGCGCCGCCCGCGCTCACTCTCCAGGATTTACCCGATGACATGCTGCGTTACATAGGGACCGTATTGTGTCCCGAAAAAACGTACCATGTGTGGAATGTTTTGGCGCGGACAAGCCAGCGATTTCGGCAAAGTTTGCAAAACCCACCACTGCAAGCGTTTCAAACTGTCACAATCGCGATAACAGGATACTGGGAGGCAACTGAATATTCATTGTGTGGTTTAACCCACCGCGACGACGATTTGCCTGCCGTGGAATATTCGAACGGTGCCAAAATGTGGTACCAACATGACAAATTACACCGCGATGGCGATCTTCCCGCCGTCATTGATGCACGCGGAAACAATGAATGGTATCAGCATGGAAAACTTCATCGTGATCACGATCGACCTGCTGTGATCTGCTCCGATGGGACTAAAAAGTGGTACAAGAACGGCGAATTACACCGCGACGGTGATTTGCCTGCTAAGGAATTTCCTAACGGTATAAAAGCATGGTATCAGAACGGCTTACTCCACCGCGACGGTGACTTGCCTGCTTTCTTTGACACGAACGACGGCGAAGAATGGCGCAAAGAATGGCACAAAAGGGGCGAGTTGCATCGCGACGGCGACTTGCCTGCTGTGGAATTCTCGAACGGTACCAAAAAGTGGTACAAAAACGGCGAATTACACCGCGACGGCGATCTCCCTGCTGTTATTGATGCACACGGGTACAGTAAATGGTATCAACATGGAGTATTGCACCGAGACGGCGATTTGCCTACTGTGGAATATTGGAACGGTACCAAAATGTGGCACCAACACGGCAAATTACACCGCGATGGCGATCTTCCCGCCGTCGTTGATGCAAACGGAAACAAAGAATGGCATCGACATGGATCATTGCACCGCGACGGGGATTTGCCTGCTGTTGTTCTTAGCGACGGACTTAAAGTGTGGTACAAAAACGGCCTACGCCACCGCGATGGCGATTTGCCTGCCAAGGAATATACCAACGGTAACAAAAAGTGGTACCAGCACGACAAGTTGCACCGCGACGGAGATTTGCCTGCTGTGGAATACTCTGAAGGTGGTAAAAAATGGTACCGCAACGGTGTATTGCATCGCGATGGAGGTTTGCCTGCTATTGTTTTTCCAAATGGTCACAAATTGTGGTTTGTTGACGGCGTATGCAAAGGACATGAAGTTTGAATTGGGATAATTTGGTTCACGCAAAAAACGTATGTATAATACACAAGCTGTTTTATCGTTTGCATTCTTTTGCAAGCACCTTGGTTACACAAGTTGGATTTGAGGAGGATTTCTACAGTTCAGACAAGATAAACGCCCTCCCTTTTCCTGTTAGATGTTATGAGCCACCCAACTTGATATTATTATTGTTTGAACCGTACCCGTAATTTGTGAAAGCGTTACCTCCATCCCACTTCCGTTGAGACGGTGGTGGAGGCGGAGGCGGGGCGTCTTTCGACGCACGTGCTTCGCATACAGCTTCCATTTTTTCAATGTCTAGCATACTTGCATTATCCAAACTTGTCAGCGCGTACACGTAAGAAACGCGGTTCAGTGTGCGAATGTGGGTGCGCAGCAGCGATCTTCCTGTAGGTGAATCTTGAGGGCATATATATTGCACAATGTGATAGGAACGCGGGCTAACTTGCTGCACCTGTCTTAAAACGTCGTCGATGGCGGTGGCGTTGGGACGAACAACAACCTGCACTGATTTCTCCAGCCCGTTGCTTGTTCTATCGTAGATGACTTCGAGGAAATGTTCCGGTTTTGCGTCGAGTGCAGCCGATGGCGCGGCTTGGATGGCTATGGGAGCCAGTAATAGGAAGACGAGAAGAAGAGGTGTTAGTTTGACCGTGCGTCTCTTCTCGGGAAGCATGATTTGGTCTACGCAATTTGTGTGCAAGTACACTTCAAAGATTAGAGTAGTACTTTTCTTGATTCTATTTCACGGCGTCGAAAAACTGGTTTTGTGCACCCCCGCCGTCCAAATTATTAAAAACATCTTTGAGCCACATAATAGTTTAACACTATTAAACATGTAATCATATACACAATTGGACACAATTCAGGTCACACAGACTCGGCCTTGGTAAACTCTTCCTTGATTCCAAGGTCCACAAATATGAGGTCGCGACTCCAGTGATCTTCGATCATTTGAAAAGGCTCAACTCTGTCCGTCATGCGAACAAATAGACAATCGGGAAGAGCTTCAAAAAGTTCTCCCAGTACAACCTTCCTGGTTCGAGGCTTTGCGTTCTTTAGCACAGAGTCAAGTCCAATCACGCCTTTCTTGTCAATACTGCCAACTCCATCTACCAGGCAATATGCAATAGCTTGCCTCAAACACTTCTCCTGACAGAGCCAGTGGCTTTCAATGTATTCTTTTGCCTTGTCTACAAGAACTTGCTTGCTCAAGAATTTTAAAGACCCTGGTCCGTATTCGATGGCCATTTTTTGTTTGCTTGCCAGGCACTTGTAGTCCGCAAAACTGAACGACTGCACGCGATTCGGCCGAGTCAAAAAACCGCACTAGGGCGTAAAAAGCGGGGGTGTAAAAGCGCTTTATCTTTTTATATACAATTAAGACAATGCAAAAGGCGGTCAAAACAGTGTCATGCATAAATTCACATAGGTTTGAATTTTCCGTCGGATCCAAGGCCCTCGAACTCAATTTGAGCATTCAAATCGATCCATATATCGTCAAATATCCAGAAAGACGGTGCCTTCTCTATGTATTCAACCGAATCCCATCGTGTGCGTGTTATGCATTTGGGAAACAGCCGCATTAATTCTAATAGCACTATTTTTTTAGCGTCGTTCGAATGGCCTTTAAATGCGCTATAAATCGACGCCTTGCATCCTTGAGCATAGAAGGTCTCAGTAGATGTAATATCCATTATCTTTGCGCGTATTTTAGCTGCCTCTTCGGTGGCAGCAGCAACCATCACCGTCTTTGCGTGATCTACAAGACTTTCTTTCGTAAATTGGTCTGGAAATCTGTCCATGAGAGCACACGTAGTCTATCTGCACAATGTCAAGTGGCTCTTCATTCGCTGAACGCAAGAACGTTTTTTACACCCGGGAGGGGGGCAAATTATACAATGAAGATAGTTCAAAAAGGAAACTAGAGCAAAGCCACATTCATGTTATACAAGGATTTACACAGGGACAAATTTTCCATCGGGCGTCGGTCCTTCCAACGAGATTTTCGCTTTCAGATCAAAAATGAGGTCTTCAAACCTCCAATACTTTGGCACCTTCTCTATCTTTTCGCGTACGCCACAATTGACAACCGTCAAGCAATTGGGAAAACGTTGCATCATCTCAAGAAGAACCAGTTTTTTAGCGACATCTCCTCGGTTTAGAAACGGGGTCTTTAAAGACGCCCTTCCTCCATCTTGAAAGAAAAAGTCTAAGGTTGTAATGCCCACGATAGCCTGGCGTATTTGAGCGGCTTCCTCGGTGGCGCGCATTGTGATGACCTTCTTGACGTGATCCGCAAGAGTTGCTTGGGTAAAAGTCTCTGGAAATTGGTACATTGCTTCAGTCTGCATTTTAGGGGCCTTGAATTGTTACACCAGACTGGTAACGAGAGCCTGTCGGGCGGGACAAAGACGCATTGTGCGCACGCGCCGGGGGTATATCGCCACTGCAGAACAGTAGCCAATCTTCCTTCGATGCGCCCTGGCGCAGTGATGGAGAACAACGACACTGCAACTTTTATTTAAAAATTCACTTGCGTTTTTGTTGAAATCAGAAAAAAGGTGGCAACAACGCACGTAGCCGACGTATTTTGAATTTATCATCGACAATGGAATCTGGTACCCCACTATCCCCAATCGAGAAGTCGTACATTGATCGCGTTACAAAAAAGCTCAAGTCGATGCCTGGGCCGGGCTGGCTTGTCGTTCACGCTCCGATCAAATCCTTTTTCAAGTCCCATCTGGGACAGGCAAACCGTGTCGCCGGGAGCCCACTTGTTATTATCGAGGGCAACGCTGGGGTCAATGCAGAGGGCTCGTTTTCTACTTCCGACAGCCAACGTGCCGGTTCCTTTAAATGGTTGAACAATTTTGTCGATCAATTCATCGGTCGCCGCGAAATACGATACACTTATTCAATTACGTTCCGCGACGCAGAGTTATGCGCTCGCCGGTTTGAAGAAGGCGCATCTATCCGCGAAGAAGAAATCGTGTACGATCCGACCATGTATGCTGTGTGAAAAACAAGGCCGTATATGTTGTACTTTGGTTTACAAAAAAATACATCAATCCTGAAATTCCCTCGAAATATGCCCTGATTCGAGCTCCTTCTTAATACTTTCGGCCTTGCGCAGATATTCTTTGATGCCCATGCCCATTTTGGCCGCTTTTCTCCACCAACGCCTTTCGAGCGGCGTTTGCTTCTTAAAATCCGCCGTTATTTCGTCGTAGGCGCGCTTCATTCTTTTTGACACAGTCCGCAGTGAGTCTATTTTAAACAAACCGCGCGATTTGGTGTCGTGGCTTGCGCTCTCCCCTCTTTGTGATTATGTTTCAAACACCCGACTGCGCTTGATTGCATTCAAACCTTGAACAAAAATGGAGACCTATTGTGACATCGGCAATAACTATATTTTAGATGCCCAAAAACGCGAAGAATATTTCGCCGTATGCGAAAAACTGGCCACTCTGCCCGGTTTGACCAGCTACGTCAAATGGGCCATCCCACTGTCGTATGGTTATCGCAAAATGTGCAAAGAAGTACTTGGATATTACAAATACGAAGGAGACTTGAAAACGGACCGTGATATGCACCGCGCGATTGCAATGACGTTCACTTTGGACGGCCACTTGCTCCCATTGCATACGAATCACGTGAGTGATATTTTGAGTGCGCTTAGGAGTTATAACAACAAGTTTTACAAGGAATTGTGTGCGAAGGTGCCCAGTTTGAAAACCAAATTCGACGGCAAAGCCTTTGGCACGCTCGATACGTACATTACGGAGAAAGATGTGCTTGCTCAAGCCATGGCCGATGATGAGAATGGAAATTTGCCGCCGCCTCCGCCGCCGGGATATCATGACGGCGAAGAGACGTGGTTTGGCGGCGGCATCGAGTCCAAATTCAAGGGCTCGTTTGCACAAGTCAACTATGAATTGAGGACAGGATTCGAGCAGGGAACTCCAATGTGGCATTTTGTGCGCAAATTCTTTATTGGGGCAACTCGCATCAAGCACATGATGAAAGACGATCACAATAAGAGCAAGGTCTCGCAGACTCCTGGGCCAGTTGCCAAAGTTATATTGGGGCTCTCAAAAGACGAGCCTTTCAGTCCCTATGTCAAAAAAGCGTTGGCTCATGGGCAGCAAATGGAAGACATGGCGCGCCAGGGCTACGTCAAGTTGCTTGACAAGGCGAATGAGAACGAGGTATCCGCGAGCGGAAACCCGGTCCATTTTGAGGCCGTAGAATACGGAATGACCGTGGCACCTTATTTGCCCATATTCTACGCGCAATCACCCGACGGTGTCACGCTCGACGTTGAAACTCAGACACCCGTGGGGTGCCTCGAAATCAAATGTCACTGGATGAAATACAAGACCGAAGCAGGCTTGCCCAATATATACAGGGGTCAATGCTTGCAGTGCATGGTCGCGTTTTCTGACTGGGTCGTCATAGCTCCTGGAGTAAAGCTCGAACAGGGTCAACAGCCCGAATTTGATGTCCCTCACTGTGATTTTGTAAGCATGTTCTACAGACAGGACACAGATTCAAAGTACAAACAGGCGCACGATCCGGACATTGTGGAATTTACGGTTGAAAGAGTGTACAAACACCCCGGGCTCGTCAAGTCCTTTGTCCGGTTCTTAGTCACTTACGCGTTCTATGTGCAACTTTACACGGCCAAGGAATCTGTTCAGACACCGACAGCGCAAAAGGAAGTCAAGCTGTGCATGGATTTGGTCTCGGCCGAGATTGAACGGCTCTTGATAGACGTGAATTCTGAATTTGACCAAATGAAACGAGCTCATTTTTCGATTGTGAGAGGAGAGGAAACGCTGGAAGTCAAGAATCTGAAAATGGATTTGAAAACCGAGTTCTTCCAGGGCGACGCCAAATTGTACAACAAATGGTATGGAAAACAAGCCGTGTTTCCTGATACACGTCCGAAAAAGGACGCCCAGGACGCCCAGGACGCCCAGGACGAGGCTCGAGCACCTCCGAGACAAAAGAACAATTTTGCCGGGCCCATGATTGCAAGAACGGGTGCTAGTGCCAGACCCAATCCTTATTTGCAGAAATTGGGTAAATGACGTTCTTTGTGATAATAAAAAAAATACGTGAAACGTATCCCCTTTCTTTTCGCTTGTTTGTTCCCCACTTTCTGGTTCTACCGCTCCATTAGTACATCCAATAAATGGAATTATCTACGACAGAAGTCGCATTATGCGACGATGCTTTGGTGAGCATCATGGAAGCAGTAGGAAACAATGGGGACGATCCGACGTTCTGTAAATGCACTAAACTATTGTGCAAACCGAACGACTGGACACGCAAGGCAATAGGCATAAGACGGCCTATCGTGTTTGACGTTTTAACCAATCCAGGCAAGATAAAGAGGAGTTCGGCGGTTTCTTTGATATTGTCAGGACAAACACTCCAGGATCCGATACAGTTTGATATAACTGTTAACGGGGAACCGGCGTTCTTCAAGATTACATTTACAGACCAGAATGACCTCAGCACATCTTACGGGATTAAAATAGTCTACGGTAGACACGACATGCCCGAACGCGCAAGAATTCGTATACTTCCGCGCGCGGGTCAGTTAGACTGGATTAGTCACATGTTATTCCACAACGTCGGCACGGGCCGGCAGACCACGGTCGTTTTCAATTCTGTTGGGAACGTCGGTGTTGTGACATTGGCAAAGTTGTTTGCTTACACCGACGTTTCGATTGGAAAGATAAGCCACCTCGATGTGACGAATATTGATAACATGAATGGATTGTTCTACGATTGCAAGCGCTTCAACCAGCCCATCGGAAATTGGAATGTGAGCAACGTTTGGGATATGTCGGAAATGTTCTACAACTGTGCAAATTTCAACCAGGAAATTGGAGACTGGAAAACCGACAACGTGATAGCGCTTGAAAGTATATTTCGCGGAGCAATCAAATTCAATGGACGTGTTGGCAAATGGAATTTGTGGCGTGTCAAACGTATCGAAGGAGCTTTTGCGGAAACGCTGTTTTCTCTACCGACACCAAGATTTTGCACGTGCTGTAAGAGCATTTGGTGCAAACGCGAAACAATAGTTTGCAAAAGTGATATTCTCAACTTTGTGTATCACGCCCGTCGATTGAGAGAAAATTTGTACAGACCCCTGCCGAGAATATTCAACAAGTAAAAAACCGTTTTGTGGCTCCGCGGTTTGCGTTTTGCTCTGTCAATTCTCCAAGAAATGAACCATTCTCCAATTGATACTTAACCCAACCCTTGCAGAAATTGGGCAAAGAGTAAAAAAATATGTTGACACGCAGAGCTTTTTCTATTTCTGTGTACACCATAAAGGCACATTGACTTTTCTACACACTGGACAATCTAACAATTTACTATCAGGAACTTGTCTTTCTTCCCATTCAGCGTCTTCTTGGTTCCAGGCTTCGTAATTTGGATCTCCAGCAAATCCAATCGGACCGTCAATGCCGTCTGGTGCATTGAGATACTCATTCCATCTATCGGGATACGGAAACGGTGGTCTCGGGTCCATTGGATTAGGCGGAAGAGGACCAAGCGCTGATTGCTTGAAACACGGCAAACACCGCACATGTTTACCACACGATGGTTCGACTACAACGCGAACGTTTTGGTCTAAATCTTCAAGACACATAGGACACTCTCCGTCAACGGATTCAATTCCGTTTCTTATTTGCAGATCGCGGCCGATGTAGATGTTACACTGGACGCATCGTGACATATGCGCATTCAACAACCATTGCGGAAAATATGTCTCGCATAACTCGACATTAGGACACGCGATTGCGCGACATTTGTGAGGACAGTCATTGTTGGGCGAGGTGCTATATTTTCCGGTTTCGTCGTCTTGCACAAGGCAATAGCCACATCCTGGGCACTCCATTGATCAAAAAATGGTGTTTATCAACTCTCCCCTTGTCCGTTCCATTAACTCAACGTACGAGGGGTCAACGCCTTCTTTCCTATTTCATTTTATCTAGTGCCGTGTCTATGATGTGCGACATTACATTACCCGACGACGTTCTCGGCTGCATTATGCAACACGTAGCCTCGTTCGCGGACGATCCACTCTTTTGCAAGTGCACTAAGCTTCTATGCAACTCAAATGAGTGGACACGTAAAACTCAAGATATTAGACGGCCCATCGTGTTCGAAATCGAACCAGCCGCAAGATATTTGGGCGAGGATGCGAGTGTGTCATTTTCAATCATTGCCGACGCCAAAGTGCGCGCAGGCGACTTGTCCGTTTCAATTAATGGCTTCAATGTGCCATTTGATGTATGGACATACTACGACGGAGAGGATAATCTTGATTCTAGCCAGACAGTTGATATCCCATACAACGATTTCAAAGAGTCGCGTTTAACAGTGACCGTAGCCGCCAACGCGGGAATCAAAATTACGCAACTGTCGAATATTTTTATAATCAGGCCAGAGGCATTTGTTTTTACGATGCGCTCATTTGGAAATGTAGGTGTGGAGAAAATACCGTTTCTATTTTCCCTCCAACCCGGACAAAATCTGGGTCCTCTAGCTCACTTAGACGTGTCAAATATCCGCTGCATGAAGGGGTTGTTTCAGACATCAACTCATTTTAACCAGCCCATCGGGAATTGGAACGTATCGAATGTTGTCGATATGACCTCTATGTTTGCATGGTGTACCGACTTTAATCAAGATCTAAGCCGATGGAACACACAAAAAGTCGAAAAATTCAACATCATGTTTGAAAATGCGACATCGTTTTCAAGATTTGAAGACGTGGATCGGTGGAGTTTTGAAAGTACAACAGACGTGACCAATATGTTTCTAAACGTACCTATCGATTTGGAAAAATGTCCAAAATTAAGAAAGATTGCAGAAATTTTGAAGCAGTCTTTGGTTGGCAATGCCCCCACTGCGCAGCGCGTAAGTTTTGTGGCTCAGTAGTGTCTGTTTTGCTCTGTCAATTCCCCAAAAATGAACCATTCTCCAATCGACACTTACTCTCCCAATGTCTCAATGCATCCCGGTTTCTGGGACCGCGAGGAATGCGCCACCATCGAGTCCTTCTGCCTTCTCCAAGTGCCGTGGTTCCGCGTTCGTTATGTCAGCAAAAAACACAAGAATGATTGCACAACTCCGTGTTGGACCTCTTTGTATTCAAGTCTAGTGCACGGCGGCATCCCGCTACTTTTGCGCAAATTGGTGGTCGACAAAATAGAGACTGCTCTACGGCTTCCCTCTGGCTATTTCAACGTGGCTCTGATGCGATTGTATATTTCTGGCGACGATAATATCGCATATCATTCGGACGACCGAATCTTTTTGGAGCAGAAGGAGATGGCGATTGCTGGCGCTACGTTTGGACCCGCTGAGCGGACTTTTTCAATGCATTCCGTCGACGATGCTTGGGATACAACTATCACGGATAATAAGAATTTGCACGAGTGGAAATTGTCGCGCGGCGATCTTTTAGTCATGCGGAAAAGGTACACCCAACTTCACTGGGTTCATGCCGTGAAACCGGATCGCGAGTGCCGCACGTGGAGAGTCAATATCAACTTGAGAAGGATTAGGACTGATAATTCAAAGTACACTATGAAAGGATTGAAGAGATTCTACAAGTATTGTGTGCTGGGTGACCACAAAAACGTCAAAGCGCACTTGGAGTTGGAGCACGAACAGACTACGCTCGAGGACGAAGAACTATTTGGAAAGTCGAAAAAGGGAATAACCATTTGGAACGAAATGTATCACGACCAACCGGAGCGCCCGCAAAAGCCCAAAAAGAGATTGAGACAGATTTCATTGTCGGATTTAGTGAGTTCGAAGCGAGTGTGTAAATGAACATCAATTGAGAAAGGTTATATAAAGAAATCAAGAGCCGGACCCCCCGGGACACAAGCTGCAATGTTTCGGGTTGCGCTGCTCCAGGGTCCACCCCTCGCCAGGCAGTCAGTTTTTGTTTCAGTTCAATTTCTCACTGTTCAGTACGACATTTAAGAACCAAGAATGGAACATCCTATCGACATTTGCGTATCTTCCGAGGCTTGGACCGAAGACAGCTTCGCTGCTTTGGAGAAGGCCGTCGCCGCGGCTCCCAAAGATTCCGCTCCTTGGGTCAATATGATCTTTGAACCCTTTCATGTGCAAGCATCTAAACTGCGCGAATATGTCTGCGATTGGCACTCCGAGAACGCTATCAACTTGGTGAGCCACGAACAGGACAACGAGGATTTTTGTGCTGTTCGCACCGGTTTCGGCCGCTTGCGTGATATTTCAACCAATTCAGTTCCTACCAAGCTTGTACGTCGCATTATGCGTCTTACTTTCACTGCGACATTTAATGGTCGCATCCTACGCGATTTTGTCGCTGCGATGAAAAAAGTGGACGTTGTTGCGTTTGAGAGCGCTGCGCCCTCATTTGTTCGCGATAAACTTTCCAAAATCAAGTCTCGCGATTATTCGTTGACACACGAACGTCCTCTTAGCGAAATCTTTGAGCTCGCGCCGCTCTATTGGAACTTTGTGGATCGCATCCTTCGCGCGCGCTCAGTGAATGCTCTTTTTGCGATTGGAAATCAATATCGCGTCTGGCGTAAGAAGGTTCATTGTTTCGTCGCATTCGGCAGCATGCCGTCGTTTGCCAACTCCGTTTGGTGGGCCATTACGAATATTATGACGACGACCGGGACGATTCTGGACGAACTTCTCCACTTTTGCGTGAACGAGTTGAATGAACAGAATGTCGAGCTAGAGCCATCGTTTTTTGCTCATTTGGAGACTGTTGCCCGCCGCTGGGGCGAAACCTACTCCAAGTTTGTATCTGATGATAGTAGCATCTACCGCGATTTTGTGTCGGCCATCTACCGATCTCGGTTCTACATCTGCTACTGCGCACGGCACTTGTGCAGTTTGCGCGGACGCGCTGCGCTCAAGGCGATCCACTCCGAATACAGCCCGGAAGAAGTCAAGTTTAACAAACTTATCTGTACCGCCTTCTCGGATATAATACTTCCGAAGATCTTCCTGCTTCAGCGGCTGTTCTATCACATGGACGTCTACTTGTTCATCCGCTACGCCGACGAAGACACTCAGTGTTTAATCTGCCTCAACTCACTTCCTTCCGATCGAAGATGTCGATCTGCGTGCCCTAGAGCTCTCTACTGCAAGGCTACTTCGGTTTGCAAGGACTGTGTTCCTTTGTACTTTACGTCCGATTTGACCGCGTGTCCTGTGTGCAGAACTCCGATCGCTGACCCTAAAAAGTTGCTCTGATCAAATAAAGAATTTTATATCTTAGTTTGTTTGTTCATCGTGCGGGTTTTGTGGAAAAGGACGGGCCGGAGTTTGGGGACACAAAAGCAGGGCAGCTAGGATGCTCCGCTTTCCCGAATTGGTAAAGTCGGCTAAAACCCATCGGATCCTTGCGCCTGAATTATCGTATGCGTTTGTGTAATATAAAACATTCAAAACTGTGATCTAGGCGTCGAATCACGGCGCGCCGTGCGCGGGGTGGCGTCCAGCGAGCAAAAGTGTGGGCGGCGGCGGTTCGCTTTTTTCAGTTTAGTTCGCGCAGCGCAAGCTCTACATCTTCATCAGCGGATTCGAATTTTGATATAACCACCCGAATTCATCATGGAAAGCCAGTGCCATCGTTATTTTGGAGAAAACTTTTACCCGACTCTCAGGGCCAGCGCGAAAGATAGCGATCGTTATTCTATCGACACTTGTATGTTATTGGGACCCTTGGTCGCCGATCTTCATGGCAGAGAAAGAGAAATTTATCTTCGCGGGCGAGACGCGCTTGCACTTTTTACCGCGGCGTGTGAAGCCGACCCAGTGTTCCGTGCTGTTCGACGACACTTTGAAACTTTGCATCGCCACACTCAAACCGATGAATGTCATCCGGGCACTTGGAAATTTGCATCCGCGCTCTTGAATATTGGACTGTGTGGGTTGGAGATTCGTCGCGTCGCTACCATGTTTAAGAAGGTCACGTCGGAAGACATGCACTCCAAGACTCCGGCTTTGTTATTGGCCAACTACCTTTTTCTCGAGAAGAATAATGCACAGGAGGCCGCCGATCGCGAAGTAGTGCATCGTGTCTCCAGCGAAAACTGGGGCTTTGTGGATCGGATTTTTAACGCCAAATCCACTGTCAAGGCCATTGATTTGATTCAGTCTTATGCCGAGTGGATTAGCGCGACGCATATCAGACCTGCTGATCAGCTGATTGGCCCGCCTACATTTGCTCGCTCTGTTTACCAGGCTATCAAGATGACCATGTCGCGTCTTTTGGTGGAGTTGACCAGTTATCTCGAGTGGGCGGGAATGGATGCATTTCTCAACCTTGTGAAAGACGGAGAAAAGCCGGTCAATATGCTCGCATCTGCTCCTTCTTTTCATCGCGACCTTCTCGATTTTGTGGGTGTCATTTGGAAATGGATTCAAGCAAACGACCCCATGTTGGGATGTGATCATCGAAAGGATTTGGTTGAGCCGCTCTACATGATCTACCTCGACGCCTACACTGTCATCAGGACTTCTCATAAACTTGGATCGGATGAAATCACTCGTTCTGAGTACTCTAAAAAAATGCCTGGCGTCTTGGGCACGAAGCTCGAGCACACGGAACGTTTTGTGCGCGATGCTTTGGCAAATGCGGGATCGCCTTTTGCTATTTCCACCGGCGCGTTTGTTTATGAACTGGTGCGTTGGATTGTGACGACGCCCATGGACCATAAGGCCCACAATCACCACCATCACCATGTGGCTCCGGAAACAGTTCCGTCTTGCGTGATCTGCCTCGATTCTCTGCCTTCCGATCGGCCTCACAAGATCCTATGCCCTAGAGAAAAGAATCCATGCGCCGAAAGCGTCTGTTGCCTCGCGTGCGCGGCCGAGTTGGCGTCGAAGAGCAAGGGCAAGCACAAAAACAAGTGCCCTATATGTAAACAGTAACCCACTTAAATGTGTATTAAATTTGCTTTCCTACATTTGCTTTTGTCTGCGTGCAAATATGACCGGGAGGCGCGATTAGATGCAACCAGACATATCCTTTATTCTTTTCCTTTTCCCATTTTTGCAAATTTCTAGACTCTAAACACAATTCTCTCGAAATGCAGAAACTCAGAGGCCAAGGTGCGGTTCACCTTGCCGTTTTTGACGAAGTGCAATTCCAGACGGATCCCGTTCTGAAAGCCGCTATGCCCTGGGGTGGCCAGACCATGATCACAGTTTGGTTTTTATCCAGTGTATCTTCAGATCCAAACGCTCCTGCGGCTCAGTACATGAACAGGCGTTGGGAGGACCGGCCCAACGAGTACGTGTTTCGCCGCTTGGTTTACGATAATGGCGGTCAGATCGTACAAAGTGACACGGGCACTGCATATGGAATTGTGGAAAGTTACAAACGCCAAATTCAACTGGCTCTGCGCTACGGTCAGACTAAATTCGGTGGCAACATTGTGGACGGAACTATTGATACTCTGTGGTACAAGAGACCGGCGGATCACGACAAGAAACTGATTGACGAATTACGCTTTGCAAAGGAGTACAAGCGGACTGAGGAGTACATGGCAATTGCCAACTTGCCGCCTCACCAAGACGAAGCTTCGTTCAAGTTTATCAAAAACGCCATGGGAAAAGAGGAATTCGATGCCGAAATCATGAGTAAGACAAGCAACGGAGACGCGGAAGCCGGCATTTCCCACGCGCTCAATGTGGAGTCCGTAGGCATTCTGAAAGAACGAATGCGCGCCCGAGCCAACGACCCTGGCTTTGCAAGAGTGCTACAGCAGTTTAATTACACATACTCGGGCCTAGGAACGCTCTGGAAAGACACCAGAGTGCACGTTCTTGTTCTACATGACCCCGCCAATGGAGGCAAGGATTCAGACCCTATTTTGATGACACTGTGCCCCGTGATGGCGGCCACTGATCTTCAAAAGCAAGAAATTCAACGCAAGCGCGCGATTCAGACCGCGCGATCTCTTTGCCACCCTCTAGATGGCATTAATGTGTTGGTACGCACTTCCTTCAATTCCATCATCTCTATTCGCGTATACGTGGTGCATGAGAAACGATTCGAGCTGCACTGCACGCAAAAGAGCGCTCGCGTCCTCCCATTGCCAGGAACTGCACATATACGTCATGCATGCATTAGTGATTCTATTCGACGAGAACATTTGAAAAGACGCGACAGGAGGACGCGACATGGTCATGTCGTGAAGTCGAGAAAATCCCAGCAGCAGAGCACCGCGCAAAACGGGACGCATCCATGCTATACAGAAAGACAGCCCCATTATATCGTCGGCGTAGGGAACGAGGAGCGAATCGTCGACGGGGACACTAAAAAGGTCTTCTAGTTTTTGCTCCATGGTTCCACCGGATAAAAGCTCGGTTATACGAGACGGGCAAGCGCAATCTGTTTGTGGTATATTTTGGACAGCAACCAAAACGGAAAAATCGACACCGGATTCCTTGCTTTGCTCGGGAGCGGGCAGTTTCACAGCAAGTGCTGCCGCTTGAAGCACATATCGTCCGAAATTACGCGCAAACGCGACATAGTGAGATGCGAATTCTTTCTCCGGAATACAGTTGCGAAGCTGAGGCACCAGGACGAAAATGGCGTGAAACAGATCAATGAGAGCCGAGTGTTCTGGTTCCTTTTCCGTTTTTTGATTTGGCATTCTTTCTTTCTTCTCTCCTTTTTGTGCCTGACTAACTATTGTTTTGTGTGCGTGTGTGCATGTGCGTAGTTGACGAGTGGCGCCCGTTTACCCCCCACGGCTGGTACAAACGATCAATTCGCCGCTCAACTTATCTTGCGACATCTTGTGGATTTCCTCCACACATATCAAGAATGGGCTCATCAAGGTGTCATGTTCCATTTGGTATTCGAGAGCAACATGTCACAGTCTAAAGTCGGGGCTATCTGCAAATTCATGCACGATGCGGCTAGAGCAGCTCACGGGTCGTACAAGGGACAAATGGGACTTGACTACACTGCGGCGACAGGGCACGACAATGACGAAGTCTTCAGGCAGCTTCCATCCAACTTTTTCGACATGATTCGCGTTTATCACGATTTTGATAAAGTAGTCAAAGCGATGAATGTTGAGCAGACTGTGTTCTCTGGCGCTCAGACGGCACAGGAACTTCCTAGTGCTATTTTCCGATCTTACGGCGCGTCAGATTACGACCTATGCGGCATGTATACGACACATGAAACCAAGAATGAGGGTTTCACAACATTGGACATGGCTTTGATCAAGGGCAACGTGGCTATACACCCGAAATTCATCACTCTCAGTTCGGTCGAAACGGCAGACGAGTTTTTGGAATTTTTCGCCAAGCAAATGTGCGATTGCATGAAGGTTATTTCAAAAAAGTCGACTTCTGTCGGCGCACATGGATTCAAGTACGGCAAAGCGGTGAAAAAGGGCTGCAAAGACGACGCTGTCACACTTCTGGCACTCGCGTTCTCTGTTATAAGACGCATGAAAATGACTCTGTTAATGGCGCATTAAATGTACAATTGGGGGTTTTGAATATGTCTATACGTATACATATATTTGTTTCATAACAAGGAGGGGCGTTACAGAGAGAAAGGAAAAGCAATCTTACATCTGTAGCGAGGGAAGAGTGTACATTTTCATTCCGTCCAATTCCATGGCACTAAATGCAGAACCAAGAGCCGAGGTTCTCGCGACAACTGCTTCTTGTGACTTCATGCCCGATGCCAAGACCTCTGTCAAGTTTGCGACGTTGGACAATCTCAAGAATCTGTCGAGTTCACCCATGCCTCTGTTGTAATGAGCAACTCGTGGGTCGATTGGTTGTTGCGGCTGCTGCTGGGGCTGCTGCGAAGCGGCCTGGTTGTTGGACGACTGACCAACCGCGAAGGCGCCCGATTGAGCAGGGGCAGATGCGGGAATATTCAACTGCAAATTCGCAGAAGAAACATTTGGCGCTCCGAATCTCGAGGCAGCAAGCTCTGCTGTGAGATACATGTAGCTAGGAGTACGAGGTTGCTCGGCCTGATTCGGGGCCTGACCAACTTGAGGGGCTTCAGATCCAGCGACACCGCCTGCCTTGGACTTGGCGGCCAAATCAAGATCGTGCAACTGCTGCTGGAGTCGGGCTTCTGCTTCGCGTCCGGACTGAATTCCAGCGGGCCCATTCGCACCGGCCTTGCTCGCCTTCATTTTGACGACAATATTCTTGACCACATTGTATCCGTTCTCTCCTGCACTTCCAGGCTCCGACAAGAGTGCGGCGGCAGCGGCGAGCTCTTCTTGAGTGGCACCACTTTCGTGGTAGCTGTTCAAGAGGTCTTGGCGGCGTTGCAATTCAACATGCTTCTGGACGGCTTCTTTTCTAGCGTTTTCCATAATCTTTTCTAATTCTTCGGGAGCGATCGCGTACATTCCAACGGGGAGGTCACCATTCTGCTTGGGAGCCAGTTGATGCTGATTGTTTCCACTAGGATCCTGCTTTTTTGTTTCTGTGGCGACTCTCTTTGAGACTGACTCGGCATCAGCGGCCTTTGGAGCGGATGTGTCAGCACCAGTCTGATCCTGAGTAGCAGGCTCAGTGTCCGAGTGCGATCTCTTAACTCCTCTTCCAGGAGGAACTTCGGCTCCTGTATTTGAATTGGGATTGGGTTGTTCGGCGGGAGCGGGAGCGGCGGCGGCAGCGTCCGATGGCTGCGCTGGGGCAGCGGGAGCGGGGACAGCGGGAGCCGCGTTGGCCAAACCCGGAATTTGAAGCTTGAATGGCTCTGACTTGTTGAGTAAATTAGCAGGGATACCCGGAGCAGCAGCTGGCTGTTGCGGTTGGGCAGGAGGCTGTACAGCGGGCTGCTGTGGCTGTGACTGTGGCTGAGGTTGGCCCTCCATGACAATTTCCGGACCTGGTGACTCGCTTAAACTTGGCTGCGGCACGTTCTCATTGACAACTTGGACTGGCGGGTCTGCTGCTTTTGGAATTTCCTCGGTTTTATTTGTATCCGCCGCGATTACAGGCGCTGCTGCTTCGGGCGCTTGCTCGGTCACGACGACACTAGGCGGTTCAACAATTTCCTCAATGACCGGAGCAGGTCGAAGCGTTTGGCCCGGATTTTTGTATCTTTCTACTACCGCGGGCGGTGCGTATTCCATAATAGTAGCAGGAGCGATCTCCTTCAGTGCCATTCCCAACTGACTTCCATTGTCAATTGCAATCTCCTTGTCAGAAGCCGTTTTCGAATGCGCCTTGTAATACCCTTTCGTGCCGCGAGGAAGGTTGTACATGCTTGCGATTTTGACACGCCTGTCCATCAAGTTCAGTGCATTCATGTCGTTCTTGTTAATGTAGGCCGCCGACTGAGGCAAGTTCTGGCGAACTCTCGAGAAGAAAGCCGAAGGATCCGTGTCGTAGTCTTGAACCCACGTGCCGTTGTCGCCAAAATCGGGGTCCTCGACAAGAGACATGTGATACATTTCAAGAGTATCCTTGCCTGATTTGGTGGGGTCGAGAGGAGCACCTGTGTCAATCGCCAAATGCATAATGTTCAAAGGACTGAGGCCCATAGGTGGTTTGCCGTGCGCCTTACGATGACTAATTCTCTCCGTGATCAGTTTCACCTTTTCGGGATCGTCCACGGTACCAATGCAACCGAGCCCGTTGTCTTTAGTGCGATAGGCGGCTAGCATGCGGCCACACTTGTCCAATTCGTGATCCCACGTCACCATCACATGCGACTGATGCTTATCTCGCAAGTCGGAGACGGCATCTACGATCTTGTCAACTTCGTCGGGTTTGAGGTACGTAGACACCGCTTTTTGCGTCAGTTCGCTATGCGCCGGGATGCCTTTTCCGTAAAAGTATAGGGCTGTAGGAGCAGAATCTGCGCTTGGCGGCTCCATTTAGGGTCGGCTCGAGCACGCGGTATTTCTTTCACGTGGCGGGGGGAAAAAGCGTCAAAATTTATATTAAATACACAATGTCTGATTTTGACCAAAAACTGTGTAACCTTGGAGTTATTTTTTGTTCGTTTTCCACGCGTGTCGGACGAGTGAGTCAGAATGGACTTTGCCGACTTGAAAGAACTGAGCGAAATAGAAAAACAGGCGTTGGCGTTCAAATACGGCTATTTGCATCCTTCAAACGCGGCCGAACAAGGCACGGCTCAGAACGGAAATGAACACGTACATCTTCCGGTACGATCTACAAAGGCCGCGGCTGTTGTGCTACAAAAAAGCGTTTTGGACGTCTGTGCTCGCGTCTTGACCTACGTATTCGCTTCCGATATTCACGGGACCAATATCGCGGCGCGTTATTCCATGTACAAGAATTCGCCTGTGCTAGCGCGTGGCACGACTCCGGATTTGTGCGATCGGCTACTTTTCACTCTTCAAAACGTGTTCCAGGACAGCGTTTATATTTCCAAGCAACAAGTCCGTAATATATACGGGCCTATGACGAACAAAAAGGAATTTGAAGAGTTGAGAACGGTTATACTGGCTGCCGAAGGCGCGTACGAACCGTATCAGCCGACGTCGGCTCCAAACTCTGGTTTATATGCCAAGCAAATGGAAAGTAAGACGTTGGATGTCGTGACTACGGCTGTTGCTGAGGGTCTCGACTTTGCTCAGACGCTGGAAAAGTTTGACGCTCTCGTATACGCGTACTGCGACTGGCTTTTGAAATTCGATGTCTCTTCCAAGGACAAGCCACTGCAGTCCATATATAAGAAGAATTGCGTTATTGACAATGGCGGCGTGTTCTCGTCCATCAAAGCCGTGGTCAAATCGTTCTCGGACTCTCAGAATTTGATCGAACCGTCCAAGACTCGGGATCTGTACAACGAAATTCAACCTTACTGCGTCAAGATACTATCCATGTTCAGTCACATGCCCAAAATCGGTAGCATGAAAAACGACGCTGTGAAGGGTTTGCCCGTGTCCTGCGTCGCCATGTTCCACAATCCCAATATGTCTCCTGCGAGTCATCATCGGATCTCGACTGGGCATGTTAAATACGCTGAAACAGCAGCAGCGGCGGCATTACGCACAGGAAACGAGAACCCCATGCATGTGTTCTTTGAAAAGAAGGGAAAACAGGCCGAGTTTGATTTTGCGTGCTTACTTCAGTATTTCAATGTGAAACCCCACGACTGCGAAGACCTGGTGTTCTCACTCATCGGCAAAGATGCCCGGCTTCAAATTGAGCCGCTCGAAGTGCCACTGATAAACTGGGATGTGCGACATTTTGGAGAGCTCGAACAAGATGCACAGCGGTCGCCCGCACCTGTGTACCTCGACGTGCATCGTCAAACTATTGTCATGTCGAAGACTCGGCTCATTTTCATGCTCATATGCTTTCGAAAACTGCAACGAGATCTCGCAATGCTGGCTAACAGCGTGAATGTTTTTGGCGACATGTTGGAAAAGATTGGATCGATGGAAGACTTGCCCGCCGACCATGCACGCAATTTGGATGCGTTTTCTACTGCAGTCGCAAATCTTGAAACTCCTGGGTCCCAACTGCACAAATTTGTCGATACGACAGGCATGAAGATTGCGGCCGAGCTGTCGCAAATGTTGTACCCACAGCCAATTGCGGATCTGGCCGACGCTCCTCTCATTCTCATGGCACACGATATGCCTCTGGAAGTGCTGAAAATGTGCACATTTGTGAACACGGGCGCTGAAATCAAAGAGCAGTTGGTGGCAGACAAGGCGTGGAAGCGCGCCGGCGGGAAACCTACTCGACGCGTACTCAATCCTGACGAGCAAATAGAAATGGGTCTTGCGGGATCGGGTGGACCCGTTTCCGTAGATGCCGAGGACGAGTTTGGAAGCACGTTGGCCGAATTCGCAGATGCCGTCTGTAACATGTGCGCACGCGAGAACACGACAGGATTGACATTGTCGCACAAAATGGCGTCTACTATTCTCCCCTACGCATTGGCGGCTGTTTTAAACGACGTATGCAGGCCGTTGGACTGCGAAATAGACGATGCCATGATCGCGATCCACATAGGGCCCAGGGTTCGCATTTTAGAACCCTCATTGACCTCGGGTATGACTTCTCCAATCTTGCACGAACCCGTTCTCATCTTGGACGAATCTGAATTTGCTTCGTGGCCCCTGTTGGGCAAGTTCCTCCTCAAGATATTCACGTGTGACTGCTTGCACGTTGACATACAACCCGATCAAAGCATCAATCATTGGAAAAATGTGTTGAGTTTGAAAGAGCCAGGGTCGGACGTGCCGCCCTACATTGAATACGCTTGCAGGGTGGCGAAGAAGGCAAAAAGTCTCCTGAAACCGGCGTGGCACCCGTTGAATTCAGTGTTCGATACTTACGGAAACAGTTATTTTGAAAATCGTTACATTGCTGTTGGCGATCACGCGAATGCGACATCTGATGATTTGGCGAATACGATTCAAGTTGGACTGAACCCCGTGCAAAGACACGCCAAGATCGGCACTTTTTGACTGTAAATTATTGAACTATTATTTCGAAAACTTTGTCACGCGTTCATATATTTTTTTAGTAGCCACGGGCGAAAAAAAAAGGACAGAGGGGAGTAAAGTGACCGACTCCGTTCTAAATTCAGCCAAAACCCAACCATCGCGGCCCAGAACATGACCCAATTGTACTACCAAAAACTATTCCCTTTCCAGCTCGTGCGACAATTCATCGCGCCAAGGCCCCACGTTCTCTGGACGCAGCGCATGTCGGCGTACGATGCCACGGACACTAAAGACGAGTGGGCCAATTTTGGCACATTGAGTCAACCTTTGGAAGCCATCTTGAAAAAGGACGAGTTGAAAAAGACGGCGTTGCACCTCAAGTCGGAGACACACAAGCTCTTTGCTATAGATCTCGATTTAGACGACAGGCATGTTAGCGGACATGTTTGTACGTCCGAGGAGGACGATTTGAATCTCAAAATCTGTCCCCGGTGTTGGAAAACGCTATGGCTCTGCGCTGGTATTGTAGAAAACGCGCTCAAGAATCTGTACGAGCACACGGTATTAAAGTGCAAATACAAATGGGTGCCTCCTTTAGTATGTCTGTCAGGCAACCGAGGAATGCATATTTACATGCATCACGAATCGGGTATGCACTTATTGCCCGAGCAGTTTAGAAAACAGATTGTCACGCACTTGATTTCGAAATGGAAAGCGTGGATCGATCCCGAGTTGGCCGTGTTTTTGAAGGGACTAGACTTTGAACGCTTGCTTCCTCGGCAAATGCTACCCATCGATGCCAACGCGTCCTTTTCGTGCTCCAAGAACCTGAGATGCGTTTTCAGCCCTCACTTGAAAACCAAATACGCGTGCACGCCCGTGTACGTCATAAAATCGGGCTTGGAAATCGCGCATCGCATTGACTCGTTCGAACTGAATACAATTGAATCAAAGGGAATAGCGTGGGACAGTCGCCTTTGTGGCGACCCTTCAAACTTGAGCCGATTTGAGCAATCGCTGCACGTTTTCAAAGCGTGGCTCGAAAGCGAGTCGGAAAAGAATGCAGAGCATTGAAAAGCCGCCTTTTACTCTCAAGACTCTAATTCAACTTTGTTGCGGCCAAATCCCTCGTTCAAATGACCCGCTTGAGTTCTACTCCTTTGTCAACTTTCAACGCATGGCTGTCGCTGCCTCGGGATATCTAGCCGATCGAAGACGAGAAGAGCAAAAGATTGCCAGTGTTCGCGATTTCTTATCAAAGCATTTAACCGCTGTCATGTTCCAGACTGCGCCTGATCTGCTGCCCGAAGCCGCGTTCAAGGCCAAAGAGACGACTGACGAGTACTTTATTACTCTGTCCGAGCACGCGACTAAAAAAACAAAGGTGACCGTGTCACTCGAGACTTATTTGAAAGACTTTTTGGAAAACTTTTGCATCAACGGCATGGGCATTTTTCCAGTCTCCGTCATCTACGCGCCCGAGATCGAGCCCGATTTTCTGACCGTAGTATGCTTTCTCAAAGTCGAGAGCTCAGTCGCCATTGTATTCGGAATGCGCGTGATACAGCAACACGAGGCCGATTCCGAGGCCTTCAAGGAGATCAAGACTGTGTTTAGCAAGACGACGCACATCCCGGCCGATTTCTGGGTCAATGTGAATATAAATGCGTCGTATAGCAAGTTTAAAAACATTAGAGGATATGTAGAATCGTACAAATTTGCGCCCAAGGATTTATTCCCGGAAACGTGCTATATGCAAAACGAGAGCACGTCTGAGCTCGCGTCGGACATGGGAATCACGCTTCAAACACCAGTAATAGATACTCAATAAAAGGGTTGGGGGGTTTAATATAGTTATACACATAGTATGTTTTTTGGGGCAAAGAGACACTGGAAAAACTTTACTTGCCATTCTTGCCGGCGACGCTGCCCATGTACACGACGGCGTACCCGGAGAACATGATCTTTTCAGAATGAATGTCGGATACCATCTTGCTCGTAGTCAACTTGATTCCGGCAAAGGGCGCTCTGGGATTGGCTCTGCAATCCTTGATGAACCCGTTAGAGTCCTTGTCGCCGGCCATGGCAAGGTGCGTTGTGAGAGCAATATCACGAACATGGAAGGAGAGGGCTTGTTCCAATGTCACGAATTCAGCGAGGCTGGGTAGAGAGTCGGCTGTTCCCATACTCTTTCCGGCTTCAGCGGCAATAACTTCCTTGATGAAATTCCAGGCCTTCTTTGTGACAGTGACGAAATTTGCGCTTGCGCTCACGGCAACTGCGCCGGCGTCTTCAATTTGCAGAGACTGGTTCATGAGTTCGATAATGTCAGGCAAGTCGTCCCACACAACCTTCTCCTTGCCGTCCTTGGAGCTTTCTCTCAGCAAGGTAACTGTGGCAGATCCAACTTCGACGTGACTGGCCTTCACGATTGAACCGTCAGGACCTGTCTTGTCAGTTCCATAAGTCTGAATAGAAGCATTGAGCTTGGCAAACAACCTGGACAGTGCAACTTCGGAATCCTCACCGCGAGCCTTGTTCATGGCTTGACCGGCAAGTTGAACGAGCAGCGTGGGTCTAATCCAATACAAGTCTGTGCACTTTTCCTTCTTGTTTCTGTCGGGCAAGACAACAGTACTGGACTTGAGGTTGTGCTCAGCGTGCGGGCCTGCAACATCTGCGGAGATTGTGACAATGGAGTTCATGGACGGGATAACCTTGTCCACTTCAATGTAGAATGGCTTGACCATGGTTGTTTTGGGGTTAAGTGGAAGCGAAACGTCGGCTCCTACGTGATGCTCATCGGAAATTCCTGTCACGAGAACAACAGCGTTGCAGGGCTCGTTGTCGAGCTTTGTCTTGCCCTGCAAAGTCGCTCTCAGCGAATCTCCAGTAGCGGGCTTGGCATGACAATCGACAAAGCTTCCGATACCGGCATTGTGGAGAACATCGACGACACCAGTGAAACGCACAGTCACTGTGCCGTCCAAAGAAGTCATCTTGGCGCGAGTTTGCTTCAAATCATAGTAGGAATCGCGGGCAATTTCGGAAATGACATCGCGAGCGTTCTCTTCGACGACATCGGGAAGCTCGGCGGGAATAGTGACAGTCTCAGCTTCGGCCTCGGCCGCAGACGCGGCGCTCTTGGTAATTTCAGCAAAATACTCGTTTCTTTGCTCTTCAACGTGATCGTCGAACAACTCAAGATCTGTACGGTGATCGTCTTGAGCGGAAGCGGCAGCAGCAGCTGCTGATGCACCAGAGGCGGGCGCAGACTCGTATCGGTTGGACACAGGGGCCGACATTGTACTAGTCGAACCAAACTTGGATTCTATTGGAGCGGTATCAACAGAGCGTTTTACTCCTCTTTGAGCCATCGACGGTTTTAAATATTTCTGGCCGCAAGAGCTCTTTTTTCCCGCCTATACAGTTCTAATTGTCTCGACGGCCGCGGAATCGAGTCTCGTTATAATCTATACACAGATTTACTTTTTACATGTTTTTCGTAAGCGCTCCGGCCCGTTTTCGCGCATAGGCGCGAATGAGTTCGCTATTGGACGCGGGAGATTGTTGTTGCTCTTGTCGTCTAGGAGCTTGTCTTGGTACAACAACGGCTGCCTTTGGCCGAGGCGTTTTCGTGTCATCGACACTGTCGTCGTTCTTGTCAGCGTTTTCCTCACTGTCCTCGCTCTCTTCATCGTCGTCGTCGTCATCTTCACTATCATCATTATCATCACCGTCGCCGTCGTCGCCCTCATTTGCGTCTCGCTCCTCCCTAATGCGGTCCTGTTCGGCTAGTTCTGCCGCCTTGGCGTATATAGTATACTTGATCATGGACGGGCTCAGTTGAAAGTCAATGACATTCTTGGACACGTAGCCCAGAGACGCGGCCGTGTTTGTCGCTATCAAATTGATGAATCCTATAAAGGTGAGTACTGTGAGTGCCAAACTCGCCAGTGCACTCACTCCGAATTGCAGAATGGGAAAATAGAGAGCCACAGCGGCCAGTCCTTGGGCCCCGAGTCCCGCGTAGCCTTGTACTAACGCCGTCAAGGAGCAGGGCAGGAAATTTGCAAACATGGGATCACTTTTAGTCCACATGGGGAACTTGTCCTTGCGCCAGTCAGCCGACGGAACGGGTTTGGTGATTATACCAAAACTGACAATGTTCAAAATGTTGTATGTCACGTCCGCCGCGACTTTTAGAGCGGAAAACACGTCCGAGCTCAGGCCGTACGCTTCCCAATACCAGCTGAATACGTCTAGTCCATCGTATAGATTGTTGAACCCTTGGGCGGGACAATGGGGACCTTCGTAGTTCACGGCGGTGCCGTTGTAAAGCACGGATCCGAATCCAGATGAACATTGAGTGCACGTGTTCAGATTATAGTCCGTGTTGCTGACAAACATTCCCAGGAGCGGAGAGCATTTGTTGAAAACGGTGTACGCAATAAAGTCAAACGCGTCTTTGGTGTAGCATTGAGGGATAAAGAATCCGCATCCAAACGACCAGCCGTAAGTGACGACCATGTGAAGTGGGATCAAGAAGGGAGCTATCGTGCTCAGGAACACTCCAGCCGCGATTGGGTTGACAAAGACAAACACAAATAGGAATATGGTGAATACCACAGTCAGAATCTGTATCCATCCTCCAGCCCAACTGAATGTTCGTTTAGAGCAGTCCAAGTCCGTGGCGTAGTTACACGAGTACTTGTCGTAGATCGACGACGCAATCTCGCGGTAGTTTGTGGTAATAAAGTCAATGATCGTGTCCACAAACTGAAGAACGGGAATTTGCAAAACATTCTCGATGAAATTGAACGTTTCCCACAATACGTTGACGTCAACCAGACCCGCGGCTCTCTCTTGCAAATACGTGTTGAATTGCGTCATCAGAGTACCATTTTGCACGAGTTCAGTCGGAAGAGGCACGCCGACCGTTTCTTGGAAGAACCAATCGAGTTTGGGTCCCCAATCAAAGGGAAATCCTACGGCCTCACGAGGCGTGAATCTAAACCATTCGGCGGTACTCAGACCTCGAGCCGGGAATCGAACTGGGTAGTTACCGTATCCAATGCGGACAGTCGTCGCCAAGTTGAACGTGTAGAGCAGAAAGTCCACACATGACAAGAAGGCTGCGGGGAACCACACCGTATAATATCCAATAGTCCAGAGGACTTGAGACACGATTTTTCCAACGACGTAATCGACGACAATACACTGCTCACAGAGTGTGGCGTCTCCGAGCTGACAGCCGAGAACGGATCGAGCAAAATCAATGCTTTCATTACGCGACTCTGGGAAGAAAAACTGGCTGCCGATAGACACGGATTCGGCCGTCGCCATTCTGTTCTGTTTGCTGCCCAAATACGAATTGCCTACTTTGTTCTGCAAGACTCGAATTTCCACAACGTTGTGCGCGCGCACGGGCTTCAAATGCTTGGGCATGGCTCTCATTTGCGCGATAAAACCTGGTTCTGTGCGGATTGCAGAAGCGGACGCGATTAGCGCGTATTGGCGACCGTCGGACAAACGAGACAGTTCGCCAGTCAACTCGGCCCGCTCGATTGCGGTCAGATTTCTCACTCCCTGAGCTGACATCATGATCTTTTGTTCAATGTCAGGACGCCTATCAATCAAAAGTGCCTCTCGATGTGTTTTGATTTGCACAATGGGAACTCGGTCGTCTCTCATGGTCGCCTTTTTGCCCGTCGCCTGTTCGTACAATTTGCGTCTAAACGTAATCGAATTCAACGTAATCGTGCGCTGATCCATCCAGATGTTCTCGTTTTGTAACGCGGTCTCGGCGGCAAGCGGCGTTTTCGTCTGGAAAAGCGACATGTAGACTTCACGATCGGCCATCATTCGGGATTCTTCCAAAAAGAACTGAGTGGCTGCTCGAGTCACTGCAGCCGTTACCGTGTTGGATTGGCGGAATAGAGAACCCGTCTGCCTGGGATCCGTCGTGTTGTACGTTGACAATGGGACGCTAGAGGCAGCGTTTGCAGTTGTCTCCTCCACAACGTAATTGGCGTAGGACATGGCGTGATCTTGCAAACTAATTGTCGCATTGCCCTCCGAATAATCCTTGTACGTAGGCGTGCTCTGGAATTTCCGCTTCCATTCTCTGTACGCTTCTTGCTCTTCGTAAAACGTTTTGAACCGATTCTGCGACTGCTGAGCTGCTTTGGGGTCATAAATCACAGTTTCGGTCGTCTCAGTATTCGCAAAGCTCTGCTTGACATCTGAATTCAATTGATCCCAGTTTCTTTTCACAGACTGAAGCAAACGAGGAATGTTCTCATTATCCAAATGATGCTGGATTCGAGTCGTAAACTCAGTGCTGTAGGTCACAAACGCAGAAGCCAAAGAATACGTGAGCTGGCGTGCACCGCGAGCTTCGGGAGTTCGGGGCTGGCTCAATTCGGTCAGAACAGACGCAGTTTCGTTGGCCAAAAACTGGAAATCCTCCGTGATATTGTAGGACGGGTCCAGGAACTTGGTGGACAGAGTCCAGTCGTACTTGACGGAGCAGTTGGCGATATTGGCCGTCGCGTTACTCAATGAACACCAATAGGGGATGTAGGACGTGTTCAAGCGCGAAAGAGACGCGAACGCGCTTACAGATGCCACGACAAGTCTATGGAGTCTAGGTTGCTTTTCCAAATGGACCGGCGGCGTAGTCGTTGCCGGGTACTCGTCGGCGTCCATAGATCTCTTTTTCGTATTATAGTAATGCTGGGCCCATTGTTCGTTGGCGGCACCGTTTGCAATCATGAATTCGTCGACGCGAGACGCGGCCGATTCCCAAATCGAATCGATGACCTGGCTGAATGTCAAACGAGGTCCTCTTTCAACACTGGCGTCTACAAGCACGCGTTTTTGTCCAGGAGTGCTTTCAGTTTCCTCCACTGAACGCTTTTTGCGTTTCTTGTTCTCAATTTCCCACGGATCCCTGTCCATGTAGTTTGAACTGTCTAGCACGTCGTGGAAATCCAGCCCATCTTCAGTAATCGTCCATGTCGAGATGATATCTTGAATGAATTTAGTGACTCCAGTCAACATCTGACCAAGAACGACGTAGAGATTGGCGTTGACTCGTGATTCGTCGTAGCTTGACACGTACTGGTCACCGTACTGTTTGTAGACCTCGGCTCTAACATTGCTTTCGTTATTCCAAACGTAGATGGAAGTGGAGCTGTAGTAAGAACCGTCGTCGAGAGACATATTTGTGACAGGATCCATGCCTTGAGCGATTCGCAACAATGCCGGGTCCGTGGAAAGATACAATGTGTTGTTGTACTGAATATCGGCGACAGTGTAGATGAAATTCGTGGTGCTCAAATAAGATCGGTACAGGACGTCGGCGTAGGTCTGAATTCCGCCCGTGGTGTCTCCGAATCTCGATTTGCCGTAATCAGGATCGAAAAACTCGGGGACATTTCGTTTGAGATACCAGTCAATCGTCAAAGATTGTCTGTAGTGCTCAAAAAGAACATATGTGAGCTCGGATAGCCCGGGCCCAGGGTACAATTGCCGCATTTCGTTCTCGTAGTGAGACACATTAAGTCCCATGGCTTTCCATCTCATTTTCCATTCAGTGGACATGACTCGGTCTCGCGTCATGATCTTGTCAAATACAAATTGAGCGCCAATGACCGTAAATCGCGCAACGTGCGCAAATACATCAAATATACGAATGGGGTTGTACTTTATGTCCTTGGGGAGCCAGGACAAGAATGGAGAAGAGCTGGCCAGAGACACGGACACGGCAACGGATTGCAGACATTCCGTGTACACGTATACATCTGCGGCACGAAGCTCGCTGTACTTGGTTCCGTTTATGAAGCGGAAAAACTCGTGGCATGGAGTTCCAGGAGTCCATCCAACGTAGGTGGCGTAATGGGTGGGCAGATCTTCGGCAGTCGGGTTGCGATAGACTCTGATAATCTCCGAGGTGCCGTTTGAATAAGTGACATTGAGTTCGAACATGAATCCGAATGCTTTTTGCATAGGCTCGGTCATGTTGACATACGCGTAAAAATCAGAAGTGCCTCTCTTCTTGTAATTCGTGCCCTCGTCTGCGTTGGCAAGATTGCCCGTTTGGCCTTTCAAAAAGTCGACAATGCGTCGGCAGCCTTTGCAAGGTTCGCATGAAGAGCAAATGCAGAGTAAACCGCAGACGGCTTCGATAATGGAAGTGATCCATCCCAAAAACAGACCAACGATGGAGAAGAAGATTTGCTCAAATGTGACACCCACGATTTGGAAGAATTTTTGAATGATCGTAGTAAACGTTCCCGTCGTGAAACCGCCAAAGATGCCTTGAATGACATAGAAAAACAGTTCTATGATCGCCGTAACCGTATCCCTCAATATAGACCCGAGGCGAATCAAGAACGAGTTGATGAGGCACAAAAACTGCGAAGTGGCAGTGACGTCTGACGACGTGATCGCGCTAAGCCAGCAATCGACGGCATGAGCAAACGGGCATAGGGGTGATAATATCTTGTCGATGAAAATAGCGTAAATGTTTGAGATCACAGAAATCAAAGGACCCTTGCCGTTTACGAATTCGAAATTAGAGCCGTATTGTAGGAAAATGGCGATCAATTCAGGTCCGACTGCCAAGTAATTACCAAGACGGCATGCAAACGTTGCCATGCATACATTGGGCGTCTGGCGCGTCGGCAAGCTTCTAAATTCTCGAACGGCGCAAAATCCAGGTCTCGTGGCATGGCATTGCAAATCAATGGGGATTAGATAGGCGATCGTGGTTCCTAGACGACATCCAAAGCGATACGCTGTCTGATTGAAACCCGAGATGTCGAGTGGAGTGACTGGGCCGAGTTGACCTTGCGAGGTCACGGACACGAACGCTTTGACCACGTTTTTAATGCTTCTCAAAAGCAAAAGGAATCCTCGGATGAATAGCTGCACTAGAGCCTCGAATGTGGCTCCTAATCCGCACACGAACGACAAGCGGGATCGACATGTGACTGCATCCGCATTGTCAAATCGGTAAATGAACGTGGCAATGTTGCTGATTTGAAGGGCTTCGGTTTCAAGCGCGTTCAAGGGCGCGTTGGGAGTGTTGTCCAAAAGATCCAGAATGGATGGATTGTTTTGCTCGTAGGCCCAACGAGTGTAGGCAAGCAAGTAGATGGGCACTCGGATACCCAAATTCAGAAACACGTTGAGTGCGCTCTGCAAGAATCGACCGATTCCAGGGTCGAGTAATCCAAACGTGCATCCGAACGACTTGGCAAATCGCGGAATCTGAGCACTAAATTCCTGCAGTCTGTCACCGTCTCGGACGAAATAGAGAGCCGAGAAATACCCAGGCCACTTGGTCAACTCTAACAAAGTATACATTTCACCAAACGCCAAGTCTAGAACGATGTAGACCGCGGCGACTAGAGCGCGGCCTAATCCGCCAATAATTGGTCCAAACTTGATGTTCTGATCTTCACCATAAAACTCGTTTCCTTCGACCACGCATGTTGGAGCAATGTCCAAAAGCCCTTCGGCGCTATCAAAAAAGTTGATCAAGTTGACACGCAACATGTTAAACGTCAAGAATGTGTTTCCGCCCAATGTGAACCACGAAGGTGCGTAGAATATTAGTCTTAAAGCTTCCCAGAACAAGGAAGACGCGGAAGCAAAGAAGAATCCGACAGTCTCGGCATATCGGGACTTGAAAAAGTTGACCAGATATTGGATGTAGCTTTCTGGAGGCTGTGGGATCGGAAGCGACCCATTCACATACCCTTTGATATTTCCCAAGTAAATGTCGAACTGGATCACGGTCACGTTTTGAATCCAGAATCCGGCATTTTGCAACGCGACAGTGGTTAAATCGTTGAATTTCTCAATCGAGGGCCCGGTCTGTTTCAACACAGGCATGAAAAACAGTTGCTGAACAGCTGTCCAAGGAAGGTAAAGAATACTGGCCACAGTATTCCTGAGCGACTGTTGTCTGAGTGACTCGCCGATTCCGCCCACAACGTATTTGAGGTACTGACAAGACGGAAGAATCGATCCCGCGTACAATTCGTATGCAAACTCGAATACATAAGTGAGAGGTTCGTCTAGAGGATACTGAGTGTAGAGGGGATTGCTGTTGATCCAGAACACCAAGCCTAGAATTAGAGAGGCCACAAATTGCCCGAACAATTTGGCTAAAGTAATAAAATTGGTGACCACAAAGGTCAAAAGCACTCGCGCGGGCCCCCACATGAGAAGGTTGTACACTCTGTAGAGCAGCACCGCAATTCCGAGTGAAAGCGTGGGAATCATGACCACGACTATATTTGTGAGCGGCAGTGCCAAAAAGTCGACGGCCAGTGGTCGAATAGTACATTGCCACGCTTGCACGACTATCGGGACAGTGGTGTCAAATGTTTCTCGAAGTCCGTAAGCGGCGAATGAGAGGCCGCCAAGCACAAGAATGGGGAGCGCAAGAGCGACACCGTTTGATCCTGCGCTTTTGACAGAATCCACAAACCCGGATACGAGCAGAACGCCAGTGCCGACCAAGGCACCGAACGCCGTGCTCAACGACGACACTTCCACTGCTTTGGCACGCTGGCTTTCCAAGTCAGATTCTTGAATTTGGCCTATTGAATCGGCCGTAGTGACTAATGTCAGGAACCCAGGTGCGTACTTGGCAATGCGAACGCGGCGGGCTTTTTCCTCGGGTGACAACGGCTTTGGTTTTCGCGCCACGAGTGCCCAGAATATACAGAACAATAGGGCGGTGATAATCATAAAACCTAGAATTTCAGCTCCAATGAGGAGAATGGCGACCGACAACTTGCGTCGGTCCAGAGCCGAGGAGCTTCCGGTAGCTTTGACCAATAAAGGTACAACAGCCGATGCTAGAGTCCAAGCTGCGCCCAGCGCACTAAAGGCAGGCGGGACAATAGCAGCGGCCATTTTTTTTCGTTCTTTCCTCTGTCTATATATGCGTGTTTTACAGACAAAGGTTCATGTAATCAAATGTGCGCAAAAAATGCGACTCAATGGCAATTATTTCAAAATAAATGGGCGAGCTTGAAGAAATCAAATTACCCAAGCAGTTATTTAAAATTTTGCGCTTGGACGGCTCCATGTAACCAGTACATGATTCACAGATTTACAATTCAAGCCGGTTGTTTTTGTGCAATGTTAAAAGCGGCGTTAGTCGCTCTGATTGCTCTTGGAATCGCAACTGTCACCGCGGCCCCGCTTTCAAATGCCGCCGAGTCTGGCGTATCGCGCTACTGTGGCGCGGTTCTATACAATCGCTTTAACAATGTAAGCGACATTGTGAACTGCGATTTCATGTCCACGGCGTCGTGGCCCACTCAAACAATCATAGTAAACAATGTACCGGTCGTGGCCTCGTTTCCCACAGGTAGATTGCGACTCTCTTTTTTCGGAACGTATCCCATGCCGCCATTTGCAACTGTGTTGCCTATTGGAGATGATAGAAACGATGTGGTTGCAAGTGATCCCGCCATCATGCAGGCCCCGGACTACTTGACGGATTTCAACGGTTTCAATCTGAGAAATTATTGGTTCAATACGAGCATGGTTGGGCGTAAATTCCCCGACATGTTGACCTTTTCTATCCCGTGGTGCGCAGCCAATCTTGACTATGCAACTCCATACAGTGGAAACGCGACAATTCAACAGCTATACCCGCCCGATTACCCTGTGTGGTCTAATCCGAGTGACACCACGCTCCCCGAGTGCCGCACGCCGTTGCTGTTCAACTATAGGCCGATCGGAGGCTCTACTGCCGCACAGCGATTTGATACACATTGCAACGGCACATTTTCTCAAACCTGTTTGCAATCGCCACGCCTTAACTTTGGAACAGGGCGTCCTAGCGTGCCGAATGACCCTTTCTACTTGACTCGACCTGAATTGGCCGAACTGAACAATTATCCTAGTTACGCACTCAACCCCAAAGTTTCAAGATGGGGTCGCAACTACTATGATGTACCTCCGGATTCAATCGGCAATTTCTGGGGCCGAGGAATCGCGCGCGACCAAGGCGACGATATAGTCGGCACCTACACATGGATTCGCCCGCCGAATTGCACCATGGAGCTTTATACTAGCCAGAATAAGACACCGATTATCAATTTTGATTTTGAAGGGCTGTATGATCAACAGGACGGTGCGCCTGTTCTCATTGAGTGGGATTCCAACACACCTGCTGCCAACGCAAGTAGACCTTGGATGAACAGAGTCAGTTTTATGCCTGGCCTGTCATGTTTCGCATTGAACCCTAGACCGGCATCCGCCCTGCGGTTTTCGGAATCCAACGTGGCTTTAGTGACCGGCATCTGTCGTGCTACAGCGCCTTGGAACGCGACCAAATACTCGAGCAGTTTAGACCAATTCGCGTATTTGACATTGACCGGTGGCGTCACTCAACCGTCGTCAATCGCACCTAACACGGTCGCCGTTCAAATCGCAGTCTACAACCTTCCCTCAGATGGAATGTCCGTTTATACTACAGTCGACGCGGTTCAATACGCTCCCAACGGTACTATGGACCCCATTGTGCTTAGAGTGAGCAATAATCTGTTTCTGCAAAACGGAAAGATCTCTCAGTTTACGGTTGATTACACTCAAATCGCAGGATCATTCCAGAACGTATGGGATCTTTTCCTGACCGTGTTTGCGCCTGACAACACTCCCATTTTGTCATTGAGACTTCCCGAAGATAATTCAATCCCTCCATGTGCTTGCAGACCAAGCGCGGATGTGTTGGACGGGAACGTGATTTGCGATACGGATTTCAAAGTGATTGAAGACACGATCATTACCAATCCTCTCTTCGTGCCAGGTCAAACCACAGTTAGACCTAACTGTACTATCGTATTGACTTCGGTTCAAGGCTCTTTCATACGAGGGAACTCGACGATAGAGCAGAATTCATTGTACCAACTGAACTTGAATATCAACGGCAGTAGCGACAACGGGTATATTGTAGGCTGGAATGTCATGAATAATGGAGCATTGTCCGTGCAAATAGACACTCCGGAAGGTCAGACAGCTCAATTCAGAGCGTTTGGCGAGGGTCAGTTTACAATTCAAGCTGCGGTCACAGTGCCCGTTTCACTTTTAAAGGGAACGTGCTTTGTCGACATTCAAGTGTTTAGAACATGCGTGACTCCTGCTATAGCGGCTGGAACTACGGACGCGGATTTGAATCAACTGGTCACGCTCGACGCCACTGTAACATTGATTCCTAGTGGCAATGTATACTATGATTACTCGTGGACAATTGACAATGCCGTTCCATTATCTTCATTGGGATCGGCGTCGATAACAAACGCGGCTGCGTCTGTAATTTGGTTTTCTGCGTCAAGCACGGCGCTCTACACTCTTAAGCTACAACTCGACACATACGACGTGACTTCTCTCTCTCTATTATGCGTTCAGTACCGATATATCGACATTGCAGTGTCGAACAAGACGCTGCCGCCGATAGACCCGGGAGTCGCAGACACTGTTGTCATTCCCGATGTATGCTTTGAAAACATTGGCAATTTTACGAAGCCGATTCCACCAACGGGCGAATACATTAACGGGTTGCCGCCGACTGACCCAGTCAATTTCCAGCCCATCGGCAGCGTCAATTTTGCTCAAGACGATAGCTGGAAACTTACAAAGCTTGTGAGGAATTTGGCAAGAATGAACTTTTCAGAAGAAGACGAAGGAGTAAGAATGAAGAAGGCCGAGTCGGAGAACTTGGCCGTTCAAATCGCTTACACGGCCATCCGCGTTATTGTTGGAATCTTTGGCACTGCTCTAGGTATTCTAGTATCCGTATCGTTATACACATTGTTGCCACTGTCGGCGCAAGAAAAACTCAGGACGTGTTGCTCGCGCAAGAGCTGCAAAAAATGCAAACGCTGCAAGCCGTGTTGCGGCAAGCCCTGTTGCGGCAAAAAGAAACACAGAAACCAAAAGTAGAATTTGGGCGTTTCTCCCCCAAAATAAGGTTTTTTATAATGTAAAATACACACACTCAATGAAAAAGAAAGAGAGTGAAAAATCACATTGTTTTGAAGAACAAATCAATGTCGACCATGCTGTGGCCGTGAAGCGCCTTGAAATGATCCAACAAACTCTCCAAAGCGTTGGGCAAATTGGGTTGAATCGTAAATGTAGCAATCTGCGCGTTGCCGCTATCGGCAAGCTTGTTGACTCGCGAAACGGCGGTGAAAAACTGCTCGCCCATGGGACGCGCCATGTAGATTGATCCTTCCGACAGAATATTCAAAAGAACGACACGTTCTAGAGTATTGAGTTCCTGCAGATCCCTCCACTTTTTGACAATGTCGTAGCCGCACGTGGTAATGTGCACTTGCAGGCCGCAGGAAGCGTACACGAGATCCGTACTCGCCTCACTTGTATACCAGACTCGACACGCGTGATATTTGGAGTCTTGATGGTTCAAAAATTGCTTCATACCCAAAAGATGAACGACGGACTGAAGTTCGTAGGCGCTGCGGACCAAAAACACTAGTCTGTTCGACCCTTTGCGGCCCTTGGCCTCGCACCCAAAATTCAGCAACTTGCTAATCTTGGTACCCACTAATTTTGTGAAAATATTGGGCTCATTGAAAATCAAATCCCAGCCCATGTGCTCCTGTCGCCCGAGGCGAGTGCCCTCAAACAGCGAGTAGAGAGGCCGAGATGATTCGGCGGAATGTCCAATAGGCAAAATAGCAGTGCTCATGGTTGATGTGATCGATTGAGAATTTGATCGGAATGAAAAGCGATAGCGGCATGTACAGCGGCCGCGTAGGTTTGACTCGGGGTGGTTTGGGAGGGTGTCTAGCAAAGTTGAACATTTCAAAGCACTCCTCGGAATCAGTTTTTGCTGGCTATTGCACACGCCGCTATCGCTAAAGTATGCAAATAAATTCAATCTTGTTAGGGAATGGTATAATATGTTAATCTGTAATTTCTTAGCGACCGCGAAATATTTAGAAGAGCGCCAGGATTTATTGGAGTTGGCGCGCCCTTTTGAGAGAGAAAAAAATGCCAAGCCGATACGACTCGCGTAATTAAGGTTTCTCTGCGAAAAACTGCATTTGTAGTGCCATGAAATACAAACTAGATAGCTTGTATATTTTTTTACTGGCCGCTGTGCTCGGACTTGCGTGCCAAACGGCTCGCGCGCAGACTCCCAACCTGTCGTTGCGGCTAAACAAATACTGCGGTGCTAGAATATACAATAACGACGTGAGCATCCCTTGTTATTTACTCGCTGGTGGATACAGAGCGTCTCGATTCCTTGGAGTATTTCCCTATCCTGCTACGGTAATTGAGTTTTATCCCACGCCGGCTTTGCCGCCGCTAGTTTACAATGGAAGCGTTCTCAATTTTACGTTGGGACCTGAGCCAGTATATCAAAATTATTCGGGCATTCCGCTCTCAACGCTGTTCAATTTAACGGCGACTCCGCCCGCGCTACCGGGTTCTATCACATTCCCCGTGCCATATTGTGCAGCTACTAGCTTTAGAGTAATTAACGGACTTTCAGGCATACAATATACGGCTTTAAATCCTACTACGGGATCGACTGTCCTTCGTTTTTCCGTTCCTGGGGCATCTTCGGAGTGTTTTGAGAGTCTAATGCTATACAACTACGAGCCTTTGTGTAGCGCAAAGACAACGCAAGAATTCGACACTAATTGCGCGACGGACACGACGTCATTTACGACCTGTGCAACAAATCCGCTCAAGCTCACGCCTGTTGTACCTATTAGTCTTCAAAATGTAAACATTACTGCAGCAGGCCAAGTCTCTGCCAACGTAGTTGCCGATTTGATAAACGGTCAAATTCTACAAACGGGCCAATCTGCGTGCTCCGGATGGGGCACGACACGAAATAGAGCTCTATACGGATTTCCATTTCCTTCAACAGCAGATTTAGGATTGGCTGCGAGTGATTTGGGCCCACCGGTCCCGTATGCAGGAACAATAACATGGATCAAAAAGCCCGGATGTACTAGCAGCGCATTGGCGTTTCGAATTGACGGAATACCTCGAACTGACAGATTGACTCCGATTTTGATTCGATCTGACGCAAACGTGAACGAGGCGGCTCGCGTTGCTTACGTACCCGAGATTCAGTGCAATCAAAACGCGCTTCGGCCCGCGTCCGGTCCACGAAGACAGGCCTACATCAATGTTGCTCCGTATTGTAGAATAGCAGGACAATTTTCCACCAATGTCCCAGCGCCTCCGAGTACGGCGTTTTACCCGGAAAAGTCCGGCGGTGTCATCCCACCCGCTAATATCAACGATGGAAACATTGTGTACATGGTGTCCGCACATAATCTGCCTGACTCTCTTGGTTCGGCTCCGTTTTCCAATGCCGACTACCCGCCGTTGAGCGCCTGGACTCAAATTAGCGCGCTCTATCCCACTAGCGTGAACCAATCGCGCATTGTGGCCACAGTGTATCCGAGAAACCGATTTAGATCGTTTGTGACTTTGAATCAGAGCTTTGCCGATTTGGAAGATCGAGCTCTCGTCTACGCCCGGAAATTCAGTCCTTATTCGGACGTGGAGCTTGTGGCATCCGAAGCGCGAATCAACAATATTCCATCATGCAATTGCTACGTACCTCAAATCAATAGCACAGTGCCGTTTGATTCCAAGGGCGCGATTCCTTGTGACACAAATTACAACGCGATTTTGAACGATATTGTTCCCTACTATTCACAGCCAACGGGAACCTTTTCGGGAACTCGACCGGCGTGTAATATCAAACTATTGGACGGGTTTTTGAACACACCCAACGGTGTACTTCAATCAGGTCTGTACACAGCTCGAGGATTCGCTTCAGGAGCTGATCTGTATGCATGGAGATTCTCGACTGGAACACCGCAAAGTGTAGTCATTGTATCCGGTCAGGGAACTCCGGATATTACGTTTCGCGTGTTTTCCTCGAATCAGATTCAGACTCTCGAGCTTATTGTGACTAGGCTGGAACCGACACAAAATTTCACATCCAGATGCACGCTTGAATTACGCGCGTTCACGGGCGCACCGCAAATTTTTGTGGTCCCAGTGTCGGCTCAAGTTGCTCCAGGCCAAGGGCTAACATTGAACGCGTCGTTGACGTTTTCACCGACCGGTGAACCTATAACATTCGAATGGTCCGTCTACTTACCGGACACTCAAGCCAATGTACTGACGCAGACCGGTAACACGCCAATCACAACGTTCACTACGACCGAAGTGGGCACATATGGAATTAGACTGCGTGTAAGAAATCCTCGAGTCTATTCGGATCAGCAAATCACAATCGTGGTCACTCAGAACGCACCGCCGCCCAACACGACCATTGAAATCCCGTCAATCTGCCAGTCCTTTTTCAACAGCGGCAACGTGAGCAATGTGACTTTTCCTCCGTACAATGCCACGGATCCCGGTTTCATACCGCAGCCACCTCAAGCAAATTCTGTGCTCGTGCCGCCCATAGACCTGGCGCCCAATCTGACACCCGAACAGATTTTAGACGCGCGGTTCGACAATGCGTCGGAAATGTTTATAGCTCTTTTAAGAGCGTTTGTGGGAGTTATACTAGCATTAGGAGGTATATTTACAGCGTTTGTAGTATACTGGATCGCAAAACGGTTTGTGAAATTGTTGTGCGCCAATATGGGCGATCCCAAAGTGGAATAAACGATATTTCTTTTAGTGATAATTTGTTGCAAGTGGGATTCGCGGATTCATTCTTCTCCAAACGGTCATGCTTGTTTTTAGTTTGTTTTCTATTGAGTTGATTGGAACTATTGTTTTCTTCACAATTTGTATCAAATGTTCAAAAAGCTCTCTTTGTCCGGATTGTCGCATTTCACAGAGCCTTCGTATGTCGCCGGCGCCCGGCGGGTTTTGATCAAACAGAGCGACAAATTCGCCGAGAACTTCTCGCGTTTCTCGTAAAATGGTGTCTACCTTTTCTGAAAAATATAGCCTGCATTGTCGAAAGTCAACAGTGTCTTCAATCGAGTAGGCATCCTTGATAGTGTCACGCAGATCTGACAATACGGCGTTTGCTATTTTAGGCGCTATGTCGTAGCCGTCCAAATTTCTTAACTCTCTACGCGCGTCTTCAATTTGACTTTCTGTTATTTGGATTGCAAATTGTCTAGCGACCTGTGCGGCATATTGGCTAATTTTTAGCTCGGGAGCGTTGTCTATGGACATTCTGTTCCCGTCGGCGTCGAAAGCCGAATCTTCAAATTCTCTCTTGACCATTAACATGGCAGCGTGCTCTAGCACCGTAGCACCCTCGAATCCACGATCGGTTTTTATGGCATCAAATTGTATCTTTTTTCTGCCACGTGGCTGAGCTACTGCGTTATTGTTTCCGCCTTGTCCGCCAGGAAGAGGAGGGAGAGGCGGTGCTGCGGGCGGACCGTCTTGTCTGCCAGCGAATAAATTGGCGCCAATCGCGTCGGCATAATCCGCACTCGTGTTGCTTAAGTAATACGAAAACAATCTATAGATTGTCTCAGATTGGAAGAACTGGCGAAATTTGGCCAAAAGTGCCTTGATTTTGTCGACGCATCTGTTTTCTGCAAGCTTTGTGTACACTCTGTCGATTTCGTCCCAAAACCTTTTCCTCGCGTCGAATGTTAAAATCTGTTTGGCGCAGAATACTGCGTACAGAGTTCTTGTTTGGCGATTCAGCTGAGAAAAAGCAGAGTTTTTAAAGTTTCCGAAAGCTTTGTCAGGCTTACTTAAGTCGTAGAAAAAATACATCTTTTCCACCATACTTGTCATTGCATCAAATAGACTTTTCTCCGTGCGAGGGCCTGACAGGTTTTCAACAATTACGTCTGCTGCCAGCTTGTCCAATCGATCAGAGTACCCGGAGTTGTCCATAATAGAACGAACAAAATACACTTTTCCTCTGAATAGTATGACATTGACAGCTATGGAAAGTCTAAATACGCGTTCGGCCCAAATTCTGTTTTCCTCGTCGGCGTAAGTAAAGTTGTCGTTTGGTTTGGGATTATAAGAAAACTTGGGGTCCAAAGACCCAACAAACTGCTTGGGTGTTCGTATTGTCGCTTTTACTTCGGTAAAAGCGGTTTTGATCACACGTTTCGCCGCGGGGGATTTATCCGTGTTGGACGTTTTTATCTTCATTCTTACAACGTCTTCCGTTTTGACTTCTTGTGCGATTGCAAACAATTCCGTCTGCTCACGCTTGACGCCGTAATCAGTTTCTCCCTTCTTTTTTACTCTGTATTCTGTTTCAAGTCCAAGCACCTTGTCTGTTATTTTTGTAACATCGACGACGACCTCGTTCTTACTGTTAACGAGCACTGGAATTTTTGTTTCCTCGGTCCCCATTAAAAGCAAAATTTCGGCATCTGTAAAGTATTTTGAAAATCTACCTTCCTGCGCCATGGCTTTTGCAGTATCAATAGTAAACACGTACACTAAAACACATGGAATTGTATGATAACAGATTAAATTTGTACAAGCCGATCGACACTTGCAGCTGCGTTGCGAATATCGTACTCTGCTTTACGTCGTTGTTCAATTGCTTCTTCTTCAGTCAAGTCCTTGGAAAGAACGCCGAGAATAGCGCCAATCTTTTCAGTTCGTTCTCTGGCTTCTGCCGTTCGTCTCTCATCGTCTCTTCGTCTTTGTTCGATATCAGCAGCGTTTGTCGCGCTTGAATTTTGCTGCGCCATTTGACTTGCTCGGCTGGGACCGGGCAACTTGTACACTGGATTGCGGTCGGTTTTGTAACGTTCCTTAGCAGTCTCGGTTCTTGGGAACGAATATATAATGTCCGCTTCGTCTAATACAGGTTGTGCGTATCCAAGAACCATCGTCGTTGACTTTATAGTCGCCTTCTTAATATTTCCTTTTCCATCAAGTTCCGGGATTTGGAGCAGAGAATATATGTCTTTTAAAACCAAACCGTATTCCTTTTCCAAAGCCGGTTCAAACGCTTCCGTAAACTCTTTTTGCCTTTGTTCGATGTATTGGTCTATATAAGCGTCGACTGCAACGCCAAGTGCCTTGCCATACAATCGCCCAATGTCCTCCTTCGGCGTTACTCTTTTTTTCGTTTTCAAAGCTTCTTTTCTTTTCTGTATAAGATTTCTAACCGCTTTAAATGCGCCTACACGTTTCTGTTGCGTTTCGGCGGTGACGCTAGCCGATGCATCTTCTGCTATTACATCGCCCGTATCGGCTTCGTATTCGGCTATTTTTGCTTTTAGTGCGTTTACTTCTTCAATCGGAGTTCCAATTATTGTATTCGTGACTTGGATGACAGGAGGAGAATTTTTGGCTCGTTTTTCAAATGCCCGCAAGCGCGCGACTTTCGCTTTAAGCCTAGAAATATCAGCATATGACGGCTCACGCGCCGCAGTAGTTTCTTGCACCGCGTCCTCGACGTCTTCTTTTACACGAACAAGACTGTCGTAAACTGCTTGCAAAGGTCGAGTATTTGACCGGTTGACTCCGGCAATATCAGCAGTCAGAGACATGGCCAATTCTGCATGTTGCTGCAGTCGCGACGTCAGCGCGGCCACTAATCCCTTTTCAATGAGTAATTGCCGGTTTACTTCCCTGTAAGCTTGAACCAGTTCAGTGTTTTGACGTTTGATCAAGCTCAAGTCGGATTCGAGACCCTGAATCTGCGTTCGCAGGCCGGACGATTCGTTCTGTAGATATATATCTTTTTCTTTTAGCCCTCTAAGTTCAGCAGTAGCAACTGCCAACGATCGAGTGGTTTGCACGACATTAAGATTTGCACTACGACGGTCGCTGTCGATCTTTTCGTTCTTTTGTAGCAAAAATTGGACTTCTTTTTCGGCATCTGCCAAATCTCGTTGAACGTCTGCGATCTGGGCTTGTAATTGCGTTTCGCGTTCGGCAGCAGTCGTGATCCTGTCATTCAACTCGTCAATGTGTCTCTTTTGGTCAAGTGTCTCGGTCTCGAGTTCCGAATTTAGTTGCTCAAGATCTCGGACTTCTATGTCAAGCTGCTCTTTCAATTCGCGTTCTTGTTGCAGTTTTGCGGTCAAATCCCGGATAACTTCCGCCGTGCTCTTTTTCGTCTGCTCCGCGACAGCTTCCGTCTCGCGTAGTTTGGATTCAACACTCTCAAATTTACGCTTTTGTTGGCGGAGCTTGTATTTGAGAAGCGCTGTGCTCGGCGCAAAGCCTGCATCCGTAGGCGCGATTTCAGAGGACTCCATCCGAATTTGCGGTTTTTGAGAACACCACCCGGAATAGACAAATTTGCGTGTTATATACACATGCGATTTCATTTTATAACAGGATAACACAAAACAACCCGCGCTTTAAAGGAGCCCCGTGGCTTGTTTTGCAAACCAATTGCTATAAAAGGGTTTGCCGTTTGCAGAGACGGGTACAGGTTCGGGATCGGGTTGATTCAACGACGGTAGCGGATTCGTTGGTTCTACGCTGCTCGTGTTCGGCAATATTGACGTTTCGAAAGCCGGCGGCGGTGGCGCTGTAGGAAAACTCATGCCAGGCGCCGGGTACGTTTCAGACGAGAACGGCTGTGCAAAACTTGTGTTAGCCGCTGTGGACGTTTCATACAGGGACGGCTGCGCAAAACTTGTGTTAGACGTCATAGACGTATCGAACGGGACTCGGAGCGAAAAATTCGCAGGCTCCATGTCACTCACGTTGGGTAACATTGACATTCCATAGGGCGACAAGTTGTCGCTAGGCAACGTGTTTGTACCCGTTGAAGCATACAAGTAGTTTGCGATTGCTGCAGCGGTGCCAACGAGCGCGACGGCTGCTGCGGCCTTGACGTAAGGCGTGGCCTTTCCAAGCAGACCCATTATTTCCCACCCTTTTGTGACAATCAAGTTTTTCTTTTTCCCCGGATCAACTGCAATTTTGTTCTGGACAATGTCGTTGAATTCCTTTTCTTTTACCTTGAGTTTAGTCTCAATCTGAGCCAGTTGCGGCGGCAATTCATCGTCGTCGTCGTCATCGTCTAATGCCAATTGCACTGTTATAGGGCCAGGTTGATTTGACGAATTTGACCCCGTGTATGCAATTGGTGCGTTTTGAGCGCGGTTCGGTGCCTTTGAAAAGGTATTGCGCTTGCGTTTTCCGGCGGGCTTTTGCACAACAGGCTGGTTTGTAACGGGCGCAGCCGGAACATTGGGTTGAATAGCAACAGGCACTTGCGGCGCTTGTGGCACTTGAGGTTGGATGACTGGCGCTTGTGGCACTTGAGGTTGGATGACTGGCGCTTGTGGCACTTGAGGTTGGATGACGGGCGCTTGTGGCACTTGAGGTTGGATGACTGGCGCTTGTGGCACTTGTGGTTGGATGACGGGCGCTTGTGGCGCTTGCGGTTGAGCGGGAGGCACTTGAGGTTGCACAACAGGCAGTTGTGGCTGGCCGGGAGGCGCTTGTGGTTGCACGACGGGCACTTGTGGCTGAACAGCGGGAGCCACTTGTGGCGGAGCGGCAGGCGGGTTTCTTCTAAACCAATTTCCAATGCTATTCACAATATCTCCAATCACTGCTGCTTTTTGAGGAACATACGCGGCTGCCTTTCTGAGACTAGACAGTACTTCTCCGGCTTTGCGTGTGAGCTCGGCGCCGTAGCCTGGTCTCTCGTACAGTTTCCGATACTCTCTAATCCTTTCCCTAAGCTCGCTGACTTCCGTTCTCGCAGCCGAGGCCTCAGATTCGACCTGTTTAGCACGCGCAGCCACCCTTCTCGCCTTTGCCTTTGCCGATCGAAGTTTCGCCGCGTTCTGACTCGACGCTCGCGAGTTGAATTTCATTCCGGCGAATGTATTCTGCATTTCTTTCAATGCATATTCACCCAAGTGACCGGCTCGTTTTGTCAAATGCGACTTGTTCCACAGACTGTAGCGAGCCGTGGACGAGAAGGTGCTGCCCAAGTCCCACGCGATGAAAAGAGTAGTTTTCGACTTTTCCACATCGGCATTTTTTGCAAAATACGCGCTTATAGCTTTTTCTTCTTCCTCAAGCGTAATTGGGAGGAAATCAAACTCGGAGGTCGAGAAAATCGGCCGAATGTTGTCTGCCACGTAATTCTCTGCCGCCTTCACGTCGTATGCAGCAATTACGACTTTTGTAACGACACCACTGAGAAGGAAAAGTGCTTCTGACATCGCTAACAAAGACACGGCGGGGACGGCAAGCCTGATCACTGGATATCCGTACCGCGCATCTCTCACGAGATACTCTTTGAAAATGTTTTGGTGGTACAGTGCTTCCATAATCAACTTTGAACCGCTCAAATACTGCTTGAGAGACAGTTCGCCGATCAAAGTGCGAGACTGAGCCGATTCACGCAGTTCGGTTGCCGAAAATCCGTAGTTGACAACGGCATCGGGCGACGGGAAGCATCCATCGTAAATGTCGAATGCGATCGAGTAGATGGCCGTGGTCACGGGCGCCCATGACTCAGTTGCGGTTTTTGCGAGACTCTGCACTTTGTCGGCCCATTCTTTAACAAGCGGGGTTGCCGCGTTTTGTGCTTGAAAGTGCTTGCCGATGACTTGCACAGCACGCATCAATTGTTCCACGCTGCCCTCGTATAAGAACGGTTGAAATTGAGCGTCCAAGATTGCCATACAGAGTTCTTGACCGAGTCCGGTCAAGTTGTAAAAGTCCATTTTGGACAATAGATCCAAAATTTTGTCGGCATAACCTTCCGATGCTTTGCTATACACTGCAGCGGACTTGATCCACGTGTCCACGAGTTCCTTTTCCAATTTCTCGTAGCTGGGGTCCGGAAGAACCAAATTTCTCGCCGCGTGAACCTCGTCCCGAATCGTTGTTATGCTTTCTTCAGAAGCAGTCCAGCCGACCAGAGTGGCTGCAGCGGCAACTTGCACAGTGTCAGTCGAATCGACCTTTGCGAACACGTCGTATATTTGACGCGCTCGAGGCGGAAGCTGATTGATCATTGCCTGCATTCCGGTAATGGTAATAATCGAAGTGTACGTTCCGTATTTTTCAAACGCTTTGGGCTCGCTGTTGAACGCACACGCGACCGCTTGCTGGTATTTTGTGAATATGGACAGATCCGGAAGCTTTGGCTTTTTCTCCTTTGGCGGCTTTGCATCGGGCGCAGGCGCGTCTTGGTCTCCATTTTCCGGAGCCGACATCTGTTCTGCCTTTCTTTTGCCCTTGGGTTTGGAATTACCGCCGCCGGCTTTTGGACCCCGAAGTTCAAACAGAGAGTTTGTCGGCGAGACGTCCATGGCGTCCTCCTCGTTCTTTTTCTTTTTAGACGACTTGCTCTCACGCTTGGTCAGATCAATGCTTGTTTTCTCGTCGGGGCTGTCGCGACGTCTTGTTGCAATAGCAAGCAACATTAGCCGAATCGCAAATGCGACTAGCAACAACGAATTGTCGCCTTTTATGTTGTTTTGACCCATCACTCTACTAAGAGCGCCCAGCACGCGCTGGCAGTGTTCCGTCACCAAGTTTGATCTTTCAAAATATTCCAGCGTTGGCGTGGAAGTCAAAATCTCGCGGAAAAGTCCAAAGTGCGTTGGCGTTTTCATGGCCAAGCAGACGCCGTCGCAGAACAAGCGCAGATCTGTTTTAGGAGACATTGGCGTTCCCTTTTGCACGACCTTCTCGGCGTCCTCGGTGGAAACAAGTTTTTTCTCCATCATAGAACCGCCCCATCTAGTCTGGGAATTTGACACGAGCATTCTTGGGGGCACTTGCGATTCCGGGACCAGTGCAAATCCGACTTCCGCTGGTATTTTGTCGAACCAACGACTTTGCACATGTTGAGCGTAGTGAATGACCGCCTGAGCGTGTTCTTTGTCGCGTCCTTTCAATTGTTCACCGTTGCCGGATACAAGGGCGATGGAAGCCTGAGTAACAAAGCCGGCGTTTTCAAATCTGTTCACGGATTCTGTGATCAGTGGAATCATCTCATTCGTAATTTCCAAATGCAATCCAATGAGACCTAGATCGGTAGCAAGATGATTGATAAACCCGACAAGTGTAACTGTCCTTTCGTCTATCGTTATCCACTCAGATTCGAGAATTCCTCTAATCTTGTTGTAGAGAGAAAAGAGCGGCCCGGGCTGAAACGTGTTCTCGACAATATGCAACGCTTTCACAAGTGCCGCAAATGCCATGTACACAGAGCACCAAAATCTTGAAATAAAGTGCGTTTGCATTCTCCAGAGCTCGGTGTCGACAAAAGCCGCTTTGGCGGATCGCAGCGCCATTTGATAAACACTCAAAATGTCCAATGCACGTTGTATGATACGTTCAAACGTAATCGTCGCCATTGAAGCGTTGAATTCAATGTAGGATGGCACATGGTATGAATACGGCGCATTGTTGGTTTCGAACAAATGTGTTGCAAAAATATCGGAACTGCTCTTCATCCTGTACACCATGTACTGTAATTTTGCACAATGTGGAATCATAGAGCGCAGTTCTTCGGGAGCAAGCCGAAGCATTTTTGAGGTTTTTGGGATCTGAACCGCATTTGCCAAGTTTTTCACCGTGGCAATCAACGCGTCGACCGTGATCCTATTCTGCGGAAATGCAAGATTGAAATGTGACTTTTGGCTGACAAAAGCCGATTTTACGAGCCGGTAAATTGTCTTGATGGCAGCACCGGACAAATCCAGGTTCCTTGTGCCCGAAATACTCTGCATTGTAAACGGAGACGGGAATTCCATGGTTGTGCTAGTGCCAAGCATTTCCTTTCTCAGCCTTTCAGCTCGCTCGGCAACGACGCCGTCGGGCGCAATGCGGACAAAATTATTGTCCAGTGCATCGAACGAGTTAAGAATATCGTCGGGCTTCAGTCTAGAGTCGTCAAATTTCTTTGCCACGGCGATAATCTCTGTGCCCAAGAACTCTAAAAACACATCAAACTGTTCACTTGTTTCAGCACTGTTAAACACAGAGGGCAGCCACGGGAACCGCATTGTGAGGCGGTCTACTTCAAGCGACAGATCCACCATGTCTTGAGTCAAATTCGGAACAGAGCTCTTCTCAATTTTGTACAACACGGCATTGGCTGCAAAATTTGCATCAACAAATCTCTTGTATCGCTTTGCAAACCAGGCGTGCCAACGGCTGTTAGGATCACGCAATAGAGACATGAGCAGCCGCGCGAATTTTGTGTTTCCGGGCAGCATGTAACAAGGCAGATATAGACTGGGCAGGTTTCCCTGTCCAAACTTAATGCCCCACGCCTTTTTCATGGCCTCGAAGAGAATTCGTCCTTCGGACGCTTCCTGTTCAAAGGAAACCTTGTCGCCTTCTTGACTTTTAGTCTCGCATAACTTGAACAAAAGAACAAACGCGCCAATGGATTCGGCAAGCCAAATATGAAATATAGATTCTTCAGTGGACGGAACTGCAGTTCCATCGGCAATTTCCGAAAGGTTCTCAAAATACTGCTTCCATTTGTCATTACCCTGAGAGTTTACCGCAGCGTCGATAACCGCAGAGAACCTCAATCCATACAGCAATTTTGGCGAAGGGTTGGCAACAGCGGACAAAAATTCACTTGCAGAAAGAGCCAACTCTGATTCTTTAACAGTATCCTCTCCTTGTTTTCTCTGAGTAACAAACTCGGCGGCACCATAGGTCTCAAGCTTGGCGCCTTCGATTGTGTTGCACAGTCGTGCCAACAAAGCGCTTGGGTAGATTCCAGTTTGCACTGAAAAGGGAAATTCAATCCGCTGCGATTCCTTTTGCACAGCATCCTCGTACGAGGAATTCCTCACGGGAATCATATAGTTTTGAGGCAGACACAATGCCGACCCGGCAAGTTTACCCAGCGAAAGGCTGCCAAGCGGAAGTTTGCTTCCTTCGTCAACGGCGGTGACTACATGGCGAGTGAATACTTGGCTTGTATCGACGCAAAAGGCTTCTGTGTAACTGTCCGCTTTCACAAGATTGTCTATAACACGTTCGGGATGCATGTCGACAGCCGCAGCGAGGCTGCGCCCTTGAAGATCAGGGCGGAATTTTTCGCGCAGAATACCTTTTACGTCGTCGAGATCAATGTCAAAGGAGACTTCTCCGCTTTTCGTATCGTCGTAATTAACGTTCTTGTCGGACACCATATAGAGAATAGCTTCAATGGTCTCGAATCCGTCATCGTCTTCGTCGTCCTCGCCGTTCTTGTCTCCGTTCTTGTCTCCGCCGCCGCCATTATCATCATCCTCGTCGCTGTCGGCTAAGAACGAGTCTTCCTCGTTTTCGGAAGATGACGCTTTTTTAGCAGGTACAGCTGCAGGGTTGTCCACATCCATAGCGTCGTCAGACTCGTCGTCACTGCTGTCTATTTGCTTCCAGCCATCGTCAAATGAATCGTAGTCACTATCTTCAGCAAAAATCGTTTCCGCCGATGCCTTGTATTCGTCTTCAATTCTTCCTCTCAGCTGGTTTGTCAACACGTCTATTTCTTCGGCGTTATAACTACCGGAATCCGCAAAAATCGTTTTACTGGACCTGTACGCGCGATGAAGAGCGTAGACCGCCGCAGTTAAGCGCTCTTCGTCCAACGTATCGTCGACTCCCTCGATCATTTCCGGGATCAATGTAACGGGCTTTTGCACATAAGGAGAAGTATCCGTAGTTGTTGCAATATCAACAGCCGCGAGCTTTAAGCCGAGCAAGATGGCCAAGTCCGCGTAGATGAACCGGAATCTCGGCAGCAATTCAGCTCTACTTTGAGCCGAAAGTGAAATCCACAACGCTGCCGCGAACGCAGCCGTTTTTATCAAAAGGAAACACGATCTTTTCATACTTTCCGGCAAGAATGCGCCCATGGCGTCGTCATACGCATAAAACAGTCTATACATGTCCGTGGACAGATTTTTGTATATCAGAGCCACGACAGACGGATCCGTTACGGGTTCTGCGCATTCAACGTCTGAGAATTCCGCGGTGAACATGGAAGGCGGAGTTGGAAGCAGACTCTGTTGGTTCACCTTGGTTTGCAGAAACTCGTGCGCTGTTTCAGAGACGATTCTAGCAAATTTTGCTTGTGCTCCAATTTGATCCGTCAGAATGTAGTCGCATAAGAAAGCGATATAGTGGTATGTCTTTTCCAACGCCAAAGCGTCAAGAAGAATCGTTTCGTTCGAGGTCATCTCATCGCCGACAAAAATCTGTTTTTGACGATTAACGACCAAGGGCATAAATGTAGCCATGAAATATCCGGTCTGACCGTTGGCGGAAAACAGAGCATCTCTCCATTGTTTTTGCAAATCACGTTTCTCCGAGTCCGAGTCCGCAAATTCGATTCCAGAATCGTCGTATGAAAATAACTGAACCAGGCTCTCGGAAAAGGAAGCATACTGCGCAGATGATTGAGCGGCGTTTTTCAACCATGCGTTGTACTCTAGCGCGCGTGCTCGCAACTGATTGTAGTTTAGATAGCGCCTATTGCCACCGAAATATTGCTTGTAGTTTTGCGGGTCAAAAAGACTTTGTATAGAACCGAGGTCAACGTCGGAAATCTTCAAGTTGTTCTCTGACATTATGTATGTCAAAAAAAAAACAAAGAATCCTCGTATCTATACTTCTCTATTACATCCAACTATCCCTATTGCTTTTTCAATAACCGTTTTATTTTTTCTTTCAAATATACATACACGGCATCAAATCAACGCAGATCAGAGAAACCCCATATTATATCGATATGGGAAACCGTATATAGTTGAAGGGCGCGTTGTAAAACAATGTACACAGGTGCACGTATGCATTGTAGTCCAATTCGTCTTCAGCAGGTTCAAACATATACGGTCTAAATATTGACAATATCGCCTTTTCGAATCCTGAATTAGGAACCGAGGACAAAGCATCAATGCGAATTGATTTGGGGTTCAAATTGGAGAGCAGATGGAGAATGCAGTACAGAGGCGCGCCGATCAAATTCTGAATAGCGTTGACGTGAATTACAAAGGCTTTGCCTGTTGCCTTTTGCAAAACAGTATTGGCTTGAAATTCTCTAAAGCGTGCGCTGTTGGACGCATCCAGCCCTTCCGGGAACTGCAAGTCGTGATCTCGAATGAACCTTCCTATTTTTGCTTTTAACTCTGTAAAATCCTGCGCTGCTTCGGATTCGCGAAGAGGAACTGGACGTTCAAACTGCGCCGGCAATTTAGGTTGCTGTTGCTGTTGCGCCATAGAAGCGGCCTCTATCGCAGCGATATTTAGAGACTGCTTTGGTTGTGCGACAGGCGGTACGACCGCGGTTGATATTGGACTAAGTCTTTTCTTTCCACTTGATGTGACTGTGATGGTTTGCATTGACAGTAGTTGCTGTGGCGTGGTTATTGGAATTGGAGTTGGCGCTGGCGCAGGCACTGGCTCTGGAGCCGGAGCAGGAACAGGAGCAGGCTCAGAAGCCGGAGCGGGAGCAGGAACAGGCAAGTTGACAGGTTGCGGTGCTACTGCCCCGTCACTCAACGCGAGTGCATTGTCAATCTCCGCGTCGGACATGGTTTCCTTGCCAATCGAAGCCAAAACAGCCGCAAAAAACCGCGATCCAAACGGGCTTAAATTGCGATTACCCAAAAGATTTTTGATTTGAGAAACGAGTCCCCTCTGCGCTATGCGGCCGGCATCAGGCGGCAACAATTTTCGTAGATCGGTCACCGCGTCGCGGAACACCAGGCGCTTTTCTTCAACAACGTCGTTTTCCAGATCCGGTAGTATTTCGGTCATATCTTTGACAAAGTCGAGTTTCTTGGCGTCGCCGCTTTCCGCGACAGGAACAGGCACAGGAGTTTGAATTGGCTGGTTCACAGGAAGTTGAGTCACCGGTGGCGGAATTTCAGGAACAACTTGAGATGGAATCGGTGCAGGAGTGTCGACAATCGCTGGTTGTTCAGGTAAAGCCAGAGGCCGAGATTGTTGTTGTTGTTGTCGCAACTCTTGCATCGCATTTTTATCATTCGCCACTTCCGCTAGCAAAGTAGCCACTCCTTGAAAGTTATTCGTCTGCTTCAAATACTGAACTTTGCTCATGTATCGTTGCAGAAAATGTGCAATGATACTGCTATCGTATGCTTGGTTTTGTATCATCTCAGCGGCAAACTGCTCTTTGTCAAACGGCTCAATCTGAGCGTCGCCTACGACGCAATACGATAGCGTTTCTTCTAGCTGTTTGGTAATAGGAAACATGGCCAGGTTTGCGGTAGCCATGTATTTCTCCACTCTGCTAATCACAGGATTGTCTGAGACAACACCGCGTAACTCGGGTGGTATTAGCGGGATCAAGAACTCATATTGTTCTGCAAAATCGTCGGGTAGTTCCGGAGAGACCAGCAAGTCGAATAGACACGTTGCAAGCGACGCGTTGCCAAGCTGTTTCTTTTTCCCCATTCGCTGCTTGAACATTTCGACGTTATTGATCAATTGTCTTAACTCGTAAATTTTCATGACCGCTGCGTAGAAACTGTCGATAGTTTTCCATTTTAAAGGATTGCAGACGTCGAATACGCTTGTTGCTCTGTCGAACGCCGACACGGATCCTGCTAAAAAGCCAGCCAATCGAGTGTCAATCGGTCCCCAGTTAGATCGGACGCCAATAATCATTGAGCTCCAAATCTCAGGCAATGATAACACGAAATACGACTGGAATAACACTCGCGTGGCGTGTTCGCCAAAATAGTACGCCGTCGCTTCGTCCGGCAATCGCAGTTTCCACGCGCTTATCGAGGATTCCACTGCGCTTGGATCGGTGATTCTTTTTAAACTGCGAAGGTCGATCACGTAGTTTGTGCTGGATTTGGATATTGCAGCCGCCGCTCGAACAAGTGCGTCATTCAACGCAACGGGTAGACTCATTCTTCGGAGTTTCTACCTTCACCAATAAAAAACAATGCCGAGGGCCATGTAAGCTGTGCAAATATTAAACGTCAAGACAGTTTAAACCGGCCCGTTGGAGTGCAAACGTTTAATTTTCTTGTCGAGCCAAATTCCTTTTTGACGCATTCAGACGGTGTCAAACACACAAAAGAAAAAAATGTCACACGAATTCCATGTAGTCAACGATCACGCAGGAACGTGGTGGGAATTGGGCCTGAGTAGCTCCCTGGTCATTTTTGGAAGTCTCTCAAGCATTCTTCTCAATGTCATCTTTGCTTATTGGGGAGTCGATTTCATGTTCCTATTCTTGCTCACCATGGGTCTGATCCTGTACAAAACCGGGATTGGTTTAATGCGCAAACTTTTGTCAACCCATACTTCTCGCGGCTACCGCGTTCATATTATGGATGTAACAAGCGCATTTGGTTACATTTTACAATTTTGCTGGATTCAATACATTTTCATTCTGGGAAGGCAAGCGTACAACCCGGGCACAAGCTTGACCGCAATCGAGGGCATTATTTTGCTCACCGTGTTCATATGCCTGTTCATCTTCATGGCTCTGTACGGCAAGTTTTCAACTGAACTGGCTCAATCAAACGTGGCATGGCTTCGCCGAAAAGTAGACCAGTGGTCCAAATCTGCCATGGATACCATGGCCACGACCTCATTGTACTTTGAACCAAATATACCTATTCAAAACGCGTGGCAGGCTGTTATGCGCCGAAAGAAGGAGCATTCAAATAAATAGCACGCTGCTTTAAAACGCGAACATGCGAATTGTATTTGTGTATGTATATAGACGATAAAAGAACCCTGCTGAAAAAATGCGTTTTGGCACACTGGACACAAAATGTCACTTTTAATCCCGCACGTAGCGCGATCTGTTCCGAGGCGTCTCAATGCCGAAGTCCAAGCTGCCGATATTATCGGAGGCGGTACAGATGACCCGTTGCTAGCAGGATTCGAAGCCGAAGAAGAGGCACAGCAGCAGCAGCCGGAGCCTGAACCCGTCACCGTGCCGATTCCCGAATCCTACCAGTCAAAAGTAACGCGGCAATATATTCAAAAACAGATTGAACTCGAAGGCGGATCGCGTGTATTTGCTTCAAGCCGAAAACCGCCGCCTAAACGCGTGGCAACAGTTGACCCTTCTGGAATTCCGGCCGCTAAGCGCCGCAAAACGCCAGACAATGTACTTTTAGATGGAACCGACGACGATTTCGACATGAACGGCGGGTTTGGTGCAGGCCTCGAGCAAACAGACTCTTTGTTTTCGCGGTTCACAAAGCGTGGCCGTGACGCGTTGAATGAGAGAAACGAGGAGCTCGATAATGACATGAGCAATGAAGACAAAAACGGAGAAGCCGTGGAAGCGTTATTCAAACAGTGGGCGAGTCGCAATCAAAATGGTCAAGGTGATCTGCCCAACGCAGAACCGAATCTGTTTCCTCACGACGATGACGACAATGATGATCACCAACACTCGTCTCATCCATTTGAAGAGTGCTTTTTCTGCGTATACGAAGGCAAAGCGGTCCCACCGGATATTCTGGTGCACTACAAGACAATGCTGTCGTTTTTTGACGAGAAGATAGCGTCAATGCCAGCGTACAAGCTAGCAGAAGCAATCTACAAATACTACGAGTCGTTTGTCAGGCCCGCGCTGGCCGCTTCGGTTCCTGCAAAATTTCACCAGCGATTGTGCCCAAAAATGTCAGTCGAAATAGTCTACTCTCATATTATGATATGCACTCGGGACCCGCGCGTGTTCCAAGCCATGGTGATTGACATGAGCAAGCGTTTAACGTTTAGACTCATGCAGAATTGCGAGACGATGTTAGTGGCCGATTTTATGAACCGCCACAATGGAAATCCGGCCGTGGCGCTGGACAAGAAAATGCTGACACTTGCAGAGAGATGGATCAGAATCACGGTGTTTCTGTACAAATTAGACCCAAGAAAATGCGCTTTTTACAACCCATACAAAGAAAGGCCCATAACGTCCATGGCGTCTCTGGGTCTAATGCCCGTGTATGATCTAACGCATGATTTGAAGGAAAAAGATGAAGACAACGACGAATCTCAAGCAAAGCAAAAATAGACAAAAAACGTGACTTTCTTTTGGTGAATAAAACTTATACAGTGCACCCGGATGGACTTATTTATTGCCATAAAACCTTTGTAAAGTTCTCGTGTTGACTTGCACGTCGGCGGGGTGAGGTACCTTTGCAAAACTGATATTCTCAAATTTCCTTGCTCGCGATGCGGCCACGTAGAGCGAGTGATTTCCAAAACATTGACCATTTCCTTCGTTTTGAACATGCACGTTGTTCAATGTCATTCCTTGCGCTCTATGAACGGTGATAGCGTAGCCTAAGTAGAAGGGCCACTGCACTCGACAGGCAACTTCTTTCGCTTCAGGCACTTTCTTGACCGGGTTGTACTTGAACTCGTAGCATGAAAACTTCTGAGGGTAGACAAGAACAGGGATATCCAAATGTTCAAATTTGACAAGCACGCAAGTGCAATTATCTAGACCTCGATGCGGAGACTTGGGCGCGACAGCGCATGGCGCAAACAAATCCGAAACCCGATCGCCAGGCTTTTCCTCCCAGTGTTCGGAACATATGCTCAGAAATGACGACCAGCCCGAAGACGAGCCATCGGCGTCATGCACGTTGACACGGCAGTGAAGATCAGCATTCTTGCTGCTTGCTCTATTTTCTGCGGCGTAATTCATCAAATCAACCAGATCGGCGACTTTAGCTCCGCCACCAAAGTTGAAAACGTAGTTGGATAAAGATGCGCCGGAGTAGTCCGTTGTTTGAAACGTCAAAATGGCCTGTACAATTCCGCGCGCGCCCTTGACGATTCCACTGTTGACACAAATGTTGTGAATCAAAATCACAGATGCTCCCACGCACAAATCGACAGAATTGGGGAGAGCGTCGGCCAGGTCGGAAGCGTAGGCTTGGAGCATATACTTCTCTTGAGGCGGGCCCAGAGGGCTGAAATCACACGCAAGTTGATTCGCCAACTTGAAATTGCGTTTTTGAGACACGATTCCGTACAGAACACCGTTGATATGCGACGCGAGATCGTTTTGCCCAACGAGCATGACGGGCGCGTCCTTTGGGCTGACTTTAGCCCTATCTAACACTTTGTCTAATGCGTTGACTTTGATGAGCTCGGAAAACTTGCCCGGGTCCAGGCCTCCAACACGCATAGAGGAGAGAAAATCCTGAAATCTCTCGTCGTCCTTGGCTCTTTGATTCTGTTCCAACGAGAGCACATGAGGCGCGAAGAGGGCCCATAGTTCGGATTCCCAGCAACATTGGGCTGGCGCCGTCGGCCGAGACACGGGCTCGAGTTGAAGTGGGTCGCCCACAAGGACGATGGTTGGGAACGAGTTTTTCCACGCCGAGCCCATTTGGGCGAAATTACGCAAGAGAGGCATCCAAAAGCTGCCGTTCAGAAAATACTTGTCTTCCGCAGGTTTGGAATCGTATTTGTTCATATTGGACGAGTAGGTCGTTTGTCTAGACCCAGAAGAAGCACTTGCCTTGGCGTGATATTCACGCAGAGCGGTTCTGACCTCGGGAAAGTAGTCCCGTGGATCCGTTCTTTTCCAAAACGCGATGCAGCACATGATAAACCGTGCCATAAAACGATCGAATAGCTCCGCGCTCATCATGCTGATCTCGTCTATCACAACGTACTTTAACTTGCCGCGCAGAGAGAACCAAGGTTCAAGCCGTTCGTTGCACGTGGCTTGAAATCGCTTTTTGTTATCGTAACAAATACCTTCTATCCATTTAGAATCAGCGTCCATTAAACAGAACGCGCGATGAATCGTACAAGCGCGGTGTTCGGAGAAATTAGACGCGGCTTGATTTGTTGTCGCCGTAATCATGACCTCGCCCTCGCTATGATTTTTCAACAAGTGCTTGACAAGATGAGATTTTCCGGAGCCTCCAGGAGCCGCGAGAAAGTACACAGGAGACACGCGGCTTGTAATGGCATTGTACGCTGCAGCCTGTTCACTTGAAAGTGGGCTGGCCTCAGAGACAGCCATTTCTTCGTCAGAGTCGTAAATAACAATGGCCATTGAAGTTTTAGAGAACTGTCTGTGAAAATGCAAACAAAATCTGGCAGATGTAGTGGGCGAGGGGATATAGGCGCGCGCGCACAAAAAGAACGACAAGGTGCGCCACAACGAGAACTTTAGTTAATTGTATTTTTTTATTGCGTATTCCTAAAACGTATCTAATTACGTACCCTACTTATTCAAGAATGCAAAAAGTGGAGCGGTCCCTTGTTCTTGCCATTGTCTCTACGCGGTTCACGAAATTCGGCGGCCGTGCCATAACGACACATGAAACTACCTTGAATCCTTCTAATTTGTTCTCGGTTCTTCAGGACAACGACGAGGACTTTTTCGACAAAGTCGTCCAACCCAATATAAGCCATCTTATTGAACGCGAAATCGATTACGTTGCTTGCTACGAGCAAATAACTGGAGGCGCTTTCAACTTTACCAGAAAGGCGCTACGCAGCCTAGAAAAAAGCGCCGTGGTAAGGCTCGTTTCCTCCTCGGTCCTTTGTGAATAATCGTACCTAGTTTTTTTCTATACGCGTGTGTGTATACTATGTAAATATATGTGTATAATCGGTGGCATCAAAACGTTTTGTCGGAGAAAGTGGCAATGAAAAATTGCATTTTTTCGGCGCCGGCATCGCATAATATCAATTTAACACATCGTTATTGTCGTCATCGTCATTTCGGTCATCTTCGTGTCTGGACTCGTCGTCGGAATTGGATCGCCGGACCTCGGTGTGGCGGCCTTGCCCTAAATTATCATCGTCGCCGTCTTCTGCAAGAGAGTCGTCGTCGCTGTTGGCATTCCCGCGCTTGCGCTTCTTGGACTTTTCTTCAAATGTCAAAACAAGCTTGTTTTCAACCCACTTGTATTTCCAATTGTTCTGAAGAAGCCATTTCGTGACGAATGACGCGCGGTATCTCAAAATGGGATAATAATCGGACGGCAGGTCTGCAATCTTGGAGTCGCGCAAATCACTATCCGTAATCTCCAAAACTTTCAAATACGGATTGTGTCTCAATTCGCCGCGAATGTACGACGTCAAGAGACCGAGTATGCGGTCTTGTGCCTTGGTAGAATCATACCAGACCTTGGAGCGAAGTGTTTTGTTTTTATAATCGATGGCATCTTGAAATGTAAAACTTGTCTTTTGATCCGAGTGATTGTTGCTCGAAGAGGACGTGATTGGACCGTCGTGCGGATCGTAACGCCGCTGGGAATAGGGATTGTAGTCATTATCGTAGCCATTATCGCGATAAGGTCTTGGAGCTTGAAGATTCTGGCCTCTAGAATACGGAGCGACAGATGAAGCTCGGCGAGGTCTGTTGTCGCGTCCTCCGCTACCGTTGTTAAACGATCGAGACGACATTAGGCTTTTATAACACTCACGCGCACACAAAGACCAATGGTAATGCTAGAATGAGAGATTTGCGTTTAATTTTACAATTGGCAACAATGCAAAACAAAAAAAACTCGGGGGAAGAATCACACGTTGCTGTGTTGATTTTCAACTGCGACGGCGGCTACTTTCAGAGGATACATGCAGGATATAAGCACATTAATCACAGTCTGCTCGAATTGCTGCACGTCCATGGGCAGCTGGGCGATTTTGGAAACGTGAAGGTATTGCGCCGAATGCAATTCGATCAAATTCTGGGTCAGCAATGGATATTCTTGTTTGACTCGTGCCATAAGTTCATTGTTGCTGTATCCTGCGATGAACAGATCGTACAGACCGGCTTTTCTGGCCAGCGCGGGCAAGGGCGCAGCCGCAGAAGTCGACGGATTTGTTGATCTAACGAGTAAATGAGTGGGAAGTCGAGGCCGGCCATTTGGGATGTTTACTTTAGCACGAAAGCACTTTTTGGTGTTTCCGGTAGACATTCGAAGAGCCAAGAACGTTTGTATTAAATCCGTTTTTGAGAAACTTGCAATTGGAATGCACCAAAGTCGTGTTTTGTTGAGATTGAAGGGGCAAAAGGGGGTGGAGGTTTTTCCACACAGCGCTGGATTTTCCGATCTAAACTCAAAAAAATGTCGTTTGAAACAACGGAATCGGAATATCATCCACTGGTGAACGATTTCTCGCCGCCCGGCGTGATATACGAAAAATGCCAAGACACGGGATTCCTTCCTTCTTTCCTGACAACTACAGTATTCAAAGGCGACGTGGCCATGTCTGTTTTGATTTTGCTACTGGCTCTACTATGGCCGTGGTTTATCGGGACGATTAGAAACATGGCGAGTCAGCCTGCGCCAAAAACAAAGAAACTCATTTGATAACTTACTCAGGCTTTTTTTTTACTGAGCACTGGTCGTTTTTCTGTACAATTCCTGTATGTGCCAGGTGCACCATTGTAATATATGATCTTTCATGTTATCAGCGGCCCACTTGATTCTAGAGGTACACGCGTTGAATGTATCAGCGTTTGACAGTTCTTCTCGTTCCCTTTGGAAAAAAACTTCCATCTTTTTCGCGTCAATCGGAACGTTCAAATCGTCCGTTCCTTCATCGTCGTAGTATCTTTTGTCCAGGAGCTGGTAGGGAAAATACCCATCCCAGTCTATAGTATGCAAAAGTTGATGCATGCCTCCGCTGGCTACGAAATTGTCCTTTCGAGCGAATTCTTTGGGCAGAACATGATGCCTGCTCACAAAGAACGTGTTCTGCTCGACCGACAGCGGAGTAGAGTACCCGTAATGGCACGCAATCAAACTCGCAACTTGCATGCACATTGTTCTGTACATCAAATACTGTTCAGGGTTCGCCGCGTGTCCCCACAAACTAAAGTAGAACTGCAGATATAGACCTAGCCACACTTCCTTGTTGTAATACGTTTCAAAGTAGTGTTGAAATTTGAAGTCCGTGGCCTCGAAAATAGACTTTGAATTCGAGGCAAAGCTCTGCGATTGACTCCACATGGCTTGAGATTGAACTCGAGCCGCCTGAATCGCCGATTTGACCCAAGGCATGTTCATGAACACGTGTTGCGGCAGAGACAAATGAGTCTGGCTCCACAGCTGCATGAACACGGTTTCCGAGTTTCGTGCATTCGCTTTGCGACTCGTAACGGGGTCAATGTAATGCGAAGGGAGAACTTTGACATCCAATCGAGTCGGGCCCTGGCAAATGTCATAGACATGAAAAACAATCTCGGACACGTAGTAGGGCTCGATTTCTTCCACAATTTGCTTGATCGAAAACGAGAATCGCTTGTTGTGTCCCAAAATATAAGCAAAACAGTCGGCGGATGCAAGTGACGACGACAGATTGTAAGTGCGCGTGTTCAATTTGATCGACGACGCGGTATCCGACGCGGAAGGTTCCAGATCACTTATAGACGCTTTTAAAAGCCTACTGGCAAGTACGTCGATCAAGGATTGAGCCGTGCTTTCCACGACGGGGACGTGTGCTAGTCCGCGCGCCATAGAACTCGTTCTATATGCATTATCGCTTCCAAGTACAATCTCGGATTCGTGATCGACAATATCTACATCGTTTGCCTTGATTTTCTGCAAAAGCGTCTCCGTGCGCCGAATATCGTCGTCGTCAAGCGCGTGGTAGCCCGAGGTTCGGGGCTGCGTCACCCAATACGCGATAGTAGTGTACACGGCTGTTGGATCCGCGACTAGAGCAAATGCTAGAAATTCAGCAACGGCCGCGGGCTTGGCAAACGCGGGGATATTGGATAGTTTTTCTAGATTTGACTCTTCTAGGTCCATATTTGGATATTTAACACGCGCGTGCACACACGGCCAATGTTATAATAAATCAAAGGACATTGATTCTCGAAAAAGAAGAGCTGGCAGCTCAGAACAATCCCCCAACTGCGCGTGTGTGCTCGCAAGAAAAAAAATGTACGCATCATCCAACAAATCTGCAATGCCTGCAGTCAGCAGTGTTCAATTGAAATCAGTCACGCTCACGGGCATTGAAGTTCCCGATCCGGCGACGGCAACCAAATCGTTTCTCAAGCATGTCAACGACACCTCGCTTCTCTACTGCTTTTTCAGCGCTCGATTGGCTGCAAATGCTGCTTCGCATGAAGACATCTGCGAACTCGTACGACTAGTTCCCCAAAATATACATCAGTCGATGATAGAAACGGCCGGAGGCGATAGCGTCTATTTGCGGATGCAGCCACCCGGTCTCCAAATCTGCGACAACTTGGCTGTTGAAAGTCTGAAAATGGCCTTTGCGGCTCCATGCCCGTTTTACGACCCTGGCCCGTGTAGAGAAGCAGAAAACTGGGTGCGCGAAAGGCTTTATCAATCGTCGTCCACAAGACGCAAATTTGAGATCGCTTTACATGAAATGGTGGACGATTCGACAGCGGGAAAATTGGCCAAAGCAATCGGCATTGAAAGAGCGCCCTTGGCTCGAACTGCAGTTCAGTCAAACGAACTCATGTTTGCTAATACTAAGGGCACACTGATTGCCAAATCAAATCAACTTTTACAAATTACGGACTCTGGCAATGTCTCGGCGCTGAAAACATTGGCCGGGATGATGTTCTTCCACTTTCTTACGGGCGAAAAACTAGTGTCCGGTGCCCTAGACGATTCTTTAGCCGGTAAACTGGAAGAAATTCTGTCCAAGACAACATTGAGACTCACGGACATACTGGTTCTGTTCGGGATTACTCCGTCGAGCTCCAACCCATTCGAGTCAGAGCCCGCTACGTGTATACCACAACGATTATGGAAACTGGGATACAATGTGACACTTCATGCCATGTTGTCCGAAGACAAATGCTCGTTTGCTACTCTGAAAACGTTTTTCCAATCGCTGGATTTCTTGGCGTTGGCAGACGAGCATTTGAAATACGCTCGGATGCACATCTACGACACGCTCAAGGTTTGTATCCACAACAAATGCCTTAAATGGCTCAAACTCACGGATCTACAGCTCTTGTTGAACGTCACAAGCGCTGACGTTCTTGTCGAGCATATGCGGTCACTGGACGATTTTCTCTTCCTCTCCGAACTGGTGGAACCCCTGCTGACGTACAAAGTCTGGACGCTAGATCTGAAACTCAATGTCGGTAATTTGCAAGCTCGATTTGCTCGAAATAGAGCAGCCACTGAAGTGAACGAGGAAGAAGCGTTTAAGGTGTTAGAAATGCTTCAATGGCCGGCTAATGAAGCCAAGCGGCTGGCTCGACTTGCAAACCCCAAACCCGTACCTGTGATCAATTTTGGAAGCACGTCGTTGTCGTCGTCCACGGCACTCGCGACACCTACAGCACCTATTATTTCAAATCCAGTTCCAGTCCCTGCTGCGGAACCCCCGTCAAACGACCCACGGTCAAAACTACGCGCCGCAGCGCTTAGATTGACACAACGCTCGAACGCGACGGGAAATTGAGTTTTTATATTAAAGAACTACAAGGTGATGGCTAACAATTGCCAAGAAACAACAGAAAATGCTGTTGAGTTGACGGAATCCGATGAAATAGAAAAATACGTGCAAGAAATTATAGACAAATTCCCGCCAACCATGGGGCCTGGTTATGAAACACCCATTCATTTGAGTCAGCTAAACTTTAAGCTGAAACACTTGGACAAAATACAGGACAGCCTACAGGCTAAAGGAATTTGGATGCGCCCTTACTGGGACTACAAAGACAATTTAATGGGATACGATTTTGGATACGAAGTAGCCGTCGACGATTCCCTATGGAGTGGCGCGCGACCAATTAGCACTTCTCGGCAGGTGTTTTTACTTGGTTGTATCGTAGCGGTATTAATATACATGTATCAACGGTGTCTCGTGTCTACATTAAACCAAAATGAGTAACCCTTGTCCCCTCGCTTACTTTAACCAAAAACCGTGGCCCGCCATGTGCAAGTAAACCAAATAAGTCAACAAAATGACTGAAGTCAGAAAAAAGTGGGAGCAATCTCACTCTGTGTTTAAAACAGAACAAATGCAGGAAATTGTGAAAATAGCTGACGCCGTCGTGGAAAAGGTTCCTCCCGGCGACTCCGAAGAGCCTGAAATTATGTTGACTGACATGGAGTTGGAACTGAAATACAAGAGCGCGCCCCTTTTGGAAGCTGAACTTTATCGCAGAGGCGTCTGGACGAAACCGTACTTTAAGTACAACGGGAAACGCATCGGTCACACCTTTCGATTTCAAGGCGTCCCAAGTTCCGATGCATGGTCTACATTTACGCATTTTATTGCACACAAATTCTGGCAAAACCCTGCAGATTTTGTTCTCACCATTCTTCTCTGCGTTGTCTGTATCGGATTTGTTGCATTGGCGTACACGGCCTCGAGAAAGTAATTAAAGGGTAGCATTTTCTCTTATTCCAACTTCCTTGTTTTACTCGGGGTTATGACCTTCCATGCAAAGTAGGCGAACGCAACGGCAAAGGACAGAGGCACGGCTAGCACAATGGCGACCTTGAAAAGTTCGAATACAGTCTCTACTCCCATGATTCGAAGTAAAAATGGTAGTATTGGAAACACGCCACCGATTGGAGACCATTCGCCTAGTCCTTCGCCCAGCGCTTTGAGCACTGTTGTTTGCGCGTCCGCCTTGGTGTAGTCGTTTTTTTCCGAGTGACACCTGGCTTCTCCGCCCTTCTCCTTTTTGCATTTTTCGAATTTATCCTGTGTAGTCTCGCGATGTGAATCCAATTTACCGTATTCAGCGCTGGCCAGAATAATTATAGAGACCACGTGAAACAATATGAATGCTATTGCGACGTAAAGCCGGATTTTGCGCTTCGGCGGCTCAGTATTACGTTTTTTAGATACACGCTTTGCATTTGGAGACTTTCCGCTTGATGTATGCTCGGCCAGGGAGCGGTTTAGGCGTTTTTCGATAGAACTCGGGCTCTGTTTTCTATTCAAAGCAGGGGCGTTACACACGAGCTCGCTCTCTGTTAATTCGTTTTCCGAATCACTCTCATGTTCAGAATGCTCTACCTCATCCAAATCATCCTCGCGGATCCACTGCGCGGCTCTGACAATTGACTTTTGCGCCACCTTGAGCAAAGCCCATATCCAGGACATGATGTTTATCACAAATATGGGAATGTGTGCATTTAGGTTCAACATCCGGCCCCATTCAAAGAAGCTAGAGGCGTATCCGGAAAAATATTGGTCCCACCATGTTCGTAATAGAGAATGTCCTATTTTAGATATGAAAAACGAGCCAATTGTCTTGGCTATAGCGATTCCGAATTGGAGCATTGAGAAAATCGATAGCGGCAAGTGCAACGGCCGGCCCAGTGTTGTTCGGGGTGCTCCGCGTCCCTGACTCGTAGCGAGTGAGTTTCCAAAGCAGTTGTCGCTTGTCGTTTTCTGCGCCCGCTGCACTGGTCGCTATCGCAAAAGTTTACGGACAAATTGGATATACATTCCTTTGTTTTAGTAAAAACTATTTCGTAATTTTATAACATCCGCCGATGTATACATGGCCGGGAATTTTTGATCTCGTCATCTGCGCGTATTTTACAATGCAATCATGCAGCCATAAGTTCTATAAAATCATAATACATTTATATACAATATTCGTTAGGACACATCCATGGCGTCGGGGTCGGCGGGAATATTTGCGTGTTCTTGAACGGAGTCCGGTGCATTTTCAGGAGATTGAGCATTGCTAGAATGTGGCACTTGAGTCGACAAGTTTAATAACTGAACGCGACGCTTGCATAATCCGCTGCCGTCGGACTTGACGTAAAACGGCGCCGCCGGCCTGTAGCTCTTTTGCGCGGCGATAATCGCTTCCCGTCTGTCCGCCATGGCGCTTGATAATTCTATATGTACACACACAAATTGCGTTTATTTCGTGGCTTGTAAATAAACAAAAGTGCTTTCTTGCCCGAATACAGGGAACAGGCGGAGCGTTTGAGTCACGTGTGGGCTGTTGGGCTCAGCGCCAGCGACCTCTTTGAACCGAGGTAGCAACTTGGGGACTTTCTCAGAAGCCCGTTCTCCCTCCACCATCATGATACGAGCGTCGATCACACGCAATGCAAAGTCCTTTGTTGGTTTCGATTCAGATCCATAGAAGGGCACGGCTACATTACGATTCTGCGTGTCCTCGTAGGAAGAAAATTCTTGCGAGCCAAGCACGATTGGCGGGCGCTGGGCCACAATATCCAAATCTTCAATACAAGCGTCAAGTGACTCAAGTGCGGCTTTTGGAGCTCTCAAAAACGGATGGCAGAGCTTGTGTTGAGCGCGTACGGCGAAAAAGTTCTTTTCCGGGCGCAGGCATCCCAACAAAAAGTCTTCCATAGGCACACCGAATCTATTTGTGCCACTTTCAATCCATGTAGAGTAGGACGCGGCTCCAGCGACCGACGGGCCGATTTTGAGCTGCTTAGTCGCGTACTTGAGCAGCGTAACGTTGACCGTGTGGCAGATATCGCGCCAGAATACGGTAGAATAACGATCGTGATCAATGTCGACAACGACAATGCGTTTTCTGGAATCAGGATGTCCCGCCATGAGTCTCAGAACGTGAATATCCTTGATGCGAGCGGACATTTCGCCAATGTCCATTGAATAGTCGCGCATTTTTCCGGCGTATTGAATTGCGGCAATATCTCGATCAAATACCTTTCTTCTGTACTCACTAATCGTGTCGTAGGTCTCGGCGGATTTCAAGCGCGGCGTCAAGTACACGCTTGTGGCGACAAGTTGAGTCGAAACGGGGAATGTGGATTCCAATACGATTCCAGGAGGCACAAACACTTCAAGGGAGTTGGCGACATTAACGAACCCTAGAGCCTTGGCGGACTGCTCGGCTTTCATCTTGTAAAAGTCAAGAGCCGTTCTGATCGCTTCCGGGTTCTCCCGAGCCGCGATCTTGTCGAATTCAGATTCCCGGCCCATGATTTCGTACATTTGAAGCGAGGGGACGAGCAGACTGCATTGGTGGAAGCCAAGCTTGGCTCTTGCAGAATCGGGCGAGTCAAACTTGAGCAGAGCAAGCATTTGATAGTCTCGGCTTGTGAACTCTCTGGCTGCCTTGTTCTGATCGATTTCAGTTGCCACTTCAAGCAATTTGCTTCCAGGATAGTCGGCCGTGGTCGAAGTACTCGCTGACAAGTACTGGTAGTGAGTGTGCAAGAACTTGGCCAGGATTTCTAGCACGCCTGTCGTGTCGTATGCTTGGATCTTATTGCTTGGGGACTTTGAACCATCGACCAGACTGATAAGCATGTCCCATGTTTCGCGTGTGGTCACTTCCAAGTCTTCACAATCGCCCGAGTCAGACTGACCAGTGACTCTATTTTCATCACATGATTCGGTTCCTTTCACGCGAATCTCTCCTCCTTCATACGAAGCGATAAAATCACTTCTGTATTTGCCCATGAACCCCGGGAGAGTGAGCATGTGTGCAATAACATCCCGGGCGGCGACTAGCCCAGCGATGGAAACTTCGTTGCTCCATTTTGATGGGTCCGCGCTCAAAAACGGCGTTAGAACGGCTTGGAGTTCCGATGGAGCGATCGAGTAGGCGTCACATGCGGTCTGAAGAATCGTGCTCAAGAACCGAACTTTGTTTGCGAAAAACATGTTGATATCGCCTCTCGAGAGCGAGTAGAACCACACAGGCAACTTGAGGGACTCGGCTCTAGTTCTCATTTCGTGAGTTGTCAACAATCCGTACGTAATCCACCATGGTACGTGGAAACGAGCCATTCCGGGCAATTTGGGCAGAATTTGACCTTGGTTCAAGGCCGTCGGAGTTGCCGCGTTGAGTTCAGCCAAGCTCATTTTTTCGGCAGCCCCAAATGAATAGTAACCCGAATAAAGCTTAGTCTGCACAGTCTCGATATGTTTTTCAAATTCGGCAAACGCCTTGTTTTGCTTGCGAGAAAACGAAGTCCATTCTAGCATCACAGCACGCGCCAGTTTTGCCCACAATGAATCGGCGGCCATAACGACGTCGTATCGGGATTTCAGTCTCGCGTTTTGAGTCAAGTGAAGTCCGCGATCGACGTCACTGCCGTTTCCCACTAAGGGAGACTCGCAAATCGCGTTCTTTGTTGTCAAAGCATGACAAATATCCCATGCATTGAAATAGTATTCGCCAATTTGAGTGGGGCGCAACTCGTTCTGGTTAGTGTAGAGCGCCACACCGTTTTTAGCGGCCATTGTCTTCTCGTCATTAGACAGTGCTTCCACGGCGCATCTGTACATGAGACTAATACGAATACCTTTTCTCATAGCATGATCGACTTGTGAATCTTGATCAGAGTGGATTTTGACCCCGGAGGCAGCGCCAGGGATTTCGCCGTCAATGGCCGAAAAATCGTCTTCTTCTACGCACTTTTTGTACGCGGCCAGAGAACACAAAAATGGCTTATTCGTCGTAAAAAACGATTTCATGTTCAACATGACAGTTAGACGATCGCGTGAGTCGCTGCCAAGCTTGGAGGGATCCTTCATGCCCTGGACTATTTCGGGCGATGCCAAAATAGGGAGGCGGGCGTAGGGATCCCGCTGGACATCGTAGACGTAAATGTAAGCGGACGGGAATAAGGACTTAAACTCGCTGGGAATGGGCGGGATCGAGATCTCAAACGCGAAAAAGTCTTCTTTCCTAACCGGCGTCGACATTTTTTTCTTTTTTCAAACGCGCGGCCCTATTTACAAAGTTAGCCAACGCATCGTATCAAAAATTGAACTTTTCTAGTCGTAATATTTATTTTCCGCCGAAGAATTCAATCTACGCTAAGTCTATACACAAAACCCGGATTGGATTTTGTGTTCCACGCGACGTCAATTCCAGGCACTTCGCGGACCAATGTGGCGCGCACATTCTCTACCATGAAACTCAATTGAAACACAGACTCGTTTTTGTTTCGTCGTGAAGCGCCGAGAGCACACGTCGTAATAATGTAGTGTTCTTTTGCTTGCACGTTTTCTTTCTTTCCCAGGAGAGCCGTGGCCAATCGATAAAGAATAGCTTGCTCTAAAGTGTAAAACTTGATGCCGTCAACGTTGAGAGCCGCAGTGCGGCGATTGGATCCTGAATGGACCGTGTCGAAATTGTCATTCGTCATGTAGTAAATGTTAGCCGCCATGTAGTAGGGCATAGCTGAGGGCGCGGTCGCGTCCTGGCATACAAGCCAATAGTTGGGATCTGTGCTCGAATAAAACTCTCGGTTCACGTAATTTCCAATTTGAACCAATTCAGGCACGCATTCGATTCCAATAGACGGAATGCCGATCGTAGTCGCCACTTGAGCGACAAGACTGCCTGTCCCGGCGCCGATATCTAACAGCATATCGTTTGGTCCCCATGGTTTAACACAATTTTTGTCGTTTCTGCTTGTTCCAAACACCGCGGCCACGCCTTCGGGCAACGTGACTCCAAATTGTAGCGGATCTCTCGCGCCCGCGTTTGAAGTTTTGTACAGACAGTACGCGGGATACTTTTGACACGCAGAGCGTCGCGCTGCACAAAATGTAGAATAGGGCACGCCCGGAACAGGAAACCGATGGTTTAGCGTGTAGAAAATCTGCCCGTCTTCTTGCGGTGTGTACAAAATCCGATTCAAATACTCGACTTTGGAGGAGGTCTCCTTGTCTGCAAAAGTAGTGCTTATCTTGACTTCAGCTGGTACGATGGACGGCGCCAGCAGGCTGGCATGTGAAAACTCGAATAGGAGTCTTTGATTTCCATGTGTGGCAATGTACGTAAAATCGGGTGTGAATCCAACAGAAAAGAGCCCCTGCTCTTCTTCTATCAGGACGCCCTTGCGTATCGTAACACCCGCGTATTTCATAATGCAATCTGATAAATTGATATTCACAGAGTAAACTGCATTGAGAGTAGGCACCAGTCTCTTAATATGAGAGGCGGGGACGGCGTTTCCGGTGATAAACGCAAAATAATCGAATGTTCCGCTTTGCGAGAGCATAATATCTCTCGAATCTATTCGAAACAATTCATCGAATAATATCGCAGTCATTAGTGAATATCAATAGTCGCAAATCGCGCGCTGGCGGGTGAAAAGTTGCGACGATCGCAACGACGATGGTTCGGATCCGCCATAGAAAAGTCGACTTCCTCCAAATCCATCAGAATATTCTCGGAATGTTTTAATTGTAATTCTAATATATATTAGACGCACTTTGTCTTAATTCACCTAGTGAATTCAAGCGAGGAGAGGCAAACGAAAAAAATAGGGCCAAGTCACGATGGCCAAAAAAAATTTTTTGGGCCGGGGCCCCGGGCGGAAATTTTTTTTTCGGACCATCGTGAGTAGGACCGATTTTTTTGGGATCTCGCATAGCCGGTTTAGCATTATCACATACTAGGTCCCATAAATTTTTATTTGATATGTATACACCTAAATATGAGTTTTCCAACATTCGGAATCAATAGACGCGAGAACAGAGTTTGCTCGCCGCGGATATTAACAGGTATTCATATTCAAAAAGCACATGAGTTTCATGATTTGAGTAAGACTTAAATGCGTAAATGACGCTTAAATCAAATTTAGAACGAAACGCCAGAAAAACTGTCCAAACGAGGTCGTTGCGATCGTACGGATTTTTCGCGCTTAGGCACTTTGTAGATTTCGCGGCATATATTTTACAATATAGATACATGATTATGTGACAGTATTAAACTCGCAAATCGCAAATTTATGGCAATGGGGGCGCAAAACAGCGCAAATAATGCGCAAAAATTACGAAGACTTGGAGCGCTGCGCGCCGAACGCCACCTTCTTATAAGTGGCTATTGCATTAAGCAAATCTGCTTTTTGAAACCGCCAATACAAGTTGGTATCGGTTTCGTGAGGCCATGAGATAATAATGGGCCCTCCGGCGTCGGAAATTTCAATGGGCTCTAGGGGCACTTTATCGCTGCCCTGAAGTTGAAACGTGATGTAGACTGTATGTCTGGTTTCTTCGTATATACTTACTTTTGGCATGAATTCGTAAAACTCTCGTATCAATTCCGAGACGAATTCAGCGGCCAGCCTGAATCTGGCAGCGCGACTGGGCTCGTTTGCGGGTGCTGCTGACGACATTGTTGTTTACACACCACACGCCCGCAGACACGTAAAAACCCGCTGTGCTTTTTTGATATAGAGAAAAACTGTGTACAAAAAACATTTATATATACTACATTGCCGATGGCGAGGCGGGGGGTTCGGGAAGCGCAGGGCGCCGGGCAGATACTCTGATCTCTGCGACATTTTCCTTTCGAACAACGGCGTATTTTGAAGGGTTTCGAATGCCGTTATAGTCAGAAATGTCTTGGATGTGCGCCAAGATTCTATTAAAGAGAGTTACGGCGTCCACAGGGGTGACAAATTCGACAAACAACTCTACGCGCTCAATCTTTCTTCCATTGCGCACGTACGTCTCCACTTCTTCAAAAGTCAATACCTGAAAATCCGAGGGGGTCCAAAGCTGATCCCTTTTTTCTTTCACCTTCTGTTCTTTCCTCGCGGCAAACGCCCATTTTGTAAAGTTTATAGCCTCGTCGCGCAATACGTCTTTGACAAAATCGGCCAATCTCCGATCTAGACGGAACGACTGCGTGGGCAGATTTAAAGCTTCCCATTGATATTGAATTCCATGGGAATACAACATAAACCACAATGGGGAGCTCAACTCGACGACAATCGGCGTGTACTGCAAGAATCTTTGACATGCAAGATCGAAAAAATAGAGTTGAATGTTCTCAAACCTCTTTTTCGCGACCTGCCGGCCCCACGCCGTCATGTTAAAAAGATCAATGTATTCCATGTTGCCGTTGAAATACGATTGGTTGTATTCATCCCACATTTCTTTTGCGAGCTGGAGTCTGAGATCTACAATGGATTCAACGTCACCAGGTCCCGAGTTGTAGCTCTCGGGATCGAGGAGATAGCGGAATTTAGACTCACGCGATAAGCGATCAAAGAAAAAATTTCTTTGATTGGGGAGCTTGGTTTTCTGTTGCTTTGCTATTTTCAGCGCTTCTATGTACGCTTGCTTCTCTTCCTGTGCATTCTCTAATTGCACCCGCCTGCGCTGTTCGCGCCACTCTTCAAATTCCTTTTGTTGCCTGTCCATGCTTGGTCCGGAATCAACGTCCATGACGTCTTCGGTACTGTCGTCGGTATCGATCTCAATACCATCGTCGTCGTCCTCCATTTTTTGCGCGCGATTGGTTACAAAAATAACTGAGACACAGAAAAGAAATTAGACTCAAGAATAGAAATGTTCATTTTATTCTTTTTGAAAATCGGCACCCCCCCTCACCCGCTTGTTTTGCGCCCGAGTACAAAAATAGAAATTTTTGTAGCCCCAGTGTAGCTACCTCAGTCTGTTCCGCGCATTACTCGGAACTTGCTATCTTCTATCGCCACAATTACATTGTGTTTTTGTTTGTCATCCAAACCAATAATTAAGAACATCCACCGCCATGGGTGCGCACACGGCCGCGGACAGCTTAGCGACTTTTCGACTTTTGTAAAAACGCGCTAATGTTTTATCTCTAATTTTCTATTAGCTCAAAAAAATACAGACATTGCATTTTCGGCATTCCGCCCCGATGATCTCGGTCTGGGCAGCCTCGGCAACGCCACTTCTCTTTTGGAGCACCGTCGCGCCGACGGTCGAGCCGGGCCTGCCTTTTTCGCAGGCTCTAGATCCGCTGGCACACTTGCCGATATCATGCGCCTTGCTCCTGAAGCAAGAAGCCGGTTATTTAGTCCGGATGATTCTGCACACGTGAAGAAAATGGAGATCAGCAACCTTCTCCCGTGCGAGTACGAAGCGTTTTGCAATGTTCTTCGCGGCCGCAACTCTACATTCGCAGGCTCGGATCCTTCTTACAATAATATTATTGAGACGTTAGTGTTTACCGATTTCAACGACCCTGCTCTCTTCCAATACGCGATGCAGCACATGAAAATGGCCGAGTTTTCGTCCTCCGTGTCCTACATCATTTTCAGGGATGCCACGTTTTTGAATATGAATAAGAAGACTGGCGAGGATCTAGCCGTGTTTTTGCATCAATTCCCGTGTTTGAAGCACGTGGAGTTCGACGACTCGATCGACTTGCGCCCCATTCGGTTCCGAGTCGACCAATTCAACATGGACGAATGTGTCATTCAGTTCTGGATTGGTTGCTTCACGCGTATGTTTCTTCCCAACGTAAGCGTGTTGATATTGGACAGTCCAAAGTCGTATTTGGACGGACGCGTCGCGGCTGCCATTCTGACCATGTTCAAGAGCTCGTTCCTGCCTTCACTCACCACGTTGACGTTCATATGGGCGCGAGAGCTTATTTTCCGCTCCGCGATGCAGCACACGCCGATGGCGCCTGCGTCCTCTACGTTCAAGGAGGCCACGGTCGCGACCCAATTTGCCAGCACGATTTCCGCGTTTTGGAGCGAATTGTTTCAATGTACGCCTCGGCTTTACGAGCTTGAGATCGCGTCTTGGATGGACAAGTCTCAACCTGGCTCGTCGGACTGTGAGTCTACATGCGAGCTGCGGTTCCAAGCACTGCGCGTGTCGCCTACTGCGGGCAAGATTCCTTTGTTCATTTACAAGCTTTGTTTTGGAATTTCGACTCTGTACAATGCTGGTCAGGACGACGATCTTGACAGTGCTTCATTGCGCCCGGACGAGAAAAAAATGGCGCTTGGCCGCATCAAGTACAAGGATTTCACTGATGTCTGCTCCGAATTTCGCGTTGAACTTTGCGTTTCCTCTTTCAGCCGATGCTTCCATTTGTATTCGCCGATTCACGAATCGAGCCCGGTTATGCCTTCTCAACTAGCCGTTGCGTTTCAGCACACTCTGAGTGAACCGGTTGCGTCTTGGTCTGACCAGGCATGTCAGAACGTTGCGGCTCGACTCAACGAAATGGTGCCCCAAAGAACGACGTCTCGTTGTGAATCTGTTCTTTTCCAGTGGCCCGCGTCAATGGAGTTTGCCGAGTTCCACGACGCCGGACAAGGGTTCTACTGCACTGATGTGTGGAGAGGATGTGATATAAGTGACTGCGACTCTGGCTGCGATTGCGGCTGCGAAAGCGAGATTGAGGGCGGGAATGAACAAAATGAAGACGTGATGCAAGTGTAAAATTGCGGAAAAGCGACTTGATACTCGGCGTGTATGTCAAATACAGTCGCGCAAAATTAAACACTATGCAAAAAACATACTACATGTTTGCATTGGCTATATTGTTCTTCTTTTTTGCCCATAACATGCTACATAAATAGCGTTTCAAACCGCAATCGTACTACGAGAAATGTCTTTTTATAGAGCCAAACTGCATACACACTCGTTTTTTGAGGCAAAAACCGCTGACTACGATGTCGACCACAAAGATTCTGCACAAGTCGGTGAAACAAAATCAATACTGTCGTCGTCGGATCTGTGCAAATTTCTTGCCGGCGTGGTAATCGTATCCACATTGGCAATAAGTATTGCCGCGCTTGTGTTATCCATTAACGTGTCCACAAACAAATCTGATGGGTCAAACACGAAAAATAATGCCGTATTGGTTGGAAACGGTCCACCCAATGCGTCGGTGCAACAACAAGGATTCAATCTCTACTTTGATTATTCTACACTTACTTTGTATGCTTTGTTAAACGTCACGCAAACGCAGGCGTGTCAATATCCGCGATGTCACATGGGAGCCGTTGTATTGGCGGACAACGCGTTATGGTTTCCCGTTAACAACGCGCCTGTATCAAGCGTGTTTTTGTTAAGATGGGGAGGTCTATCTCCATATCAAAACGGTTCAGTGTGGTATTTTACAAACCAAACCCAGAGTAACGCGGTATTCGCACGGCAACCTGTGTTGACTTGGGGCACTCTTCCTAATACAACTGTGCAAATTGTACCTGGAACAACATCTCGTTCTGACGGTTACATATCGTCTGTGCCTATCAAAACACTGCGATTATACGCAACTTTGCAGTATAGCTCACAGTCGACATCGGGTCGCATGCTTGCCAATCTGTTACTGAATAACACGGTAGTAAACGGAAATTGGCTAATGGTGGGCAACAACAACAATTTAAGAGCATCGACTACTGTCGAGTGGTCTAATATACCACCTAATACTCTTATACATTTCAATCTGGGATCCGCAACAACAGCAGGACCGCCCACAAACGCAGGCTGTCTGGCGTTTGTCGAACTCGATGATTACCCAAAAAGCCCTATTTTTCAAAAACTGGCATCTGAAGTCGAGTTTTATGATATCGGGTTTAATCATACTGACATATAGCAACATCATATACATATAATAAAGAAATCGTTATTGTTTTTTGGGGTAGTTATATATTAAAATTTGGCTCGTGTAAATAAGCATCATATAGTTTCAGGGGGATGTATGTTATATTTTCTTTTCGCAGTAGGTGTGTGAAAAAAAAAGAAAAACGCATCCGATGTCTTCGGGCTTTACTCGATTGCTCGAGTTATGCGGCGGTGACGCTAAAAAAGCCAAAGCGCTCCAATCTCAGATCGTTGCACGATACGTTAGAACAGAAGCCGTGTTTGGAGGAACGCGCTCTATACTAGACGATGGGTATAGTTTCAATGCACTGGCGGCTCGAGCTTCGGGCAAGGGCGAGCGTTTTAAACGCAAACGCGAAGACGACGACGACGACGACGACAACAATTCCGAGGACGATATGCAAGTAGACGCGTTTGACGAGGTCGTGGGTATTGAACCGACGCCTGGCAAGCGCGCAAAGCCTGAGTCCCAAAACGGCGACGACATGCAAGTCGATGATTCGCCCGCAACTGTTGCCGAAAATCCCGCGTTGCAAGGCGAAGAATACGGCATGGTCACTATGGGCGAGAATCAAGACATGAAAATTCCATTGGATATTGTGAAAAGAGTCATGATGGACGTGACCATGATTGCCGGTGTGAAACGCAAACTTCGCGATCTGGAAACGCAGGAACGTGAGAATTACACTCGCCCCATGTGTCTTGTCGATTTTAAGAAAGATATCACTATGCATGACGAGTATGAAAAGGAAATTCTACTGCTCTGCATGTGTTTTTCGCCACGCCTGCGTATTTTCACACTTGTGAGCTATTTGACCGGAAAGACGCGCAAATTCGGACTCGAACCATACATGTTCTCTGCTGAAGACGACTTTGTCGTTGCTTTGGAAAAATCGGCTGTTTTAAGTGAGTCGATCAACGCCCTGCGCGAGATTCTTGACCAAAGACTCGCTCCTTCTCAACGAAACTTTGCAAAGGACATACTCCAATATCTGGAACAAGCAACTCGAGTAAAATCGCTGAAAGACGCACTTGATTGGATTGAGCAGGCGAGCCCGTATTTTCTCGACCTTCAACTTTCTTTGCTTGCCGCGTGGAGAGAGAGATACATTGGCAATTTTTTGCCCATGGCAGTGCGGCAAATTCAAGGAATGAATGCACGATACTTGAATACGTTGAACGCGACGATAACGCAGATAGCCGAAAAGGCGCATGTGTACATCGAAGGCGGTTATGAAGACTTACTTGAGAATGACGACGTCGACCCATGCAACGAACTCATCGCAAGCGAGTTTTACAAACCTCTTCTGATTAGAAGACATCCTAATGGGTTCTTTGCGGCGCCTTTGTTCGACCTAGCGATTTTGCGCAAAATTGCACCACCCCCGGGCCACGAACTGGACACTATTTTGAACAATAGCGCCATTGCAAAACTATGGGCTGACTATCGATCAGGAGCCCTTACTGCCGAAAATGGCATCCCTTTGCTCAGAACCGAACTTAGGCGGGTAAAAGACGCCTTTGACGATTCATATAAACGAGATACAATGCCTGAAGCCATCGTTGAGCAAACTCTGCAATCCCTTGAGACGTTCAAGGCGGCCTACCCACCTCGTGTTTGGAACTCAAGACGAGACGAGTGTATTCTCAGTACACTTAAACTATTTTTGATTGACGAATGCGAGCGCGGAAATCAGGCATTTACATTGCGCCGGTGGCTGCTGGGTTCTAAAAACTTCCGTATTGGATCGACGGCTCCGGCAATGGACGCTCTAGTCAAATTCCACACACACGAGTATATAATCACTCGGCTCAGTTTGATAGAAGTGCTATCTAAAATAGCAAATGACGCCGCGCAAAGAGTGGGAATGCCGAATCACAATATCGAGTTGGAGAGCAACTTTGCCTCTAGCATTGTAATGTGTTACTCTAACACCAGCATTTTACTCAAGCAATTTAGAGAGTATGATTCGAAAATGCCCTTTGTGCTAGCAGATTGCACTTGGTTTGCTGAAAACGATATTGCCATTGCAAGTCTCAGATATATAGACTTTGAGTGGAGGCGTCGCACTAAGAACAGGGTGCCGCCTGGTCTCCTAGATGCTTTCTCGATATTGTTTGCCCAACACATTACGGATACGCCTCGAGAATTTGATCAAAACATGCGAAGGCCTTTTCGTATATTTCTAAGCAGCTTTTGGGCTTATTATTCTGTATACGTTTCAAGAGAGCCGTGGGTGGCTCAAAGACCTGATGTAACAAACCTCCTCGCTATGCTGCCAGATCTGGGTCATGCCATGCTCGATGCTACATGTAAGCGGCATAAAAAGCAAAAGACTGCCACTGACGTAATGACACTGGCCATCATTGGAAAACTACTGTTCACAAAACGTGTCCCTTTGGACACCAGGCAACTTCGCTTGCGTGATTTCTGTGTGTACTTGGCATCGTACTGGCAGAGAGAAAGCGTGCCGGTGATCAACTTTGCCAAACTCATGCGTGAATTTGACTTGCAGCAAACGACGGCGGACTCTGCAGAAGTGCACGGGCTTGCAATGCGTGCCAAACAGGAATTTTCTCTGGCCAAGTTAGAGAACGCTGGAAATGTAGAAGAAGTCTTGCGGCACAAGAATGCTGGCTTGATCGTGCTTCGGGACTTGTTTACTCACCCAAAGTATTGGTCTGTCTACGGCGGCGATAAACTTTCAAGCGATGTCCAGTTAGTACGGCAGATGGTTCTTGCCTCGTTCGATGTGTATACAGTATCTGCCGACTACACGTCCTTATGGAATGAATTTCAAGACATCACCAGCCAATCCAGAGAAGAAAGACGTTTACTGAACATGTTTCTGACTGGCGAGATTTCTTGCTACGGATACATCACGGGCGAATTGACACCGTTCGACACTGAGGCAGCAGAAGTGCAGAAATATGCCATGATGTCGGTTGACCAATATCGTGAATCGGAAGAGTATCAGTATTGGAAGGACGTGATTTAACTTCGCCTTCAGGCGATGCATACGTGGCACGCTAAAAACGCCAACTAGTTTTTTCTTTGTGTGCATGTAAAAAACCCGCGCCAGTATTTGTTATTGTACACACACCTTTTACGTAAAATATATACAAACTATGCAAACAGAACACAGTAGGCCGCATATGTCGCTCGACTTGTCCCCTATTTCATACACCGGATCCGGGTTTTGTAGAAAGTCATATTGTAAAAATAAGAAGCCAACTTCTATAAGATTTCCAACGCTCGGCAAATACTTGACGAAGCCCAAGCAAATCCAGCGGTAGATAGCAGCGCTTGGAATAATCAAAAAGCACGCAAATTCCAACAATGTGAATATATCAAACAAGTTTTGAAACATTTTTTTGGCCAAACTTGCGTCTGGATCGTCAGATTTGCCGCGCAGACTTTCGTAGGTTTGTATGAATTTATACTTGCTCCATTGATCAATTCTGTGTGCTAAATACACAATCAAGATTATCTGTACAGCTATAGTCACGATTGCTGTAGCAAGCGCAAACTTGCGGTAGCTTTCAGAGCGGCTCCAAGGCAGCCACACTCCGTTTTCAATGTCCACGCCGTGTACAATACGCGCTTCTTGAACGAGAACATTGATTCTTTGTGAATGAGGCATTTTCACACACGTTTTGAATTTCAAACAAAAGAATGGTGCACCCGGTGCTGAGCCCACAAAAAAAGTCGCCGACCAGCCTGCGCTGTTCAAAAGTGCGCGGGTGCCACTGGGAAATTGGTTGTGGTTGGGCGGGGAAGAAGCCGCGAAGATGGTTTGTTAATCTTAGAAGTGAATCAAGGTTGGTCTCTCCCCTTGCGAAATATAGATTAAATTCGTAAAGATGGGCTGTAAGAAAGAGCGCTATGGTGCGGTGTCGACAGGTGTTGTTCTATCTAATTATCGTATCGCGGTACATGCGCCCAGGCCTAGATCGCCGACCGCCACAACCTTTTTTACGCACTCACTCACTCGCTCACTCACGCACTCACTCAGAAGCATTTGACTTTTTTTTTATTGTAATATGTACACGCGTGAAAAGTGTCAAATCACCAATCCTCTTCCGGTACTAGTTCATGCGCCGGAGCCACTTGCCTTATAAAATCCTCGTCCAACCACTCGAGCTTGAATGACTTGTGACATAGCGTATATTCTCCATTCTCTGCTAGTGTGGGAGCGTGTCGAAACACGATTTTTGTCTTTTGAGCCCACAGAGGCCCCGAAAAAGTACCGTCTTCCGCTCTCTTGACTCCGGCTGAAACTTGGCAGTACTGTCCTTTTGCATCCGTCGTACTAATCGAAAATTGTGTCGGGTTGCCAATACCACATGTGATATCAAATCGCGCGCCGATGTGTCCGGCTGGAACGTTCCACGTATCGCATGTATTCTGGCCCGAAAATGCCCATTGTCGATTATCCGTGTATTTTTTCTTTTTCTCTGTCTTTTCAAAGACGAATTTGGACGGAACGGGCGCGAAATGAACAAGTTGTCGCAGATAATCAAACTTCCATTCGGCCTCGATGTCTTCTAACGTCCCATCGTCCAATATAGTTTTGTACAACGGCTTCCACAAACCCATGTCGGAATCTCCATTTGGTTGCATAGCAACGGCAAGGAAGAGCCACGTAAGTGCGTTGCGATGTCGCGCCGCAGAGTCGGTTTTGATATTGTCGTCCGTCAAACAGCTCCACTGGTTATAATTCCAAAACACGGTTTGAAGGTCTTCCCAGACACATTCATAGATCTTCTCGGTGTCGGGTCCTGACATTATCACTCGGAATTGCTCTATATCTTCCTCCGATTCAGGGTCCATAAACCGAAAAACCCGCGACATGCTCCACCGATTAGGCTTCACTTTCATGGCAGTTTTGACCAAATTGCTAATGTCCATACCCAAGAGGTAGAGAAACAGTTCACCGGATGGTCTGTCGACGCAGTCATATTCTCCAAATATTGCGTCGCTTGTTTGCCAAAATTCCTTTTTTTCGGAAACAGTGAGAGGGTTCACGTTCTCGTAGATACGCTCGAGGACGGTGATCCACGATTCCAAAGTCCATCCGGCCTTTCTGTAATCGAAATATACGGCGGAATTGTCGTTTGACGACCACGCGCCTTGTAAGCGCGATTTAAACACGGGTAGAATGCTCAATATCAGGGCGTGTGCCGGCACCAAAACAGAGTCGGCGTCTTCGTTCTCGATTCTTACGGCGTCCGCCTCCGAATCGTCTCGCTCGTACACGATAATGTAGACGTCGGTTCTAAACGTCTTCCAAGGCACGTTTTTTGCGATTCGTGTAACCGCGGGCACGTTGGGTTTGTGCCGCTTTGCCGCTGGCGGTTCTAACTCGGCATCTTGCGCGACAACGAGCTGCGCCATGCTCCGCTTGTGACTATATTAATTCTATTCCAAAGCGCGATTGTTGCTTCAAAGCGCCGGTGCTCTGGTCTACGAATAGGAAAAATGAGAAGGGGAAAGTGCGGGCGTGCAGGGGATGTATCACGAAAAGACACCAAAATCCATTTATTCAACCCACTTTAAACGCAACGAATGACACACGATGATAAAATGAGGCATTCCACTGCGATATACCCGTAGCGGTTCACGAACACAAGGTTCCAGCATCTGACTCCATAAAGGAGCTTTTTTTACGCCAGACTCGGTTTCTTTCTCGTCAACGGTCCACTTAATTCCACCCGAGTAGAAATCGTAAGCACCTGCCTGAGTAATGCGCGAGACGCCGAGAATGTTCTCTTTAAACGCAAACTCTCTCTTTTTCAGGCCTCTTCCGGCAAGGGCCAAAATAGAATGCGAAGTCTGGTCTTTCAATAAAAGAAAGTCGCGCCCTGCGACTGAATACGAAGACTTATCCTCGTTGCCCGATAGATGCTGAAAACACGGCAGAAACAGCGCTAGCAACGCGTAATATTCCACATTGCTCTTCCCGTCGTGTTTGCCATAAAGGCAAGAAAACCCGCCTCTATCGCAGCTATTAATAACCGCCTCCGACGTCTCGCAATCCATGTTACTACACGCGACTAGAAGAAAAAGCCATGTAAACACGCGGTACACGTGTTCCAAATTCACCACCGGAAGAATATCGTCGCGTGGTGTGCACAGGGGCTCTAGGCAATTCGATATTCCGCCTATCATCATCTTATCAAACTTGTCCACGCGCGTCAACATATCCTTGAATGTTAACATGTCTTCTCTTGAATCGTGAGAATAGTTGTTCACAAAGACGGGTATCAAGATGTCTCTAGCGACACACTTGTCCAACTCGCCGACAAGGGAAGGAAAATCGGTTGCCAGCAGGAACAGGAATAAATCGTGCTCGGATCTAAATGGAACCGAGGACTCGTAAAACGAGATTATAAACCGTTCTCTGGCCTTAGTTCTATCGACGCCAGCAGACAGTGGATTAAATCGACATGCGCGGCGTATCACGCCCGTCCAAACGGAGGCATCCCATTCGCAATCGGAGAAATCAAAATGAACATCTCGTGTAGAAATAGCCCAACTTCCGTCGAGCACCGCGGCGCATGTAGGAAAGTGCGCCATGAGCACTGCGTGAACCGGCAAGCGAATGAGCTCGGGATCGTCTGATGTTTCTTCGCTAATCTTCGTTGGCACGACAATGTAGCAATCGGCCTTGTATGTGACCCAAGGCGCGTTATCTAACACGGGGACGGCGTCAAAGGCGTTTTCAAACCGCTGGCGCTTCGGGGCGCTTTCCGTGACCACCGCATCCGCGCTTGCAACAGTGTCCATTTTTGTGAGATTCGTGAGTATACAATGAAATGCGTGCTTTGTATAGCGTGTCAGATACAATAAATTGGGTTAAACCGTGAACCCATGTGCGTTTTTTGGTACTGGAAAATTGCGCGCAATTTTGCACACTTACCCAAATTGGACCAATCGACGCTGGCTCACTGGAAATACCACAGCAAAGAAATATACATTAGTACATCAATACATGCCTAATACACGTTGATGAGATTACACAAACACGAGCGAGTATGAGTTACAATAAACCATGTACTCTGGCATAGCGGAGATTTTCAACCCTCTAGTGTATCTATGCTGCACTTTGAACACTTGAAAAATGGGCAAATTTTTGGTAGACCCAAAAGGCCACACCACATTGCTCTCAGTTGTAGGTCTCGCTGATCTTAAGCAACAGGGGCCTTCAAACACAACGTCTTCCAAAACAAATGTCCAAAATTCGTGAGGTGCGTCGGGGATGACCACGTGAGATGGAGACCCGGCGTAGATGGCACTTTCGGCCTCCAGCATTTTGTGTTTTAACTCTGCGGCGTTGGAGTCGGATCGGAGAAAATGGGAGCAGCACGGTTTGAAACACCACATTGCCATGTTCAAATCCTGCAGTTGCTTTGATTGAAACTTTGAAGCCACTTCCTTGTCAAATCGCTCCATAAATGTCTTGACAGCGCTGTGATCACTGGGCGCCAACCCGCACAAAATTAGCAACCAGCGGATCAAATTCATCATGGGTGGCAGAATTTCCACATCCTCGGGCCCTGATCCTCCAGAGCCGAATTGTTTCATGTAGTGTTCCGATTTTTCCGTGCATGCCAGAACAAAGCACTTCAAGAGATAATACACTTCTTGAGTCGCAACAGCGGCGTCGTATATTCTTTTGAATGACTGCAGCGACTCCAAGTCCAACGCAGAGTGAGTTTCGACAAAGGCGGAAGCGACAGCGGTCAGGGCCTGAGAACCACCCACCTTGATGCATTTGAGCACCATGCTTGGAATATCCTCGCCCAAAAGGTACGCAAACAAGGCCATTTCGCAAGGAGGACCGTCGTCATCATCAAACGTCCAATCAAACTGCTGAAAAAGGTCTTCAGCGTCGGTGAAGAACGGGTTGATTTTGTACACTCGCTGCAGACATGCGATCCAAGTGCTCGTGGAATGCTCGAGACCACTGCAGTCAATGTTATTGTTGTCGTTGTCGTTTTTAGACGCTCCAGACGCAGAAGCCCAACTTCCAGTAAGGCGGCGTTGAAAAAACGGTAAAATCGCGAGTTGCACACGGTGCACCGGGATCCGCTCCAGCGTCTTGATTCCTTCTTCCGAAATTGCAGATGGAGCAACGATGAACAAGTCGGACATATAAGTGGACCAAGGAACAAATTCGACCACGGGAAGGGACGCAAACGCCTCCTCGTCCTGGCGTTTGGCTCGCTTGGCAGCAGAAGCAACCTCGGCGGACGGCGCGGGTGCGTCAGATGTTATAACGGAATCCATGATTGAGTAGATGCTGTTCGAATATGCACTACCAAGAATGAATGGAATTTGTGTACGCGGCCCGAACAGCGCAGCGCGGATTTTTTTTTGCTCGGGGTGGGGAGACACAGCGGCGTTTTTATTCTCCGCACACACGCGCGCGAAAAAAACAGTTTGCTTTCACTCCCTCGAGTTTGAATTTGAATTTAGACTGTTACAAGTTTTATACAAACAGATTGTGCGTGTGTTTTTATAAATGTTACGATAAAATACGTTTGATTTGGCGTCGGCGCGATTTTTGTGCGCTCGCCGGGCAAAAGAAAAATTTGTAGCGGCTTTCCTCGCGCTCTTTTCTATTCGGAAAAATTCACACTAGATTCCCTATTCTAATCCCTGTTCATTTCTCAGTATCGTGAGAAAATCTAGCCCCATGTCCGCGCCTTTTACTTTGTACGACCTCCCGGACGAACTACTCACCAACCACATCATCCAACATTTGGATTTCACAAGCCGTCGCTGTCTAACATGCGCAGGCAAACGCGGTCGCGACATGGTGGTTGCTACACGCGGCGTGATTCATCGACCCGGAGCATGGGGCGCTTCTGCCTCTCCTCCTCTTCCCAACAATCTTTGGGTATTTTACGAGGCATGCACACGTACCTATGCCTTTGCATGCACCAACAGCTGCGAGCCTATCCTGCGTTACAAAATGGGCTGGCTGACCGTGCCCTTTGTTGGCTCCAGGCAAGTTCTCCGCGCCTTTGACTGGATGTCTCTTCGCGTGGGATTCGCGTTTTTGGCATCCCCTCGCGATTTTGCGAGCGTGGTATGGTGTTACATTAGGAAAGATTCGCGAAAGCATTGTCTCGGATTGCAGGATTTGCTCCACCGCCAAGTGCCGCAGGTCAACGACGACGTTGTTGACATTACTCCTGCGCTCAGATATTTCGAAGCCGTTTGCGGTTATATGGCGAAATCGGAGAAGGATTTGTTTAGGATTTTTGCGCTATTGTTCAAGCGCCGCCTTTCGACATTTGAAGAGGCCTGGGACACGGTCGGCCGTGACGCGCCTGACGGAAATCAGGACGAGTGGCTTACAAAGAAATGCATTAGATTGGAGCTTAATGCAATGTGCCACGCTTGGTCGTATCTCCAAATTCTTTGCGCGACTCTTCGCGAGAGGACCATTTCTTCTTCTTCTGCGGATGCCGAAGCCACTGATATGACTGCCGCAATTCGACTGCGAAGTTTTTACAACGAACTGCCTTGGCAGCATTATAGCGACAGCGACGACATTGTGGAGAATACCATAGCCTGGCCTGGATGCACTTTTCAGGATGTTTCTCAGTTTTATTCGGAGACGGCTCAAGTCAACACCGCCTACTCAAAGTGCAAGGATGAGATGACGGAGTGCATTTTTAAGCTTGTTGCCCCATGCGAATCGAAAGACGCCCGACTTCTAGCTGGTGATCGGGGTCAGACCGTTTACGGATCAGAACCTGCAAATGCTTTGCTCTACATCTCAGCGGCTGTGCGCTATTACGCATTGGACCCCTGTATGAGCGAATATGACGAGAAGTTTCGTGTCTCCATTCACCGCGCTGTGAAACGCGATCTGCTCGTTTCTACTGAACTTCCCGCGCACATCACAGCGCAGATGAATCGAACAATGTTTGTGCCTCTCCCATTTCACTTTAAGAGCGAATTCGATGCAGCCACGGCGAACGTGGACAAGTACGTTGCTTATTTTGCTTCATGCAACGGACATTTTCAGTTTTGGGACCCGGCATTGGTGGATGCCTCTATCAACGCGGGCAACATTCCTTATCTGTCTCGCAAAGAAACCATCTTGTTGATTCGGAGAATGGGCAGACGTACGTTGGGTCTCGTGTCTGACGCCGACGAATTCTTCCCTTTGGATCCCGAGCGCGATGACGATGACTATTGGGGACATGGCACGACCTTAAATTGGAACCTGATGCTACTTGATGGCACTGTGGTAGAAGAATTGTGCAAGCGAAACCCTGTTCAGGTGGGGTGGATTCATAACACACGCGTTTGGCGCTAGGCATATTGTTTGTTTATTTTGTCTTGTCTATAAATCTTCATTTTTTTGTATCTTGGAATGGATCTCGTTCAATACCGCAATTGGTGCTGGCCAGACTCGGGCGACGATTTTCACGCGTGGTTGCGGGCCCACCCGACGATCCCGTATTTTGACCATGAAAAATTCCGACTCATGAAAGTGCAAGAGTACTCGAGATACTATGAAGAACTCAAAATGAGCAAGGCGCCCATTTTCACGTCGGGTTTACTCGGCTCGCGCCGTCCCAAGGAAGTAAACGTGACGCTGTTAGTCATGGAATGTCAATTGTTGGACAGATACGCGTTAGTTCGATCCATGAACAAATTGGGCGAAGAGGAGACTATTGCGATCGAGCCCACTGCCGAGTACAAGGCAGCGCCGTTCAACATTAACATCAATCGGTATTTTGAGCGGTTCTTTGTAGAAGACGGTTGCGCGATTCAGGAAAATCAAAGAGGAAGTGAAAAGACGATTCGAGGATCGTTTGGTAAACCATTCAATTGCTTGTACAGCATTACAGCACACGGAGTGATCACATGTCAGCTGTCCAAAGAAAGCATTCAATGTATGCTTACGGCCATGCTGGCTTTGGAGACTTTAATCCAACGCGTTGAGCAGGTGCATCGACCGACGGCGACTCCGTTTACTGTGCGCCACGCCCGCATAGCTACGATGCAAGCCACATGTGATTTCGGAGTCAAAGCCGATGTGCATGCTCTGAAATTCTGGAACCCTTGGAGTACAAAGGAGTATACTAAAAATACGACGGCTGGGTTTGAAAGCACAGACACTGACACTGGTGCGACTTCCTCAAACTCGCCTGCGAAACAAGGCAATAGTGGCAGCGGTAGCAGTAGTAGTAGAAAGAAAAGCGGACTAGAATCCAAAATGAATATCCAATTCAACAATATTGTGTATTACACGGCGAGCTCGGCGAGTTTCCGTCAAATGTGCATTCCCAAGCCTCCGTTTTTCGCCATGACCAACGAAACGCGATACGAAGCCGAAAAGGACTTTTTGGTCGGCAATTTGACACCCGTCTCACCCGAGGCAGGCTATGTGAGCAGGGAAGACAAGTTGCCCTGTCGCCCCACGACGATTTCGACTGTTTTCATGGCTCAACACGGCAAATCCACAGTTTCTTGCATCAATTGCACGAGTTGGATCGAGTGCCTGGCGGGGTTTACGGAGCTTTACGAGCAAATTCTGTTTTGTGAATACGCCGGACGATTGATCGAGCCCGCGCTGTCCGAATGCCGATCTATGATTGTTAATTGCAAGGAGTCTCTAAACAAGTTTATGTATCAAAAGGATCTGGCCGATATCGTATGCGAGCACTTTAAGAAAACGTTTTGTCCTGTATGGAGTTCCATTGTCGTGTTCCCGTCGGACAAAATCACGCCCGAATTCGCGCGAGAAATACAAGATATTGTGAGCTCGACGCTCGTAAATTCATTCTACAACTGCAGGAATCACACGACCAAGGAGCATTACTCGGCCGACTTGTTCAAGGGATTAGAGATCGAGCTCAATGAACGAATCGAGGCGGAACTCAGAATACAAGAAGAACTGAAAATGAGACTTAATTCCGACAAATTCTACGACGTGAAACGAGCAAAGGGTGGTGCAAAAGGCGCGGCGGCCAATAATTCTACCGCCTCAGCCGCGGCGGCTGCAAGTCGTGCGACCAATCTACGCGCTCGAGGTCAGACTACGGCCAAAAATGGCGCTGTAGCAAAACAAGGCGCGAAACGACGCGTCGTGTACTTGAATTCCACTCCTCTGCCGCTCACCTCGACTCCAAGCCACCATCACTTTGAAGACGAATACGCTTCGTCTGATGTGGCGCCCAAGGCGAGCCAATCTTGCCCCAAATGCATCATGGGACTTTTACTGCTGCACTTGCCCTACATTAGACAAGATGAAATTCACTTTATGGACAAGATAAGAGGCGTGACCGACAATATGTGGCTGTATTTACAAACTAAATGAACTCAGTTCTTCCCCGTCTCTTGAAATCTGCGCGGTCGTTTGCTGCTGTGAAGACAATTCAAACTCGGCGACGCTGATGCGTGGCGGCTCGAGAGGCACGGGTGGCATGTCGGTCAGCAACAAATCCGGGCCGGCATACTCCACATGTACGAGTGGATCTGAAGCTGGTAATATGGACTCTCCCAGTTCTTCTAGCGCTTCGTCGAGAGACATATCCGCTGTGGGATCCAAGTTGACAAATTCGTGCTTTGTTTCTTCAATCACCGCGTCCATGTCCTCGATCACGTCGGCCAGTTCGTCTGTATGCGCCACGTAAGCTCTCTCGGTTTGTTCGATTTGAGGCAAAGCTGCTTTTCCAAGTCTAGCCGTGGCCAAAGTCAACTGAGCCGCGTTGGCAATCGTCCTTTCTTTCATAATCGTTTCCTGAACTTTGTTTGCCGTCGCCAGCACCGTCTGTATTCTTTTCAAATCATGTTTTGCAGTGTCAATGTCACGCTTGAGAGCCACGCAACTTTGACTGAGCCGTCGCGCTTGCTCTTTGGACTTTGGGTCGTCGCGCAAAAGAAGTTTTTTGAGCACCAACGTGTCATTATGAAATCTTGATTCCTTCTCTTGAACCATGACCTGAATCCGCATAGCGTCTTGGAGCACTCGTTGGTGCTTGGAAAGAGTCTCGGATTCGAGTGGCGACCGATGAGCAACTTGGGTTCCACGTTTAGAGCCGCGATTCGCACCAGCGTACGCCATTTTCACTCTTTTTTCCTATTGCCAAAGTCCTATTTACGCGGCACGAACTCGGGCGGTAGTCGATCTGCTAATAGCTGTGGCTGTGGGCGATAGTCTTGTATCCTCTGCAGCAATTCTCTTAGCAGTCTCGCAGACGATTTCGCAGACACTAGCGTTTCAATTGGTCCGCTTCCAGTTTCCTTTCGAACGACGAGAATAAATTTGGCTACGAATTCCGCAAACAGAGACTTGAATCCAGTATCGGGCATTGTAATCGTCGGCATCGGGTCAAAATACTGCCAGTTCATATCAAACCCACGCACGGAGGTTTTCATGTGCGAAGTTGCGGTTTGAATCGCGGCTTGCACGACTGGAGAAAATCTAAACGTGCCACTCATGACCGGGTCAACACGACGTGCTACTTGAGCTATGATTGCCTTTTTTGCGGCTTCCTGAGAAATATAATCCTTGATTTGGGGCAGTGAAAAGATTTGCTGCCTGGTTTCGTCAATCTGCATGCGATTTTGCTCGACTTTTTTCACAGAGGCTGCTTGGATGGGTTCCATGAGCATAGCGACAACTTCGTGTACGAATTGATACATCAAAACGTTGACAATGACCGCGAAGCGCAGATCAAAGTAAATGTTTATACGATATTCGGCTACAAAATTGTAGAGCATGCACGCTAATGAAAGCAGAATTTCCGCTTTACTCAGTCTCGCGGGGTCGTTGAATAGAAACCCAATATTTGTACTTGCAAAGTTAGGTATGTCGCGAATTAGCCCAAGAGCTTCACGCGGCTCTCCGAGTTTCACGAGGCATTCTTGTATTTTTACTTGCAATTCATTGGTGTCGCTGTGTCGAGACAGTTGGTGCAAAATATGCGCGCACTTTTTGAACACGTCGGATAATGCAGTTTCCTTTTCCAAATACACTGCCAAATTAGAGATGGCAGTTTTGAGGGGCGTCAAGTCCTCTATCTTCTGCAATTCGGGTTGCACAAATTTCAACAATCCTGTAGCAACCTCGGCCTTTCTTTTGCTTGCTTCGGCGCTGTTTGAACCTTTGTATTTATACTTGACCGCAGACAGCGCGGTTCGCGCCAACTCGTCGGCCGTGTCCGCAATCTGACCGGCGCGGAAATTTACAAATGGAACACGGTCGCCATCGGAGTCAATACTTGATTCTGTATACGGGGTGTATTCTAGTGTCACCGTAGAATCGCCTTTGTAAGGAACGCTCAGAGTAAATAGGTTGACATATTTGGAAAGGCTTGCCAGTGCCTCGTTGGATGCAAAATCTGGCGCAGTGGCTTCGGTTTTAATCGTTTCCCATATATCGCCCAAAATCGATGTGTATGCGTCGTTTGCGTTTCCAAGACCAGTGCCAGGCGCAAACGCCGACTTGATGGACTCAAGTTTAGAACTTGCCAGGTATCTGTCGAGTGCTCCATTCGGACCTAAAATTTGCACTTTTGCGCGATAATGCCCCTGTGCCGACTGGAGGGTGAGTCCGTTGCCAATCTTTCTCACCAGGTCATCGATTTTTTGTATAAACTGAGGCCCTGAAAAGGACTTGATAGGTGGCATGACAAGATTGACAGCTTGTCCAATTTCGCTGACGATAGCGTTTAGCGCGGTTTGATTCATCGCCAAGAGACTATCGGATTGTTTAGCCACGGGTATAAAATTTTTGAGATCTTTTAGAAAATCGCGCATGAAATCCGAAAATTGGTTTTTGACAATGGTCGTGTAGTCGGATCTCAGCAACAAGTCGGTTGTTTGAACTTGCAAATTGCCTTGAATGCCAATCAAGAATTGGTATGTCGGATCGGCTAATAGCAAAGCCAGACGAGCGTCAAGAAGTTCAAACACTTCGTCGCTAAATGCTTTTTGTATACGCGCTGTGTCTGTTTCTTTACTCGTGGCATTTTCTACGAATCGATTGTAAATCCGAAGATCCTTTGCGTCCGTCGGCACCGCGTTCACCCATTCGGCTTTAAACCTGTCGCCGGCTTCAGCCGACGCTCTATCCACAGCATATCCGTCTACTGTTGGAACAAGATACTTGGCCGCGCCTGTAGCAAGCGTTGGCACGACGAATGGCTTTGAAAAGTCAGCTTCTCTTGCCGCGGCTATGTGATCGTCCGAATCACTCTGTTCTATCTTCTGCCTCTTGGGCGCTCTAATTTCGTCAACGTAAGCGCTTGATTCGGGTACCGCTCCGCTGCGATACCAAGGAACGTTTGAAGCGGACATGTTCTTACGCCAGATCCACGTTCAAACCATGCTCATGGCACTTTTAAATGGTATGACTCTAAATAGAAAAAAGGAATACAATTTTGCGCAATTAGTAATTTAAATAAGAACCGTGCTCATGTCCCTGTTTTCCGACGCGTGGTATTTTTCAACAGCCAAAACCACCAAGATCCTCGCCGCGAGTAAAAAAAAAAGAAGAAGACTCGAGTGCACAGCACATGAACGCCGCCGAGGAGGATACGGTGCGACAGCATGTCAACAAAGTTCGCCAGGTTGCGAGTAGCGAATTCAAGCTCGCGGCGCTGTTTATGATTGAAAAAGCATATCGGCTGCCTGATGAAAATCGCTTGAACTTTATAAAACAATGCGTTGCATGCTATGATGGAGATATTGCAATGGTCTGGAGCCCAGACGACGCCTTGCTTCCGCCCGATTTGGGAACAGACAATGTCGACGCTGTAGAAAATCAAAGAACAGAATTGGCATCGATTTTATATGACAATTTGAACCCTTGGGACAAGGGTACACTAGAAGTGTTTGATGGCAACGTCGCAGCTAGGCGGCTGTGGCGCTCGTTCTTGTTCCTTCTGCGATTCAAAATTGCATTGGAAAATATGACGCCGCAAATGGGCCAAAACCAAAATGACGCTATCGTGGCCGATAGACAGAATACGCTGGCCGATGTAGACAGAATTCTGCACGCAGTTTACGCCCATGGTTATCAAAATTCAAGTTGGTTAGGCAAGACATGTGCTAATATTTTTGTAAACATTCCCGAGACATCTCCCAACTCGCAGTCGTTCTTCAAGAGGTTTATTTGGTCGCGATTGCCAGGAAAAGAAGCCGCTTTAAAAGCGCCCCTGCAGGCCAATCGTATGACATCAGCCGCAATGCACCAGTTTCTATATGAAACATGTAAGCCCGGTTTGACCTTTGTGGAAACTCTTCTGCTCTCGGCGGTTGCGCTGTCTCGGCACGTCGCGTTTGTCACTTTGCCGCAACTCATCGCAAAGTCATTAATGAACGAGACGACGCAGGCTGGCGCCTTTGCTCTACGCGCTGTCGCAAAACAAGCGCAGAATGTCGAAACACGTGAACAGGCCTTGAAAATGGCCAAAAGCTATCAGAGTCTATTTTCATCTGTTCGAATGGAAAAACTCGCAGATTGTTTGAGTTCTATGCAAGAAACTCCCCTGGTCTACGGCGAAAACAGCACGTTTGAGCCTAGTGGCCCATCAGCCCCAAATCAAGTCGACGGGCTCGAAGGCATTCCGCTAGACGTGATACAGCGTCCCGAGGAACTGGCCATTGGCACTGAAATAGATAACGGGGTCGAAATAATGGTCTTTCGCGGCTTAGAAGCGAGCGCACTTGAAGAGATCACTCTAGAAGATTCGAGCACAGTGACGCAGAAAATAGATGTCGGCATTTCCAATCTGCCGTTGGGAGCTCAAGTTATAACCTCGTTGGCGTATTGTGAAATGGAATACAATAGGAAACTCTGGAACAAATCCGTGAAAGACGCCAAGGAGATTGCAAAATCTCAAAGCAAGTCGGCCGAAGCAAGAGCAGAAAACGAGGAGCGACTCGCCCTGCTTCTGATGAAAGTGGGGAATGGAAACGATAACGGCAACATTAACGAAATCGACAAAAACGCCGAGGATATGATGCACGACTTGCTGCCTCGGCACGAGTTCCTGTACAGAGCGGCTGTCAAAGCAAGAGACGCGGGAAAGAAGAAGCTTGACGACTATATACCACATGCGTTTCCAAAGGTCAGCGCTCTGCGGCTTGGTGCAGATGCAAAGGCCACTACGAAAAGGTTCTTTGAAACTCGGGGACAACAAGACATTGATCAGGTCAAACAATTTGTAAAGACGTTGCGTAAATTTGCATCCAGCAAAAAATGGACAAAAACACAAGGCGAAGTATTGTCGAATTTGCTCGTTGTCGATCTCGACGTTTTCAAGGGGCAAGTGCAAGGCATCGAATTGCTTTTGGGAAACCCGTGCCTGTACGACGTCACGAACACGCTTCTTACAATTGTCGGGTCGACATCGTGGATGACGAGGGAATACATGCCGTTGATTAAAAGCGTTGGCTCCGGTAAAGACTACGGAATCGAAAAGGCTTATGAGATCAGGTGTCTTGCCACTTTGCTTGCGCCCCTTTTGTACACCCTCAACATGACTTCCTACATATATCAAGCGTGGGAGAAAGGCGAACGCGTGAATTCAGCCATGATTTCATTGAGCAAATGTCTTTCCATGTTCAAAACACCGTGCACTTATTTGAACAGACTTGCACGCGCCAAGAAAGTCGACTTGAAAAAGTTTGATCCCGTCGAAAGTGGGTATCTAGAAAAGCCTCTTGGATACAAGGAAAAAAAGAAAAAGTCAAAGTCTGTTGCCGAGTCCGAGCCACCGGCTGAAATATCAACGGCCGAGCAATACTGCCAGACCATTTCCGAAGCCGTCAGCTCTAAATACAAAGACGTGCGACGCGCGTTTGACTTGTCTACCGACGAAGACGCCGTTAAAAGTCTGGAAGAAATACAAGAATTGGGCGTCAAGTTACAAGTTCAAGACAAAGTGTTGCTGCAAGAGTATAAGAATCGAGACTCGAACGAAATCGTCCGCTTGATGAAAGCTCTTTATAAAGAAGAAATTGAGCCATACGCCAATTGGAAAAATGCGTGGAGAGCTGCCGGTGCCGTGCTCGGATTCTACGTTTCATCTCAGATTAAATTCAAAGCGCCGTTCGCAACAGGCGGCGAATCGTTGATGGATCCCGTGCAAGGAGGATCTACACTTCAGCCCGCGCCTTTGACGTTTGAAGAAATGACGCCTCTGTTAGGCATGTCAGTGTTCACACTTGAAAGCATGAACACGAACATTGACTCGGGACTTTCCGGAGGCGGCGGAACGGCCGCTCTATGTCTGAACCAATTGGCGTATCAACCTGCGCTGTCGGATCAGTATATTTATCAGAGCTCTTATTCGCATTTTGGACAAGCTGTTTCCGACGCGGCAAAGGCAGCCGTATTCTACTCTCAATTTTCGGTTTATCCACCGGCGCTTGTGGCAGTAACGGCTTCGACGTTTGCTCTCAGTTACTATTTCAGACGCGGTCCAAACACTGCGTTTAGAAGATCATGGGTTTCGTTCGGCGCCGCCTCGTTTGCCTGGTTCAACGCTATCAAATCAATGTTTGAGGCAATTATTAGGTATAAGGAAAAGGCAAAGGCGTACAACACAAAAGAGAGCAACGATGAAAAGTACGCGGCCTCGGGGACAAAGAGTAGAACCGATTCTTCCTCTCTGGCTCAGCTAGTTCAGAACGTTGGTTCTAAATTGGATATAACCTCAAAGTTTATCCAAACTCATATTGGCGGCGTCTTTGGCGGTCTGGCCAACTTTTTGGAATTTGCCCTGACTAGTGTCGGATTTGTGCTACAATCTCCTGTATTTGCCTTTGGAGCAGTCATAACAATTTGGGGCTTACGAAAGGCCCTAAAAGGAATCATTGAAGTGATTGTAGAATCAAATCAAAGGAGAAAGGACAGAGAAGCCAGACTCAAGGAGGCGGAGACCCAAGGGCGATACAGATTGGTTCTTCAGGAGCAGATACAGAATAAGGACAAACAAACCCCAAGTACTGTGTTGTTGGATAGACTATGGCCAAAGGACGCGCCCGCAAACGAAGACGATTCTTGGTTTATGTCCGCCGCAAAAAGGAGAAAAGTACAGGAGACCGTTATGGAAGGTGTACCTTACGCACTAGAGGGACTGATGACGTATGTGCCCTATGCTGTGTACTACGGTTTATACAGGTTAGGCGGTTACTGAGCCGAGCCCAGTCGACTCAAAACGCGCGCAGATTGCTATGTACATAAACGTCTTTTTTATACATGTCACATGACTAGGTGCAGTAAAAAAAAAATCTTTTACCGAATATACTGCGAGAAAGCAAACATGTACACCCACATAGTGAGAATGTTGGCCAGGCGAAGCGCGGTTCGCATTAGACCGTTTCCAAATGTCTTTTTTCTAGTTTCAGCAGAAGTGTTGAGATAACTAGCAACCGAAGATGCAGCGGCAAGAGCGGCCGTTATACTTGCCATAACGCAGAAAACAATGACATATTGATTGCCGTACTCTCGCGCAGTCGTATTCCCCGCGTATATGTTAAGCCCCAGCGCCTCGTCCACGTATCCAAACGCGTAATCCACGCTGGAGATATAACTGTTTGATTCGGTGGCTGCGTTCGGAGGCACGAGAGCCTGTGTAAACGTGTTTAACATAGTGCTCTTTGTAAAGGACACCACTGTCGATTCTACCGCTGCTACGGCATCGTCGAATCTTGACGAAATTTGGCTGTCCACTCTTTTTATCGCGTAGGGCGAAAAGGTCCTGAACAAAAGCACTCCCGACGAATTGATGTATTTGCTTCTCCACAAAGTAGGGTAGTTTTGATCATACGCTTGTGACTTGGCTCTGCTGCGCGCGGTCCATGTTTTGCACAATTGCACGGATGCCCATGACATGTAATTGATCAAGGTGGCGACATTTGGAACGAGACGGTCGGTGTACGACGTGTATTTGGCATCTTGTAGATTTTTCGGCACTTTATCGTAGGGAACCGGGTCAATGATGTTATCCACAATCGGTGCTTTGCCAAATGTCCCAGTAAAGTTGCTAACTGTAAAACCGTTTGAATTTGTGATGACACCGGGCAGCGCAAAGGTCTTCCCTTCCTCGTATTGTGGCAAAACCGTCGTTCTCCACTCGTCCGTCATTGCAAATGTATACGATGGCAGCGGCTCGTAGTTCTTTGCGCCGGATTTAGAGTTTATGCAGGAGATGTACACGGTGACCGTGTTTGACGTTTGACTCTCGATAACAGCACTGACTTTGGTTCCGTAAAAAGGCGCATTTTCGAGAAAAGTACCAATCTCGATTATATTGTCTGTTTTAGGCAACCTGATGACGTTGTCTATGACTGCTTGCTTTAAAGCAAAGGCAAGTCTCGTGACTCCAAGTTCGGCGCCCTCCTTTTTCAGCTGAATGCTTCTCAACTTTTCCTCAAACTTTGATCCAATAGATTTGAGCATATGATCTGTTCCCGTGATTATACCTTGTTGCAGCGGGGCGGTCATTGCGTTTCCTCTCGCCGCGATCGTAACCAAATCGAGTAGAGCACCATTTGTGGTGTTGATAATCGGATCGTCGTAATGAATGTTGTAGCCCAGCATGCCATCATAAATGTTCAAGAAAGAGTTTCCGAGGCCTTTCAAGTAAGACTCGTTCTCGAGCCCCACGCGTAAGATGGAAAGTCTGTATCGCCATGCCATCAAAACCAATAGCGGATCCATAGTACCATTGCATGTCCGACGTCGTATTGTCTGCTCTAGAATGGCGCGACTTGCGCTCCATTTCTCCGCGGCTCTTCCGGCGATTTCATATTGCTGTCGAGTGGTTTGAAACGTGCGCTCCAGATCGTCGTACAGGTTTTCCAAAGTGAGAACTTGGACGAGGCGGTATAAGAAAAAAGCTGTAACCGCGTTTGACTTTGTAATCGTGTATATCGCTTGCTCGGCCAACCTTGCGGACTTGACGACAAGAGTACTAGAGCCATCAAAGTTGGATGCAGATTTCAATGGGTCGCTGCTGAACAGTTCCGCCTTTCTGAACGTAATTCGTTTTCCAGCGGCTTCTGCGACGAGAACGCTTGCATTGTCTTGATTTGGCCCCGTATATTGTTTCACCTTATTCATATCCGAGCTTGTCAAAACACCGTCGAATAGGTTTTTCACAAACTCATAGGCGGCGTTGTCCGGACTCGTCGGCCAGTCAGGAAACGTTTTGAATTCTTCCAGCAGGAGAGCGTTGGCGTCAGCGATTTTGGCTTGAAGCTCTTGCTTGGGAACTAACTCGAATGCGTCAGCTTCACCTCGCGGCAACGGATCCATTGGCCTGAAGAAGCTTACGCGCTCGTAGTCAAAACTGAATCGAAACGGCGAGAAGAACCCTTGTCGCGATTGGAAAGATTCAGCCGTCGCGGCGAGATTAGACGATTCGACGCGAATCGGCTTGGGCACAATCCGAGCAAGATCGGGCATTTTGGGCAGTGTTTCGGGCGCAGTCTCGGGCCTCAATGTGTCACTCGAGACAGGTTCTTCGACTTTCTCGACCCACGGATCTGCATACTTTGCAAGCTTTGCGAGACATGCATTTTGCGCGTTGCTGGCAACGGCGGCACTGTCTTTTAGAACAGAAGCAAAAATATCCTTTGCCGCCGCGGGTCCATGCGTTAAATGCAGTGGCTGAAACCCAGTGCTCGATACAACCATTTTTGCAAGTTTGGCATCGGCGATTGTGAACGTAAGTAGCGCATTGAATTCTTTGCTTTCCACAGCGGGTACGATGATCTGGTTTCTATAATCCATGAGCCATTTTGGGTATTCCTTAGAACGAAACGCAGCTGCATTGCTTTCCGTCCACTCAAGCGGGACGATTCCGACTCCGGCCTTGGTGCATTCCAGAGTCGCTCTGCTGACCAAGGCAGCGTTGTCGCGCATGATCAAGAATTTGCGAACGTAAAACTGGTCCACGGCTACTTTTAGAGCATGAGTAAAGTCGTTGGCAAATGCGTTCATGTCTTGAACTGCGGCCGCGGACGTTTTCAACGGAATTCCGTACTCTTGAGCGTCTGACATGAGATAGCTCGTGATGCGGTAGTACATGTCTTTACTTGTGCTAATATCGCCAAGTTCTTCAGGTGAAATGAACACAGAGGGCTCGTAGGGCATGGCCGATTGTGACAATTCGGGCATTAGAGCACGTGTCGTGGCTTTCATTCGAGACGCTGACACAATTCCCATTTCGTCAAACGCAGATCCGAGCATTTGAGAGTAACTAGAAACGTTGTCGGCCCAGGCGTCTGACGACGCGTCAACGCGGTTTTCACAGTGTTCGGAAGTGACAATTGATGTGACAGCAGCCAAATTAGGCGTTACTTCACGCACCATGCTGTTAAACGCTTGAGAATCCATATAGTGCTCCCACCATTCTTTAAACACGGCGGGATGCTCGATGAGCCTGATTTGAAGTTCGACGTCGAGCGCCACAGATCGCATCTGCTCGACAAGATCCACGGCCTTATACGGTTGGCCTGAATTAGCCGGGATCATTTGCCAAATGCGCATTTCCCCGTCTTTGGGCTCGAGACTCCAGAACTCTGAGAGCGTGTTGTCCGTTTCGCAAATGTTGAAAAACGTTAACAAACTATCAAATGCCGTGATTTGCAGATTTCTCGTCGCTGCCAAAAACCGAATTTGCGTGTTGTGATCAGGTGCGTCTTGTGCGCTTACTCGGCCTATCATAGTATCGATCGCGGCGTAGTCGAGTATGTAAGAATGACAAAGTCGTGCCTCAAACTCGTCCAAATCCGTTTTCGTAGCTCCGCTCAGATAATTGACTTGACCAAGTGTTCTAATCCATTTTCGCATGTTGTCGTCCAATGGCGTCTTTGAAACGTCTCGATCGTATCGATTGAACACTGTAGAACTCAACTTGTCTCGATGAAACATTTCAAACTCAGCACGGCGAGGCGCCATGGCGATTTCGGGCACACAGCACTTTTTGTACACGGTCACGACGGCGAACATGAGTTCAAAGTAGTTTTTCAAATGACCCATGGCTTTTTCGCTCCATGGCACGTCGCGATGAAAGGCGTCTTCGATCAAAAGCGCCAGAGCGGCGTGCAGCTTCTCGTAACTCGTAACCGTCCATAATATACCACTCCATGCGTCTTCCGTGAGCGGATATTGTGCAATCTGCTCGTACGCTTTGCGTCCAACGGCAGCCGAAACCGTGAACGGGATAACCCGTTTCGCGGCAGCTGCCATCTTTTTCGATCCGAAATTAATGAATTCACGTTTTCTAGAAACAGTCGAGAAAAAGGACTCGTAGTTTTATTTTCGAATCCTCTTTGACAGCGTTTTTTTTAAGAGTCATGGAGCCAGGCTATCTCCTCGACACAAGTCTGTTAGAGAACGCAACCCCGTTCGATCAATTGTTGAGCCAGTTTCAGGATTTGGAAATACAATACGCGTTCAAGTCGAGCGAAAATGCCGCAATCGACAAGCTATTCGACGTGCCTGCCGACATTGAAGCCGAAATGGATCAAAGGAAACGAGTTTCTAAACTGGTCTATTTGGAAAACATTACAGACTTTCAGTTCGAGGATTTTCTCGAATATCTTTACAAGAAGAAAAACGGCGATCGCAGATTGGTCTCGCTTTCCATGTGGATAAACGCAAGAGGCGCTGTACTTTCACCCGCCGTGCACAGCTTGGACAAACGGTCTATTGACGCGATTTGTGACCGCGTTGTTAAAACGTACGGCGAGTCTTTCACGGAGCCTCATTTGGAAAGATCCGATCTGGAGTGGATTGTCAAGCTGGCGCTCCTCGTAGATCTCGGACAAAATGCCACCACACAGTTCAGATCTTCTGGTCTAAGTGAACAAGATAAGAATCCGCATATTCTAGAGACGTTGGAACAAGCGTGTAACTTTTTCACGTACCACATCAAAGGGGCTGCAAAGGCGTTGCACAGAGTTGTGTCAACGTCTGCCGACTACGCAGAGCCCACCGTCGTGGATATTCATTGCGGCACTCCGTTATTCGCGCTCATAACCGCGTATTTGTTTGACGCGGACGCGAGACTGCTCTGCAGTTCCGTCAGGAATGAAAGCCGCAACGCTTCAGTTGTCTATTGCATGCTAATATTGACCTTTTTGGATTGCGTAGAACAACTACTGCCACGCATTCCATTGACGCAAGTCAAAGATTATTCCTTTGTTGAAATGCTAGCAGCGGAACTCGCTACAAATGGCAAACAGCCCTGCAAAGGTGCCACGATGCCCAGTATGATTAATGTTCTGAAACGAGCGCCGTATTTGATAAGCAGCAAAAAGATTCCGATTATTCCAAACGCGCCGCTTTTCCATCTGCCCACGACGGCCGCTGCGCTGGCGCTTAGAAATCTTAGTGTCAGAGAGTCGCTCGCACAAAAGGTGCTCATGTGCCCTTTTCCCGATTCGGCGTGCAAGAAATATGTAACTCCAACGTCGGTGGAGAAAATTGAGGGCGTTGAAATCATTCGCAGAAAGGGCAACCAAAATATGGAAGAAGTGTTTGTCTGGCACCCAACTGTGAAAAAGTGGGTCACTGGCATTATGACCTGTTCAAAAGATTTGTATATCAATGTCGTGTTTGGAGTTTTCCCGAAACAATAGACACGTGTATTTTTTCCTAACACAAAAAGTGTACATAAATCAGAGTTCTTGAACCCTGACCGTCATTCTTGTGTACAATTGTTCCCATTTCACCATGGCATGTTCTTTGAGAACGTTCAAAAACTTTCTATAGTACGTGATCTGCGAATTGCAGCAGCAGTGCTCGCCCATGAGCGGAAGCTTTAACACGCTTGTGTTTGGATTCGTGTCGTGGATCCATTCGTCGATCGCGCACAAAACATCGGCGCAACAATAGACCGAGTTTCGAACGCAATTGCGAGCTCGTGCGCAACAAGCTTCGGTAGCTGCAAAGTGAGCCAGCTCGATGAGGTCGTTGTCGTCCGCGAACATAACAAAGAGTAGATCAGATCGGCTCTTTTCCCACCATTGTATATCGGCGCTTGTGTGACGTTCCTTTACACGATTCGCAAAGCCCGCGCGGTGCTTTTTAAACACCTCGGGTGTGAGCTCTTGATGGCCCTCCTTGATGCATTTCTCCTTTCGTGCAAGATCTTTTGGTTGAGAAATAGGCACGACGGGCGGTGTGAGATACGTCGGGTCGGACTTGGCGAAGAGAAAGTCGTTTATAACGCGTAGGCCCATCAAATGTATCATGTCAATTTTCCTAAAAACACAACTTTGCTAATACTATCCGGATGTGGAGCGGTATGATCGCCTGCCTTGTCGCACTCGAGTGTGTACCACTTTAGCGCTTGCTCGTAGCACCGCGTCGAGCCAAAAAACTCCCCCGGAGTCCCAACCCAGTATTCTCCGCGCACGCCTATCAAAAAAGGCGTTTTGTCTTTTGTTTCTAAAGACGATTCACGAATTATTGATGTCTTGCAGTGAGTCGGGTGGTAGAAAAAGCTCGAAAACGACCTGGGAGGCACGGCGCCGCGAAGGATTTTAAGATACGCTCCGCTATCCAAATCCTCGAGTTTTCCGTACGATCTCATGCTGTAGTGCGCAAAATAGAGTCGCGGCTCGTAGATTTCTGGCCCTGTCTGTCCAACATCTGTTTTGTTTTGCAGTTTGCGCTCGAAAAAATCCATCATGGCGGATCTGAAATTTTCAGGATTGTGTCCTACACCAGACTGCTGCGCGTCCGCAGAATCCAAAACCGTGTTCCAAATTTGGTCTACGACTTCCTTGCCGATTTCATCGACGCTTAATATCTTTTCGGAGCCTCCTGACTTTGCAGATCCAACTGACGCAAAACTGCCAATTTTTCTCACTGTAGAACTGTCCGACTGTTGCTTGGCAAGCCGTTGCATGAATTCGACTTGTTGATGCAAACAAGGCAGGATTTTGTGGTAAATAGAGTATTTGAGCACTGTGGGCACGAGAGGATCGACAGAGTCTATAGAATCGTCCGTGAGTTGCTCAGTCACTCCCGTTTCTTTCAACAAGCTCGCCGACGCGTACGCCAAGCAATGGAATATACTGAAAGGGGAGAATATCAAGTTGATAATAGAGCGAAACTCGGACGGTCTAAAATAGTTGAGCAGATCGAGCGGTCGCCTCGACGCAATTTTACTCGCTGACCGGTAGTGCAGCTCAAGGTCGCCTGGTGCGACCAAGTAACCGGGAGAAACGGCACCAATGGCTTCCTTGAGAACATCTCGATACGTAGAACGCGTTTTGATCTCGCGCAATATCATGGCAAGCGTGGCTGTCCAATTTCGAGATTCTTTCTTCGTAAGAACACCCTTGGCACATGTCTGCAGTCCTTCCATCTTGTTTGCGGTTTTGTAATACGCAGTCGCGAGATCCGCGTCACAGATCACGCCCTTGGCAAGGCACGGCGATTTGAACGCCCAGCACAGAGTAGAGCCATTGAGCCAATTCCAAAATGCCAATTCAAGCTTGATCATCGTATTATTCGCCATCATAAACGATTCAAACCGTTTGGACCATTTGGCCGTGTCGTACACAAACGCGTCCTGTTCCAGTCGGCTGCGCTTCTTTTTAGGCAAAAGCACGTATTTGCAAACTCTGTCGAATACAACGTAGTTAATGTAGACTTCGATGAGCGCGTTCCACTGCAAATCATCTTGCACTCCGCGTATGGCTGTGACAATCTTTGTCAGATCGGTCAAGGTCCAGTCGTCTGGTGACTTGTGAATTTCGTCCGCGTCCACGAGTCTATTCCATGGGAAGTCATGCGTCCTAAGTGCCATCGCCGAATGCCATGGATACGCGTCAGGAGCGGTGGTTTTGAGCGCTTCGAATTTGACCGAGTCCACCGTGTGACTCGGAGGCACCAAACCTGTACCATGTGTCACAGCTAGCCATTTAAAACAGTGTTCGAACATTGAATCGGTTTCACATCCACGATCGCCGCTCTGGTCGCATAGCAAGTTGTAGCGGCTGCCGAATTCGGCAAACGTCATTCTTTTCAGTTGCAAAAAGAAATGATACCAAGGATGCGTGTCGTTCGAATGACTGCAATACTTGTTCCACAGTTTGCTCGAAATGCAGACAAGCGTGAACACGCCCTTGATGAGCGGTGTTGACCAGCAGCCGTCCTTGGCAGCGCCGAATACGTCGTCTCGTCTGCATTCGCACCATTTTGTGATGACATGGCTTGCAAAGGAATAAACGGGTCCATCGGCGAGAGCGTCGAGCAAACGTAGAAGCGCCTTTGCGTGAACATTCCCGGCTTGATCGAGCTGTCGCAAACGCGGAGCGAATTTTTTGTACAAGACTCGCAAAGCTGTTTGAACGCATAGAAGATCGGCAATATGCTTTTCGTAACCTGCCACGCTTTGGAGCGTAGAAAGCTGACCCGGAGGAATAGCGCACTGATGTGCCACAATATCTGTCAAAAACGCGGAAATGTCGTTGATAATGAGCACAGCTGCACATCGGAGAGTCTCGGCTCTACTGCCAGTCAATTTGGAAACCAGGTTTTGCCACATCTGCTTCCATCTGTCCATGGTTAACAAGTAAGTCAACTTGTACTTGGCAAGTGTGACAGGAATCGTGTTAGACGTCTCGAGTTCCTGTGCGATATTACGCACGCGAACAGGAGGCTCCATATTTTTGGCAAAGTACGAGAAAAGAGACATTGTGCGTGTATGTGAGAGAGAAAAGGAGAACCGTTTTTATATTACATGCGACCGCTGAACGCGAATTCCGTATTCAGATTGTCAATAAACTGTTGCATTTCACTAGCGCTCGCGGGAAACATTTTGAGAACACCCGACATTGCTCGTTCAGCGTCTGCTCTTTCCGAAAGTCTCACACAATGAGTTCCACACGCAGTGGCCTTGGTACTCAACGTGCCGACGACTTCCACGAGCTCGGGACGCGCGAGCACTTTGTTAATACACTCGAATCCTTGTGACAAGAACTCCTCGTCTGAAGTCGCGTTGATGTTCTTCATGCTACGATAGAAACTATCGCACGATCTCCCGGCAATGTTGATCATGAAATTAGCAGCCTTTGACACTCCGCTAGGCGATGGCATTTGAAGAGCTCGAGATGCCAAATACGATAGTCGAGTTTCAACGTCTCTCGAGATCAAATTGCGTTTGTAGACAAGGTCCTGGCGGGCGCGACGCTTGATAATTCCAGGTTGGCATTGTTCCTCCATGTTCTCGAACCATTTGAACCCGATAAAAATCTTCCCGGGTCGCACAGAATGCCGTTTTCGTGCCATTTCCATGATGCCGATAAACGCGTCGCCCATATCTGACCCGTAATACTTGCTCATGACGTCGGCGTCTGGAAGCCTTTTGTATCTCCAAATGGGATTGGCTCGTCGATGTATGCGCTTGTCGCCCTTTATGCCCAGCCTTTCATGCATGACGCCGTCGAGACTGGAAAATTCGCCGCCTGGGTCGACTCGACTTGACACAAATCCGCCGACAGTGGCCTGAGCACGACTGGAATTGACCATTTCTATCTTGGGGTCGATGAATATCTCGCAATTCTCGCCAATGTTATCCTTGTCGCCCTTGCTGCATACTACGAAGAATCGGTTCAAGATTCCAACATGCTCGTTGCAAATGCATCTGTAATCCGCGTTTTGTTGCATTTTCAAGTTTTCCCAGTCTCGGCTAGCGTCTGATCTATCACGAAGCAAATGACGCTTTTCGGCTGCGGCAGCGTCCTCGCTGTGAATCGATTTAGCCAATGCCTGCACGCTTTCTAGTTTTCCCAATTCAGGATGCCCAGCAAGTGTTTCTTGGAACTTGCGTCTGAAATAAGAAGGATAGAAGGTGCTTGTGAGAATTTCCTTGAACAAAATGTCCCAGCACATCTCTTTGCCCTTAATCGCGTTTTCCTTGGGCAGGAATTGATGAAACGTTTCGCAATCGAATTTTGCACCCACATTCGCGGAAAAGATGTCAATAGCGTCGGCTGGGCGCACGACAAACGTCGGTTTGTTCGACGTGGCCATTTGCCCGCCCGCATTGTACGATTGGACATCTAGTGCCGCGTCATCGAACGCATCTGATTTCATAAGCACTGCTACGGGATCGTAACCCGTTTCCTGGTGTGGCGTTGATCCACCACCGTTACTGTGTTCAATCATTGATTCAACCATAGATGCGGGCCCTCGACCGGCACTCCAGTGCTTTCTAGCACTCAGATACGCATCCACGGCACCTGGATCGAGCTGGAGAACTCTGTCGATTTCAGTTGATGACCGACTAGAATGATTGACAAGGTTCACCGCGTAGCATCCGTAATATATCCACATGACATAGGATGCTGTGAGAAGCGCGGTCATGACAAGAGCCCATCGAATCGCGGGTCTGAGCCAGCGCATGCCAGAACCGCGTCGCGTTTGAGATTTGTGGCGCAAGATCTCTTTCTTGGATCGCTTCAAGTCGATCCGGGCTTTGACTTGAACATTTGGGACTCTGGCAGGCGGTTTGTCGCTCTCGACAACATTCTCGCTATCGGATTCACCGGAACCTGCGTTGCCGTTGTTGTCGTCGGTGTCGTCGTCCAATTCATCTATCGGACTCTTGGGCTCCGGCGCGCCCTCAGTGGCATCGTCGACGGCCTCATCCTCGTCCTCAGAATTCTCCATTGACTCGGCGCGCGGTGCGTTGTCAATAGCTTGCTGACGGAGTCTCACGTAATCTGCGTACTCTTCGTCAGACCACGAGGACTTTTTTTTGTGCGTGCCAACCTCAGCCATTTTCTGTGCGGGTTTTTTGGCGAGAGACACGCTTTTGAAGAAAAGCGCGTTATACAATCTCTAAATCTGTAATACTTAGACCGGGAATTTACTTACACTTATTTTTCTTTTTAACGATCACTCAGTAAAAAAATGACTAGGTTTGAGTGGGCGCCAGTGTATCCGCGGCAATCGATTTGCCGTGAATTGACGCCACTTGAGCAGCTTCGGTTTTGATAACAGCCACAGGAAGAAACCTTTTGCCTGTAGCATCCACGATGGATCTAGACGCGCTCGCTACTACTTGAAATTTGGCGGTGGCGTCTGTCGTGACAAACGACCTGCACCAATTTGCAGGTGGTTGGAACTGATGCCCTGGAATGTACATGTTCACTTGAATCGGGTACACATTCCCGCATTTTGTGGCAAGTCTGAAATTCAGGACATGTTCGCGGAAAGTCGAACCCAAGTTTTGCGACACAAACAAAGCATGGCTCATTGTTCGAATGATATTGTCTTCCGTATAAACGACATAGTCCGGGTCGATTCTCGAGTACGCGGCGATGATCCGACGCAGCTGGTCGATGTCTACAGCGTAGCCTGCGAACTGCGGGTCCTTGTTCATGCATATTTGTAGTTTTCTCACGATCAAAGGCTTTTGTTGCACTTGTACGTAATTGGGCGTAGATATCTCGAGGCTAGGCGCCCATGTCATTTCTCGTTGTTTGCCACACGCGTCGCGAGCGGTCAATCTTACTGTAAAATTACTCGGCTTGGAATCCAATAAACATTGAACGTTTCCGTTGATAGATCGAGTGTCCAGCTCACCTGAGACAGCCGCTTTGACAACGCTGCCGTTAGCGAGCTCGGATGCGGCCTGGATGAATCCAAAATCAATGTAAGACACAATCGCGCGATTGACAGCTGCGACAATGTTATCATTAGTGAGAGGCGTGGTTCCAAAATCGACGCGAAGGACTGCAGGCATAGGCATTCTGAACACGGGCGCGTCCGCGGGCGTCAAATCCACAAGAACAGGAGACGCATCTTCGTATTCTTCTCTTTCGATAACGGCTCCGCATTCGCTGCGGGAACTCCAACCATAGACAGGCTTGGCGATAAAAGCGCACAGTCCTCTCGACGTGTCCTGTCTTACGATACGATGTCTCATGGGCAAAATCTGAGTGTCTACCTTGGCCGATCTATCAACAGAAGTAAGATCGACGACGGACACTGCTAGCGTGTCGGACAATCGAATCACGTTTTTGGCGGAGAGTGAATTCAGATCAGTGTTCCGTTGAACTGGAATCACGTCCGATTGAATGGCTTCTCTGTCTTCGCCTTCGATATGCGTGAAAGTAATATTTGTGTAGTCCTGCGAATTGGGAATCCCCGCCACTTTCAAGTGCATTGTCTTGGCCACAATATCCGGGCAATGAGCCATCGAATGTGCTTGCTTTGTTTCAGTCGCCACTAACGTCGCGTTGTAATTCGGGCATCGGATAGCCGAGTTCACGATCGAGTAGTCTAACCGCGGGTGACGCGTAGCAACCCACAGATAGTCCAAGTCTTGTGATGGTAGATTGATTTCGGTACCCCCTGGAAAAGCGGGGTTCAGATCACTGACCAGCGGAATGTTGGCACATTGGAATGAAGTCTGAGGACACTCGACGTGGTGAGCCAGCTTGACTGACAGAATCCAGTTGACGATTTTGGAATACGAGTCGTGAGATATGTGGGCCTCTAGAGGGGCTATCAGAGCATGTGCCGTGAGTTGAGAATCCGTAAACGCATTGAGCAAGTTGATCGTGGCGGCGTGTTTGATCACACAGTACTGGCCGTCTGTCGCCGTCTCCTTTACCGCAAAGAGATTGGATCCGATAGAGGTTTGAATGACAGTTTTTAGTTCGGATAGCCATGTTTCTTCGCGCTGCAGGGCGTCGGATGACAATTCACGGTCGTCGACCACAGTAGGACACGTGTACTGCGCAAAACGGGCCGTCAGATTGCTCTGGATTTCCCTGTTTTTGTTGATTAACGCAGTTTGAATATCCAAAGCGTGTCTTTTATGGTTTTGAACCGCTGTCTCGGGACACAGTCGAGCCGTGAACTGACGACCGGCAATCACGTCCGTGCACAGCTTATATTGCAGCTCCTTTGATATAACACTTGAATTCAACGCCTCCATGGTATGTACAATCGTAATTTGCTTAGTGTGAGTAGTGCAGCCGAATGGCAGAGGGTCTCCGTTGAATTTCGTCAACTGTCTGTCCGGAATGCGGATTAGACCAGGTTTGTCCCATCTAGAACATTCGACCTGATTGCTAGTGCATTGGCAAAAGATATTGTACGCAATAATGGCCCGGCGCTCAGAGTCCGAAGCGATGACATTGTCGGAAATTCCGTGCAAGTTCACATAAGCCGCAAAGAGTTCTTTCTCAGGGTCAACATTGATTCTATTCAAAGCGTCAAATGCCCATTCCGCCGTAGCTCGAGTGCGGAGCATGGAAACATTCCATCCCTTGGGCTGCTTGCATTCAGTGACCTCCTCGCACAATTGTGTCTCGTAATTGTACAAGAACATTTGATTTGTGTACAAATCAAAACAGGTTATGCACGAAGGATGCATGTTGGAGCCATATCGAAACGTGGGGGCGCATGTCAGCTTTCCGTGCACTTTTTGGCACCCCAGCGCACTCAAGATAAACAGAGCGGCCACAAGGCGCCAAAATAACATCTTTGTCAGCTTGAGTTGTTTCTCTATCAACAAAGCCCCTTGAAACTGCCCAAGGTAAAAGTGGCACAGGGCAAATTTAATTGACAAGTGGTGGAGATTGCCAAAAAACATTCACATTCAATATTGAACAAAATATGGACGCAGAAGACGGATTGGGAACGTACGATAGCGATTTGTACGACGAGGACGCCGTATCGTGCTTCTGCGATTTCTGCGGCGCCAAATGCGACTGTGGCCGGTGCCTAATTCGCCGGACGCCTTTGAAAAAGAGAGCCCATTGGTTCTACTTCATTGTATTGCTAGCTGTTCTTGGATTACTCGCAGGCGTGATCTACTTGGCCGTGACTCGCAATGTTCCCACTACAGCATCGAATGCAACTACGAGTACCCAAAAGAGATATCGGTTTTTGGCCTATCAACGCACCGAGTTTGACAATCTACGTATAGGCTAAATTTAAACAAGAACGCAACGAAAGCGCGTTTTACACGTATCTGGCCTGGTACTTTCAGTAAATTGTACAATAACATTGTCGTTGTTAATAAGATCACACAAAAAAACAAGGAGGTTGATGTTCTGTATTCCCAATTGTTTCTGTTGCTGTTCGCAAAGAGAGACGAGCTTGTCTCCAATCACGACGTTTATCGTATTCATATGCAAACTGGTCATCTTAGTGCTGCTCTTGATCGCGGCAATCAAAACAACGTCGTTAAATTCAACAGGCTCGCCTGCACAAGAGATAGCGGACATACTTCTTCAAAAAGTCGTGCTCAAAGAGGCTAACGCCACAATAGAAACAATTTTGAGTACTTCAAATGACACTATTGCAGAAATGGCTATTAATCTGTATCGTTTGGCCGTTCAGGCTGACAAATCCATTTTGAACCTCATTCTCGCGGCCGGCTTCATCCAAATCGTGCCTGTGGCCGCTATATTCATCGAACTCTACGATTACAATCAACAATGTGCTTCTGAGTCTGAAGTGCAAAAGGGAACGGCCAAACCTGTCCCGTTCGTCCGAACAAGTCTATTTCGCTTAATCTTTAGGCTATTCATCCAACTAACTATAATAGCATGTATTATATTTGCCGGAGCTTATTATCAACCAGCGAGCGCAACTTACTCAAAATCGGAAGAGTTTGCAAAAACATTGTTCACCGATGTTGCAAACTTTGTGAATAAGACCCAGAACGCAATTCAGAACCATGAACCTACATATGCACCAGCGGCAGCGTACCCGCTGGGCATCAACAAATTCAGTCTCCCGACTTCGACACTGGGACTCGTGTGGTCGGCAACGGCATTCACTATTCTATCATTCTGTGTATAAAAGAAAACTTTTTTTTAAAAGTGAACTCTGAATTTCTACGGGTGCGGAGGTCGCAGGCTCGGGAAAAACCCGAACATAACAAGAACTTCCCCGGCGAGCACACGGAATCACATGGAGGCGTTCGGGTGGATCTTTCTTACTGTGCTTTTCATATTAAGCATTGGTTTCTGTGTGTGGATACTAATCTACTTTTGGAAAGGTAAAATAATAATCCAACCGCGGTGGCCATTTTTAGTCATCGAGCCGCTGGATCGCAACGAATATTTCCCACTTTCTGTTTATGACAATCCGAATGCTCAAGAAATAGCATAGCCAATTTAGGAGATAAGATTCAAGCCGGCGCGCCGCTTCGCGCTGCGCTACGCAAAGCAGCGCTGCTTGGGTCCCTGCTCGGGGTGGCGCCGCCCACCAACGACGTTCGGTCCGGCGAGCGTTCTGGTTCAGTCTTCCTTTGCTCTCGCCTTTCTCATTATCCTTCACATCACTTCTCTGTTTTAACCATGGCCGAATACGACAATTGGGACGAGGAGGACTACGGAACCCAGGTGCGCCGGTTTTTTTGTGCGCTTCTAAACTGTTCGGCGCCCGGGCGCTTACATTCTTTGTTCTCTCTTCACAGACATACAATGTTGCGGATCCTGAGTTCATTTTGCAATCGCACAACAATCTTTTGACCCTCGCAAACCCGCGCGCGGTGCGTTCATGTTTTTGTGCCGTTTGTTTTTTCCGGCCGCTTTGGCTCACATTTTTCGCGCTCATAAAATTCTAGGACTTGTCTAATATTCGTTTGGAAGCTATCGTGCTCAATCCTAGCAATCAAACCGCTGGCTTGTGCATGCTAGCGCTCTACCGCGGTATTCAACTTTTCCGTGGCGCCTTCGAAGGCAACCTAGCCTTTGGCATTGAACTCTCTGTTACTTACCCATCTCTTCCCAACGTATTATCTCGTACGGACCAGCAGCACACCACCGTTGCCAACATCAGAACTGCGATGCACGGTGCTCACATGGGCGAGATAGCCGAAAATTACATCTCCTCTCCGTTCGAGAATGTGAATCCTGTCAATCCATTTGATTATCAGCTGATTCGCTCTCATTACGACGATATGAGCTGCCGCGATCGTCTCTACGGCTACATTGTGATTGCCAATCGCGACATGACTCCAAATGAGAAGGCTTTGGAAGAGGAATTTATGCATTCGACTTCCCGAATGAATTGCAGCAACCCTTTTGTTCACATTTGGGTCAACATGCACAATATTCAACGTTCTAATCGTCGTATTATCGTGTAATTTGAGTAAAAAACTCTTATCAAGCCACTCGGCCCCCTCGCTTTTTTCCTTTTCTTGTTTTTTTAGTACCGCCGCTAATTTGCTCCCACACGCCCCCAAAATGCAATATCAATCTATAGTATCCGCAACCCAAGATCAGATTCGCGAAATGGAATCTCCAAACCCCAAAACGTCGGATAACTCACTGATTCTCTGCTACGATGGCCGCGGCGGTCAATTAGGAGTTGCAGAAAAGGTGGCACTGCGAGCCGTATCAAACTGGTCTGAGTATGGGGATATTATTCTCCAGGTGGCCGGCGGGAAGAAGTTTGGTTTTTACCGCGAGCTACTCGTGGCTTCTACGCCGTTTTTTGAAGCTCTCCTTCGAAATTTAGATGATTCAAAATGGAAAGATACCAGTGGCAAGTATACGAACGCAAAGGGCGTGGATATACCCGTGCTCACCTTTCCCGATTGGGACGCCGACATTGTAAAGGCTATTTTGCACTACCTCGTGTGCGACAGATTTCGTTACGAGTGCACTGATCAAGTTTACCAAGGCGTGCCAAAAAAGGACCTTGTCTTGGGGAAATTACACGAAATGGCGGAATTGGCGGGAATGCTGCAGCTTTCTAGCCTCGTAGAAATTGTCAAACGTGCCGTGTACAATCTTGATCCGACTTTGGTGAACAAAATCAAACAGTACGAGGACATGTGCGAAGAAGCGGAGAAAATGAAGCAGGAACTTCCAGTTGAAACCGCAAAAGCTTTGTTTTCGCATTTCTACAACCTACTCATGTGGAGTAATTATGGCGCAAAGGTTTTGCTCATTACCTGCTATAAAACTGGCGCGTTTCGCAATCTTGCTGTTTTAGACAGCTCAGGCAAATCAAATGCCATCAACACGCGCAGGCGAACGATAGTAGAGTGCTATCAAGACCTATCTCGCGTAAACCTTTCATCGTTTTTCAAAAACAGCGACGACAGCGTAAACATCAAATTGCCCATTGGTGTAATGCGTGTCATCGGAAAGTCGGGGTCTGGAGAGCGTGTCGTGACATCTTTTCAAATCGACCCGCTGTTTCCGGGTATGCCAGCGTGCACGCTGAGCATTGATGGAGTGGTTTCATACAATTCTCTAGGGTTGAAAACAACCGCTGAACTTTCAACACCGTTTTTAGAGTTATATTCTACTTACACTAAAACTTTACGGTTGAAGGTTACTTGGACTGCCTGTGGAGCATCTCGACACATGACCTACAATTTCCCAACTTCGAACAATACACAGAAGGTAGAAACATCGCTCACTCTGCCTTGTACTAATATCTACGAAGTTTATTGTCAGTGGATATGGCAACCACGTCCAGATGTTTTGGCCGAGGATAACCGGTTAAACCAGTCAGACCTCCCACTTCGCATTTACAATTCTTCAGCGGTCAAATACAAACCCCGATTGTATTTACATATACCTCAACGGTGGACAGGAGAAAATTCATTAGGCGTGCTCGACAACGACGACGCGTCGGACAGCGACGACGATGCAGATTCAGACTCTACGAAAAGGAGGAAATTGAATGATGTCGAATAAATTTACTTTGTACACACAATAATTTCATCGGACTGAAATTCGGTCCTACACAAAGGACATTCGAGACTGGCGCTCTTGTTAACCAGTTCCTCCGTGCACGAATGACAAAGCACTTTGTGCCCGCAATGAAGTGGCATGATAAATGCTCTATTTGTCAGGCATACGACGCAGCCCTCTTCTTCAGATTCGTCATCGTTCAACAATACGTCTTTGCTCTTGTCCGTTAGAGGCTTTTTGACAGGCTCTTTGAACGCGTCCGGGCCAGGTTGTTCGTATTCGGAATCGTCGTCATTATTATTCCCATCATCGTTGCTAGTCTGCTGTACCGTCCAAGGCCCCAATTGAATTTGCCCTTCTGTACTCGATGTTGAAAAGCCATCGGGAGAAAGATGGTGGTGTTGCGCGTTCGAGTCGAAAACAACCGACCCAATGCTGTTGGAACTGCCTTGTACTTGTACTCGTATAGGAGTGCTACCAAAAAAGTTGTGGATTGTTCCAATCTTGTTTCCGTTGTGAAGCTCGACCGAAGTGCCCCATGGTTCTTGTTTTACAACGAGGCCCTGTGGCGTGGATGAACTGTCGTTCAAACCCGCGGCAGCTAAACCTTTGTAGCGTTTGCCATATAACTGGGCTCTGAGAGCGTATAATTTGCCTCTCTCCACGTATAATTTGGATCGCGCGTCGTAGATTCGAGAACGCTTATCGTACGCTCTGGCTCTCAAATCATACAAACTTTGTCTCTTTGACAAATCTTTTTCTATGCTTGCCAATGTGGAATACGCGGCGGCTTCGTCACTCATTGCACCTGCATCATCGTTAAGAGCGCAAATTTGATTTTGCAAATCGTCCAGTTTTTTGACCACCTCCTCCATAATGCTCGGAATTGTGTGACGTGAACAAATATAACGTTCTTTGTGTTTAAACGCGCGGGGTTGGGGTTGCGGCGAGGGGGAAGACGTTCAAATTGCCCGCATAGAGAAATTAAAAAACGCATCTTTTGTTTTCGAGTGACTAAAAATCTAGGAGAGCAGTCGTGAGTCGCGAGTAAAAAAAAATGGAGCGCGACGACGACGACGCGATGGAGGTCGATGCTGATTTAGAACCTCAATACAATTGGGGGTTCACGATATCGAAAAAGAGCCATGGTTATTTAGCATATGCTGACTTGGCGGCGCAACAAAACTTTGATTTTGCGGAAAACTCGGCAAAATGCTTGTTCCTGGACTCAATCACGCAACCCGAGTGGAAAGACGCTTTACATTACATGAGTAGATCGGAATTTGCAATTGAGCGTCTTAACGAAGCCCGGAAATGGAAATTCGACTCGATCACGTTCAAGGGCGTTGTCGACGGCCGCTTCTTTGAATATATTCGCGCCTCGAATCTGCTACATAAACTGGCACGCTTCAAATTCATGCAGCTCTTTATGTGCAAATTCGAGAATTTTACGACACTGCGGTTCGAATACTTTTTGGAGTTCCTTGGCGCAATTGGCCCTAAATCGCTATACGTGGCTGATCCACACGACGGATTGACTGTTTCTTCAGAGTCTTACGATTTTCTGCGCCATTTGTTCCGAGAAAAGCACCCTGGGCTCGAGGAATTCCGGTTAGACTACGTTATGGCCGATTTACCTACCACGGCGACTGTGGTTCTTCTAGATGTCATACAAGCGTGCACCAATCTTAAATCGTTTCAAATCAACTCTCTGATCCCGGAAAATAGATCAAAGGGCAAAGTAGTGTACTCTAAATTCGCGCTGCGTCAGAATTGCGCAGCCATTCTCGACAATTTGCTTCAAAATGCATCTCTTGCACGATTGCGATTGCCAGCCTGGTTTTTTGAAGAAGCCAGCGTGCTAAACAAGATTGCGTCGATCCCTGACCTGCTCAAATCGAGAAACTGCACGATAGAGCACTTGACCGTGTTCTGGAGCGCCAATGACCATTCTAAATTGGACTTTTCGCAACAAGCAATGTCATTTTCGCCCATTCGAGTACTTGTGCTCAAGGGAAACACGCTACCGGAACTGGTGTCAAGTGCCGCGTTCCAAAACGGGAATGCCTTGCCCTCTGCGATTCGATACAGTCTCAGATCGCTTCAGTATTTCAACACGCAAATGTCGTTAGATCTGCTGAACATGTATGTCAGCCCAGGAGCGGTTCCGGGCAAAATAAGCGTCGTCGAGATTTTTAGGCGCAAAAATTTGAAGTCTAAGAAATTTGTTGTCACGAAAAACAAAGTTAGAAAAATCGTGCGCGAAGACGGGCAGGATACGGATAGCGACAATCCGCCGCCTTCCCAGTACTTGTAAATAAGCATAATGTAAAACCAAAACGCAAAAAGAGGTGATCGCGCCGCAAGATTGAGATATATTGGCAATAAACACATAGCGTAACGATTATACACACAATGTAAATTGCAAATGCCCGAGTTGTACGGTGTAAAACCTGAATGTACTGGGGTATATTGTAACAGATGTTCCATTTGAATAACGAAGAATCTCGCATGCTGTGCACCTCCGGAATACAGACCGGATTTGGGGCCTTTTGTACCGCCCGGGACCCAGCCAATTTTTTTTGTGGTCTCGCGCGTTTGCTTGGTATTTTGTCATCGCACTAAAAAAAATGTAAAAGGAAGCGTTGCCGTGCCTGCGATAATGATGCAATTGCGTGTAAATTAGCGCCATTCTACCCCCTGTTTCAATCTGTGGTTCCGGTTCTGATTTTATCACAAGTGCACCCGCGGGTGTCTGCAGCGTTCTGTGTGACGTGTACTCAACTAAACAATGCACTCACTGTCGTGTAGGCTCCAGGGCCAATAGAGAACACTGCAAAGCCGGCACCGCCGACTCGACGGACGCTTCCGATTTTCTTTTGCGGTCTCGCGCCGTTTTAAACCACCCTGGGCGTTGCGCGGAAAACATTGTGGTCTCGCGCGTTGGGTTGAAATTTTGCTAACATGTCCAAAAAATGCAAAAGAAGCGTTGCCAGCTTAACTATCAAAGTACCTTGCAGCTAGTCACACAGCGCCGCACCTAGGATTCTTACAGCTTCTGTAGTTCGCCGCAAGGCCTCTTTCCGTGTCTACACGACCAAAGAGACTTTGGATTTTTTGTACAATTCTTTCTTACAACGTATTTGCATACGAGGACAATGCACTACACGGGATGCTAGACCGGCAGACGCTTCCAGTTTTGATTTCGGAATCGCCTCCTTTTGAACAAGCCTCGGCGGCGCGCAAAAACATTGTGGTTTCGCAGGAGTAGTCGCGGTTCAAGTTTTTTATGATATACACGAGAGCAGGAGACACGTTCACAAATTCTGTCTTGCAATCTCGACTTCTCTTGACACGAAATTGAGAAGGCGCGCGAGAGGAAGATTGCCACTGTTGGCCGCGTTCCCGTTGCCCAACAAAATGACGCGCTCTAACATGTTGTAGAACTCCTTGAGATCAACCTTGTCTTTGTCGCCTTCAATGACGTGGAGGCGGCACAGAAGCCTGTTGATGGCAGCGTAGACGTTGGCGTTTTTTTCGGAGCAAATGGTCACCGTCTTCACGTCGTCCTCCGTTTTTTCGGTAGAAGTCAGAGTGAACGAAAAGTTGTACGTCTTGTTCGACATTGTACACAATGCTTTCTCTTGAATTGTTAGACAGTAGCGACTGAAAACAGGAACGAGAACCGCCGGTTCGCGCCGCCGGCATTTTTTTTTGCGCGCAACTTTTTTTGTACTCGCCGGATAAAAAAATTATGTGTGCGGCCGTGTGTTAAAACTTATTCTACTTTACTCACTTCAATCTGCTACACATTCCATTATGGAATCAACATTTCAACTTGTTGAACTCTGTTTCTCGGCGCTGGAAAAGAGCGAAGGCGACTGCGACGCCGCCGCGACTGCTCTGTTCGAAGCTCACGGAGACAAATACGGCGATCAAAATAGTCTCAAACTTCTTGCGTACACTTTGAAAACGGGATCCTCGCGATTAAATGAAGCCTTGAAGCCGAAACGGCGTTTCCGTCGCAAGGCGGCGCAAGTGGAGCGCGCTTTCCATTGCCCGGTCGGCAATTGTATCAAGAGCTACGGAGAACTCGGTGCATTGAGAAATCACATGAGGATCAAGCATCAAAGCGCGAGTAAGAAGTACGGAAACAACAATGTGCTCAAAAAGGCAAGCGACGAGGCTGCTTCGCGACATTCTAAGAGTGCAGTCACTGTGTCCAAAGATCCCGAGCCCGAGTGCAAAGAAACTCAAGTTCAACTGCCTCCTGTTCAGAACATAGAACGGTTTCTTTTGGAGCATCCGCGAATGGTGTGGCCTGTTCCCTTTGTTCATTCGGGCATGGAATACTTTCCATTGGAGCATTATCGTCACCCGATGTATTGTTAGCAATATATGTCATGATTTATTCTAACATTTCGGTGTTTTGAGAGCTACCACCAGCGGCGCGAGACTTGTGTGCGAAAAAAATGGCAACGCGTCTGCGCTCGTCGGTTTTGATCGGCGGATGTTTTGAAATTGACTACTATAGTTTTCTGAGTCCGTTTAATCGAAATTGAATTTGACCGTAAAGAAAATCGATAGCGCCATGTGCAACAGGCGCAAAAACAGCCAGGGTGTGGGTACGTGCCGGACAGCTAGTTTCTGAAAGACTTTCCGGTTACCAGTCGAACGAAACTGGGCGGCTGCTGCAGGTGTCGCTATCGATTTTCTTTTAGGACAAATTCGATTTGGATTCTCTGATATGGAAAACGTACGTATTTGAAGATGAAAAAATCCGCTGAATTTTTCTACGCGAGCCCGGATTTTTTTTCGCCAAGCGGCGCTTCTCGCACTCGTTTTTTGTGCTCTTCCCTTCCTGTGCATTCAGTAAATCTGACACGTGTTTTTCCATGTCGCATTTCAGTCGGCAACTCTTTCTATCGACGAATGGATTGATTCTTTCTACGGCGTGAAGAAGGAAAAGGGCGTGGTAGAATCCTATTGGGCGTTTGGGCGTCATGTCCACGGCTCGAAAAAGTTCAGTGACATGCAAAAGGCAGCGAATTTTTCTTCCGTTTATACCGCGAGGTATATGATTCTCAACGGAGTGAAAACGACGGATTTTTACGATGTTTGTCGGCACCTCAGAAATCCAGACCGGGTTGGTTCGCTACCGCGCGACTACACGTGGAAGTACAAGCACATTATCTTCACTGGCGCTGTGCACCCGGATCTATTCTACTTTTTCGCGAAGGAGACGACAAGCAGAGGATGTGGCTGTTCTACGGTAGAAACCATTGAGTTTTCCAACTGCGAGTTCCCACGCGGAAAGAAGTCCCAGGCAAGTTTTGTGAAAACGTTTGTGGACACCTTTCCCAATTTGAAAAAGGTGACGATCGACATCTCGGCGGAGACTTTGACATCTACGCCTGTGGAATTTTACGAGGAAATCCTTTTGCGTGGGTTTTCGGCACCGACAACGGTCGTCGTACAAACAGGCGAAACCACGAACCCGCAGCAGGTCTTGGCTCTTGCCAAGGGACTCGATAACTACACCAAATGCACCAAATTTGTGCTGCGAACACTCTTCATGGTCTATTGCGAAAAATGGGAAGAAGCGCACACGACGTTGGCCCAAAAAATGATTGGCACTGCGAGGTTTACGGATATTACCGTGCCCGACTTTGCGCTTACGGGCATTGGAAAGGACGACGTTGAAGCAATTGCAAAGATTCGGCTGGAGTCTCAGCGCTCGCTGCATCGATTGAAAGTGGAAGGCGTTTTAGAATACGGCGGTGGTTATGCAGGCTTGGGATATCATCTATCTTATCTAGGCAAGATTCATCCCATTGACAAGCTACAGCTCAAGTGTATAAACAGAGCGGGTAGTGACATCATTCCTCATTTTGCGCCCGATTCGGCATTGCCGTTTACTATATGTTTTCAAATTCAACAAGATCTCGACAAAGAATACGACACTCAAAAGATCATTGCTGACACAAAGGTCAGATGTCAAGCTCTGTTGGACATTGTTTGCCCGCCTGGACCGTGCACTTTTCAACTCAAAACTGATTTCGGAGATCTCGTTACTATATTGGAGCATAAGTAAGCGGTTTTTGTTTATGTATATACATATGCGTTCAAATCTGGTTGTCTAACAACCACAGTCTCTGTACTATGACTAAAGGGATGAAAAACTCTGCTGGATTCAAGTCATTGCTTTGAACATTTGTTGAATCAATCACTTTGCGCTGGCCCCAGTCTGTATCGAGCTCGGCGTAGTCTCCCACCGTTTTCTCGAATAGAATTTCCAGATTGACCTTTTGGTTGACGGCCCTGCATGAAATGTCTCTTGGAAACGACACGCTTGTTTTATATTTCTTGAAAGATTCATGAGAACCGATATCCACGTGCCAGTCATACTCCCGAAGATGCCAGGCGAATGTGGGCCCTCTACTGCCGGCCAATCCTCCAACGGCCTGACTTGGAAACATTTCCAAGAACGCGTGAGGACGCGTAGCCACTAGACTCTTCAAATTCTTGGCTGCCATTCTTTGAGGATACAGAGGATGGACTGTCGCCCCCGTGAGCAACAACACGACTTCGGCCATTTCAACTTCGTCCGTATGATACGAATATACAAAGGGTCTCTCGGCATTTGGGTAGATTTCACCCATTGGAATGCGAATTCCACTCGCCATCGGACAGAACTGGCGGTAGAACGGCACGTATACACAGCCGCAAATACAGCATGAATGAGTGGTTGTGTACACGGAGCTCAGTTTTGAAGAAGTGAGCGGAAGCCAATCTGCTTTGTTCAACAGATGCAGAAACGACGAGAATTTGAACGGCACGGTCCACGACGCGGCATCTCGGTCAATCTTGTCGAACACAGAATTCACTTGCTTATCTTTGGCATGCGACAAGAACGCCATGAACAAATCTTCGTCTTTGGCCAGTTTTGGAACGGCGTTCCAGGGAGACTCGGATCGTGTTTCGATTCTTGACTTTAGATTCTTGAGCTGCTTCTCGAAATATCTGACAAATGCGTCGACTTGGTCTTGGCCGACGGCGCGAGAATTACGCGAACAAAAGTTTTCGAATATACTGTCCAGCGTGCGAGTAAATTGAAAGTCCGGGTTTTCAATCCGAGCCTGGTTGCCTTGTAGTCCGAAATAAGGGATCGTTGACGAAAATGGCTTTTCCTGAGCAGAGCCGGTGGTGCTCAAATAGCGGATAAAGTCCGCTGCCAGTTCAGCGGACATTTTTTTGTGTGCTTTGAAAGAAAAAAATTGGGAGAGAAAGAAAAAAGTCTTATTTACAAGCGTGGTTTCAAATATTCTGCTCTTCCCTTCTTATTTGGGCTGCGTTTCTGTTTCGGGCGCCGCTGCCGTTTTATTCATGGCCGCCGCGGCCTTTTTTCTTGCATAAGTTTGATATACTGGATCTTTGTGTGTCTGCTGAACCGTAGAAAACTGATCGCCGCTTGTACAGCTCAAGTCGATTGGCACTTGGCACACGTTGGCGTCTGGCCCGCCTGGAAAAAACATGGCTTTGTTTGCATGAACATGGATCACAGAGGGCAATGCGGTAGGCGGCCCGATTAGGACTCCAGTGCTCGGAGGGTCGTAAATATCGACTGTTTCTTGTATGAGCGCGGCCAAAATGGGCGCAAGTTGCTTATGTTCATGCATGACTATTTTAGATATACTGGCGCATCCTTTTATGAGCGTGACTGACGTAGAATCTTCGGTGGCGATTTTCTTCCACAACTCGGTTGGGTTGACGTCGTATCCTTCTTGGACTAACAAGGCGGATAGTCGGTTCAAAATAGACTTGAGGCAGTCATACATGACATCAAGAATGGCATTGGAGGTGGCAGCAGAAGCCTCGACCTGTGCTTTAAGAGCCCTTCTCACTTCAGCGTTTCCCAGCGGCGCCGGATCTTCGGCCATTCTTCCTTTTTTCTCTCTCTAGAATGCAAATTCTGCTTTATATACACAGGCGACGCGCTTATTTGCTCTCGGAAGTGTCGACAGTTTCTTCAAGTTTAGTCCTTTTTGCCGGGTTAGACTCCGGGGGTTGCATAGGCAAGTTGTATTCATCTCCATCTTCGTCCTTGACGTTTTCGGCTCCCGCAGCTGATCGTTTAGGAGCTCTGCGATTCCGCCTGCTCGTTTCTGCGTCATCTTCAGGAATGTCGGCATTGCCAATCACGTAATTGTTTCCTAGCAAATAATCGCCAATCTTTTTCACGACCACTTTGCCCACGGTCATTTTGACACCCGCCAAAATGCTGCGTATGGAATTTCTAGAGCGGACAATAGGCGCTCGAACGACGACGGTTCCTCCTGCGTCGGCTGTGGCACTTTGAACGCCAAGCTTTTGGAATCTTGAAGAACGAACGACAAGGGATATGAGGCAGTTGGATTCGGCCGCGTTAAGCCTCAAGTCGACAAAATGCTTGCCGTAAATTTGCACCATATGATCGAGGCTGGATTTGCAGACGCCCAGTGTTTTAAGACGTAACGCCGGAGGTATATCAAGTGTTATAATGTATTTTACGGCCGCCGTATTCTCAATGTCGTCGCGGAATGAGATTTCCCGCGAAAGAGGATCCACTTCGCCGTGTTCTAACAAGTCAATCTTTGAGATGGGTTTGATCGAACTGACGACATTAATGGATTCTTGAGGAGGCCAATTTGCAAGTACGTATTCGCGAAGCGCGTCGTACATGCTTTTGTCTTCGGCCGTGAAAAAGTCACAAGCCATTCTTTTTTTTTTTACTAAAAAAATGCACGGCTCTTTTTCAACCAAGCGCTGTATATGCTTAAGAACGTATATTTACATGAAAGTGGTTTCAATTATAGGCACATTGTTTTTTTTGTACGAGCAAAAGCGCCTAGACGCGGAACAAAGTGGGATCGCCAGCGCGCTCCACAATCTCCTCAAACATCGCGATCAATTGTGCGATTCTCTTCTCGTAGCTTTCTTGTGCATTTTCCTTTCGTCCTCTACTCGGGGTCCTAATCTTGTTGGGAAAAGAGTCGTCGAGCCAGTTGGCGCTTCGCAACGTCTGGAATTGCGTGATCGCCAAGCGCAAGTTTTGGTATTCAACCGTGTTCGCGCTCGCAGTATCAAAACTGATTGCACGAAGAGCGTTCAAGACGTCAGTGGCAAAACTGATAGTGTCGGCCACGAATTCCACAGGCAGACCCGCCGCGATCACTGGCGCTGAAAGCGTGTTTTCGCTTTCTTCCAAAAGCTCAAATTCGTCTCTTTCCTTTCTTTTGGCTCTTCTCAGACTGACCGATTGTTCCAAATGCCGGGCAGCAGCATCGAGCATTTCCTCGGCAGTGTCTGCAATTTCCTCGACTTCCCGTCTCTTTCTGTTCGCCGCTCGCTCATTGTAACTTACATCGTCGTCGTCGTCGTCGTCCTTGACTAGATTTATCACCTTACGCGTTTCCTTAATAGCAGTCGCGGCTTTCTCTTCAGCAATCTTTGCGTCCTCGGCAATCCTTTCTTGCATCTGTCTTACGCATTTCGGACAGTCGCAGTAGAATCGATACGACATCAACAATTCATATCGCCTCTTGATCACGTCCTCCGTCTTCGTGTACGAAATGGTCACAGTTTCGCCTGCGTTGATTTGAGATTCGGCTCGAACGGAAAACACAGGAGCTGATTTTCGCTTGAAAATATGCGTCCACGACGCGTTTGGCTCGCATGAGTGGTTCAAAAACGAGGACACACCGTGAATCATGGATCCCACCATGGTGCCGTCGCCAAATGCGCCAAATGCGTTCTCGAACATTTGCGAGTGCCAGTGACGAAGTTCGTGTAACCTCGGGCGTTGAATGGGATATCCTTCAAATGACGTAGTTTCGAACATGGCAAAGACCCACGACGAAATGTAATTGGCAAACGAGGCGAATAGCGGCGTGTACGCGGCATACGAATCTTGAAGCGTCTGCGCCACTCGAGCCGTGACAGTCGCGTTTGTATGCAAAGTAGCCATTCTGAGGAGAAGGCGCACGCTTCGGACGACGGGAGGTACGTGCGTTTTGATCAATTTCCTTATGCTCTTTGTCAGTTCCACGGGGGCGTTGGGTTTGGAAAACGCGTTGAGGATTTGTTGTCCGTAATCGTTCATAAACGTTTCCAGCATTCCGCTTGCGAATATCTTGCACTCGTACATGTGGAGCGTGGCGCCGTTTTGTTCGCATTCTTCAGAGCAAAACACGACGCGTTCGCATGTTCTGCATTGGAAACTTGTACTTTTTTTCAAAGATGATTTGAAAGCTCCATCATTGTGCTCGAATTCGACTGCGTCCTTGGCAAGCTTGACCGGTTTCTTTTTCAAGCCAGGCGCTGCGTTGTATCCGCAGTAGTCACACGATTTGCAACGCACTGATTCGTCTGGTACGTAAACAATAGTGGATTCTTGCATGATGCCTTGCCCCTTCTCGAAATCGATAGCAGCCGTCAAATAGTAGCCGCTAGAGTTCTCGTACGTCATGTTCAACGCTGCTCCAGGGACAGGCAATCCTTGCGGAGGCTCGCGCGTGAACACAACATCGGGCTTGGCCTTTCGGATGATTTTTTCTTCTTCAGATCGAACAGTCTTCAACCCGTTCACTGATTTAGGTCCGCCCTTTTCCAAAAACGAGCTCCCCACAATCTTTTTGACTACTGCTAGGTCCATCGCCATCCATTCTTTGGCAAGCTCGACTTGCTGATCATCGCTTATGTATGGCTGTCCAAAATCGCGCTCCAAGTCAGCCAGAGTGACCGAAATCCCGTTTTCAATCTTCACGGCGGCATCGTTTCCCTGGCGCCACTCCAAAAACATTTTGGCTTCAGGTGTCTTTCGCAGAACTTGAGGTGCTTTTACGGCGTAAGCAAGTGCGTAGGGCGGAGAGACAGTCTTCTCCTTGGACAAGGTGATTGTAAAAGTGGCCTTGGCGACGCTGTGAATGTTTGTTTGCTTGATAAACTTCGCAATTTCGGCAGCAAGTTGGTCTTCGGGGATCGATGGGCGTAGCACAAGCCGAGTTTGCTTGCTGTCAGCGTAAGCCACTTCCAAATCTTTACGCACAGGTGCCTTGACGATTTCAACGGACATTTCTTCTTCACTCTCATCGTCGTCGTAGCGAAAGCGCCTTGAACCGCGGGGTCTCTGTTGTGGTGTAATAGGAGCTTCTTCAGCGTCGCCCATTTTACCTATCCCGTGTGGGATTTGGAACATGGTTTCGTCGAATTTAGAACGTTTTGGGGCAGACTCAATGTCATCGTCGTCCATTGCACTCATTTCGTTTGCGAGGACGTCCAGCCATCCGGCTGCGCTGTTCGAAGACACACTCGCCGACGAAGACGGGCGTTTGTTCTCCTCCTCCTCATCAGAATTTTGAAAGCGCGGTCGCTTTCGTGGCATTGTTGTTGTTGGCATTTGCGTGGAAGGAGCGTCCTCCTCGTCGTCGCCGTAAAACGGAGGAGGGCTGTCGACGATAGCCTGAGCCATTTGAGTCTCAGGATAAAATGCGCCTGGCCCACTCCAACGGTCTTGGCTTTGTGAATCTAGTCCGTTTATATCGGCTATAGAAGACAAATCGTCGTAATCGTCTACCTCCATGTTGTCCTTGTCGCCGTTTTCGTCTTCGGACCCGGTGTCAGGCTCATCCTCCTCCTCTTCTTTTTCGTCATTTTCGTCGTCTTCACTTTTCGCCAGCACGTTATCCGAATCAGAATCAAAATCCGAATCGCGGATCCCGTTTTGCGTCTCCGCTCGCGCTCGGAAAAAGTTCGAGTTGACTGACATTGTTCTCATCGAGCTTGTCAATCTTTCCACGGAATCAACGTATACACCGTCTTCAAAATCGAGCTTGATCAGTGTCTTAGGGCTGTCACATTGGAACTTGAACGCTGCATGGTCTCTCCAAGTATGCAAAACACCGTTTTTCAGCGTCAAACTCAGTTTCAGAACTGCCATTTTAGATTCACCCACTCTCTGCTTGGCGTCAATTAAGTCGATAATGCGATCGGGGTTCTTGTAGAACCTAGTGCATACTACGTCAAGTTTAGAGTGGACACTGCGAATCCGGACTTGCAGTCGCTCACGATTACTCGAAATCATGGATCTTATAATAAGCGTATTGCGGGAGCCAAAATCGTGAGCGAAAAACCCGCATTTGGAGCCGATTTGCGCAACCGCGCAGCATCCGGTCGCTATCAGCTCTTCAATATGCTCCCGGAACGGTCTCTTCTTCGACATGGCGATTATGGTCTCTTATTCAAGAAGAAGAAGAAAGCATAAATCTTAATCAAGCACAATGCGCGCGGTTTATAATCCCCGGCACGGTTTTTAAAAAATCGAGCCTGTTTTTGCACAAACGCGTCTTTGTTGTTATTTTGACATACAAGCGCGTAAAAAAGCGACCTTAAAATATGTCGGTCCAGTTGCCGTACTACGTGACCGTGGACCGCTTAGTGAACGGATTCAAAAAGATACGCGTCGCATGCGGCGACTTTGGAATCAAGAACATGCCACTTTCGATATTGGAAATCAACGCACCATTACGAAAACGAGTTCGGAATGCCAGTCAAAGCGCCGAGAGCGATTTACCGGCTTCAATAGCGCGGCAAACGGACACATTGGCGGCTGCAGAGGACGAACCCGAATACGAAGACGACGTAGACGAAGAAAAACTGCCTGAATACATTGAAATGGTTACTAGAGCGGCCCGAGGGGCTAGACCCATTGCCGTGTACTATTTGAGCCCGGACACCGGGCAATTATCCGCGTGGGTGCACCCTAAAGTTATCAAAGAAGAAGTTGAACCTTTAAAAGTGTTACTGGAAAAATGGACTCGCGAGAGGCGCGACGAGATGGAAAAAACGTTTAGAACGGACAGTCTTGGAAACTGGAGCCCCAATGGCGTTGCCGGTGACTCAGTTTATATTAGTCTGCCTGCACTCAAAAAGGCAGAGACTGTTGACAAGGAAAGTGGGCTTGCAGAAGATAAGCACGCTAACATTGTTCGAATGTCCGCAAACGTGGCCGATTGTCTGACCAAGCCCGTGTTTGCCCCTTTGTTCACTTCTCAGCCTATTTTGGCTATGGAGCCTCAAGTCGACCAGCTCATTGAGAGACAACGTCCGTATGTAAAACAGCAGGACCGCAACGACAAGCTGTTGGAAGCCATGTACAAAGCCGTCGAGAAAGCGCCCTCTCCCGATGTCGCAGACGAGCTCGTCCGCGTGTATAGACATTTCTACGGCATGGACAAGGACCCGTCGCCTAAAAACTGGGGAATGTCAATCGCGCTTGCTACTGCAGTTCGCGCAATGGACCGGTTTTACGGATACCCGAATCGAAGATTCATCTTTCTCCACGGCCGCAAGTACGCTAGTGCGTCTTATAAACAAGCTCATCATACCGAATACTACACGGATCGAGATATGACTGACGCCAGGCGATACAAGCTGCGTAAGATGGCTCCTGCCGAGTTGCTCAAAATACAAGCCGCGGAATGGGCCAAATTGGACCCGGCGTATAAAGAATTCCAGGAGTGGTTTACAGCGTTGAACAAGTTGGATGATGTGGGCGACAGCATTGGAATTGGGCTCGATTGGGCTCGAGAGTACTTGAGGTTCACTCCTTTTAAAGCAAATGAAAAGGACGAGGTCGTTCAAAAGGCCAGAGAGCTCTTTTTAGAATCACTCAAGGAAGTCGAAAAGCCAAAAGCCCCTGTCGTACCCATGCCGTCTTCTACGGGCAACGTGACTCGAAAGGGACCTCCACCGCCTCGCAAAGCTTCGACCGATATCACAACGCCTGTCGCGCAAAAGCTTCAGCAGAGCTTGACGGCGCCAGCGAAAAGAGCCCCAATTGCGTTGCCACAAAAAACCCAAACTGTAAAACCTCCAGTCAAGATTCCCACGCCTTTGTATTCGGCCGCCAAGCAAAGCAAACTGGAATTCAAGAGTCCAGTTGTTCAAAAGCACACGAAAAAGAGAAAGCATCATTCTGAAGCTTTGCTCTACTTTAGCGGAGACAGTGACTCGGATTCCGAGCACGTTATAAAGCTGGATTTGACCGACGACATTGAAGAGATCGACACTTATGAATACGGAAAGTCTGCTCCGGCGGCCAAGCGACGCAAACTCGTGCAGAATTCTAAAAAGGTGAACGACGGCGACGACGACGATGATGATAATATCACGGGCGGGTCCTACAGAACTCTGGATCATAAAATACAAGAGACAAGTCCAAAGTCTTCAACAAAAGCAGCCGTGGACGACGATGAATGGGAGTACAGCGCATTTGAGCAAGACGCAAAAAGGGAAAACACGTTTGGCGCCATCTAAACCACATAAAACACCATTTTATCATGTACACAAAGTAAAACACAAAACTAGAGCTGTCCAATCGTATGTTTCATTGCATTAGCAACGCCTGCCACTTGGCCGGCTAATAGTAGCATAAACTGGCAGTATTGTGCCGGCAACGCCTTTGCATCAGGCCCCATTTTTCTATTCAAATCCTCCAACAGTTCAATGTACTTGCTGTAACACTGTACAACCAACTGCTCTTCAGTGGCAGGCTGAGGCACTTGAGCAACAGGAGCCGTTGGCTGGGGCATTTGGGAATATCGATTTGTTGTCGATTGGCCAGGATAATAACTAGTCTGCGGACTTACATCCATAGAGTCGGTGAAACTAGACTGGTACGTCGAGGCGAACCCTCCTCCCGTGTTCGAGGATAAAGCAGGAGCCGAAGACCGGGTTGCAGTTGCCATGGCGGGATCTCTGCTCATTAAGCCAAGAAAAACGCTTCCGCCTAGTCTATCGCCAGACATTTTCTTTTTCTTTGTGCGCCACGGGCCGTGTATTTACAATTGAGGTTGAGGCACGGGATCCGCGTATTTGGCTAGCCAATTCACGCTCTTTGATACTAGCTCGGGGTACTCAAATCGATCCAAAGCCGGTTTGTGCGGCGTCGAGGGTAGCGCCCATGCTACTGTTCTGATAAACATCCGCGCATCGATCCTCGATTTAAATACAGTGTTGTACCTTGCTGTAAGCATGCGCACAAACGCGCAGTACGCCTTTTTAGTGTTGTCGTTGGCCGCAAATTGCATAATTGCACTGCGGCGCGATTCTTCGGTGCACAAGTCATTGAACACGCGACTCATGGGCGTGTCGTAAAACGTGGCTGGCGTTTGACGTGCCGAATCTAGATCGCATTCGCGTAAAACTTTTTCTTTGATCAGGAATTGGCAGAATTTTTGATTTTCAGTCGCTTGAGAACACAATTTGATGCAGGCGATCTGATTTTCCGATATATCATTGTAGAGCCATTGCACAAACGGGATTGTGATATCCTTTTCGCTGCCTGCGTGTTCCCAATGGGCCGCCAGCGTCCTGGCGAATCTAGGCATTTTGGAAAAGCCCATTTCGTGACTCGTGTGACTTATGACACGCAAAACGTTGAGCATTTCGCGCCAGCGTTTTGTTGGCGCGCTTTCGACAGCGCTAGATCGTTCGTATTGACTCTGAAAGATCTGCGACGTTGTCAAATCGATAACATGGCACACAAAACCTAGTAGAAAGTCGGACTTGGCCGCTGTAGTCATTCGGCAGCTCTCGACAACGGTCATGATAGCGCCCGTCAGTTTTGTCACGGTTTCAAGCTCGCCGTCCAGTAAAAGTGATTTTAGAGCCTCGAACATTTCGGGCCATTTCAGGGGCGCTAATACGTCGATTTCATGCGCTCCAAAGATCCACGTGTGCTCGCACCCGAGACTAAAGTTTTCAAAAAGCGCGGATCTCTTGTCCGCTTGCAGACATCCAATCACGTATGTGGCGTACATTTGGGCTAAAGTTTGTATTCCGTTCCCGTCTCCATAGAGTTGGTCCAGGACGCGCCTGAGCTTGTCCAAATAGGGCAGGGTCACGTGTGCCATTGAGACGTCCGCAACGTCGCTGTACTGCATAAAGGTAGAGTCCATTCTTGTCTAAGACGCGTGATAGAAAAGAAAAAAATGACTGGCAAAAATGGATAGTTGCTAGACTGCTTTTTATGTACACAAAACCCCTGGCTAGGTATTTAACAAGCCCGCATTCGACATGCGCGATGTATAAACAAAGTATTCACTTGGCGATTGTAATATTTGGCTTGGTTTTCCAAAAAGCCTGAGCAATGGGAGTTTGAAGAACATGCCCAACCCTCTCGATTTTTGCCAATTTCAAAATTTCCGATCCAAATCCCATTCGTCTGGCTCTTCGAGCGACCCATAAAATGTCTGCTCTTTGATCGTCACGGCTCGATACGGATAGTAGAACTGGAAGATACAAAAATGGACTAGATCCTTTAACAAACACGCGGTCAGTCCCCTTTGTTCCGTTTTTAGGAGGTTTTTTGAGAATGAGTTGCAACGTAAAAAGGTCACCATTTTCGTAGGCGCTCAGCAAATGTTGTCGATCGTTCCAAAATCCAGACCGGCGCCCAAACACGCGCTTCTGAATTTTGTATTCTCGGCGCAGTTCAGCCATGTAGATCCAAAACGTATGAGGGCTTTCAATGGGAACAAGAAGAAACCGCTCCCAGTCGTCCATGCGTTGAATGTCGGCTAGAGGTGCAAACCACGCAATAGACTCTGCCATTACAGGATTCAGCTCGGCCCACTTGTAGTATTCGTCGGTAGAAACATTGGGATTTTCGAGGATATTGTCCCAAACGTCCTTTGCACTACGCGTCTCGCTTGCGAGAACTGGCCGCTTATACGGCACAATGTAATCTGACAGTTTGGTTTCGCTACCCGACGAACGGCTCATTTTTGGGTTGACTATATTTGCATTGAAATTGAATCTCGCGATTTTTTGGGTTTCTTTATGCCCCCCCCCCCCTATTGTAGAATGCGTTCAAACCGTTCACAATTATTTGTTTACCAAATCAATTATATATAGGAAGGAGCCATGTCAGCTCCAGTTGCTGAAGTTACATTAGAAACGCAAAGGGATATTAGGCCTTCGACACAGCTATGTTTTGGCCCTGGGTACTACAAGAACGTCAGAATCAACGACAAGATTGCCGTGCCTCTTATTGCATGGTCTAGTAATGCGTGCTTGTCGTACAAACTGGGGTTTATTGAAGCTGACGGGCAAGTGAAGCTTAGATGGGATCCTCTCAAGCAGGAAATGGGCGTCGAAGAGTCCGCTGTGACCACGGTTATCAATTCATATTCCAAGCCTGGGCCTGAGCCTCAACCTGAGCCGGAACAAGTGAAAAAGAAGATCAGCGTTCCCAAAAAGAAGAAGAAGGTGGTATCGACCAAGAAAAATGCCATTCCCGAAGCTGTTCCCAAGTTTTTGAAGGAGAAAAAGAAAAAAGCCAAGGCAGTAAATGCAAAAAAGGCGGGCATATGATTTACTGTATATAAAAAATGTACACGCGTCACGAGTGCTTATTTGTCATATCGAGTCCACGTCTCTTACCTTCTCGCGTGTAAAACCTCTTGAACACTCTCTTGATGGGCTCGGACGACCCATCCTCAAATCGTGTCACGTGGACGGCGTCGATCAATAGAATCGTGCCGCCGTAAGCTTGTTCAAACATTTGCAACCGCTTCTCGATCCACCCCGGGACAAGCAATTTGAAAAATGCTTTTCTTCCAACAGGTCTGGATATCGTGCGTAGTTTCACACCGCCGCCGTTATCCGCGTTCATCTGTTTGAATCGAGGGGAACTCGGTGGAGTAGCGCATACTTCCGAGTGTATTTCCAAAAGATATCTGTAGCTCTTGTTGCCCGACGGAGACTTTTTCAACACTTTGAAATTTCCTTCGATCACTTGGTAGCTGATACTAATCAGCGTCTGGTCCTCTGGGATACTCACAAGCGCCATCGATTTTTCTAATTCTAACACTAAGAACTAATACATGAAAAAATATATATACACAAGCGCTGCTTAGCAAAGAAAATGGCGCGTCTAAAAATAGAACTCGTATAAAGGTGCCAAATATAAATATTTGAGAATAACAGCGTTCTATATCATGTTTTGTGATCATATAGATAATGTGCTAGACGAAAAAGAATGCGCTCGAACGCAAAGGGAAAGCCTCTAGGAGTGAGGCAAGTCAATCGAAACGTTGCTATCGACCGCGAGCAATTCAAGTCATTTGGGCTCCTCGCCGTCTGCGTGTTCATTGCTCTGACAACTCTTATCGGATGGATTCCCAAAGCTTCAGCGCAGTGCGCGATCAGGAAAAACCTGCCGCAATACGAGCCGGCCGTCGCCAGCCGCGTGTGGAACGTGTCGCATACTCAAGAATATCGATTGCCATCCGCCATGGCCGGAGAATACAATTATGTGCTTTTACAGGCGACAAATCCGTCCGCAGCCACAGATTTGACGCTCGATCGAAGAACGCTACTGCGTGATTTGAAAACCGCCAAACTACAATTGTTCAATGCGCCACTTTACGTGACATGGAACTGCACAGTGAATTCGGACAGCGTGAACAAGGCAAGCCAGGCGCTCGTACTCGACTCTTCAAGACCGGACGGCCAGTATTTGGTTGCGGACATCGGTAAACACAAAGAGCTGTGGTCTGATCCGGCCAATTTCCCGATACGATGCCGTTTGCAGCCTGTATTCACGCCCTATTACATGCTTGCTTACACGGACTTTGTGTCGTCCAAAAAGCAGTTTAACCAGCAAGAAATCGAGACTCTGTATTCCGGGACCAAGTTTCCATGGGCCCCATGCGCTTCCGGGTACTACACGGACAATGAACTCTTGATTGTAGGGCCCTACAAAACACTTGAGGATATTTCTATCGAATCCAAACGTGCAGACATTAAGACACTTACGTTTCGTAGCATGAAAGCTTCTCCGGTTTACGAGAAGCAACTGTGGAAGATGAATTCAGGCGGTATCGGATCTCAGATGACAGTTCAGTCCGTCGAATTGCCCTGTGAAAACCTTGCCGTTTCACGCGACAAAGACTCTGCATTCGTTCAACATTTGCTCCGATCGTTCTCGTCCAATATCGACGAACTGGGTCTCGGGGCTAATTTCTCGAGATTTGAGGGAGCCTGGGTGCCTAATCCCAGAAGATCCATTGTCTTGGATTCCTCAAACGACAAGTGCCTGTCCGAACTATCCAAACGAATGTTTAGAATCACGGACACTGAATCTTCAAACGCGTGGGAGTTCTTGTTTACGGACGCAAACGACAGCCCCGCAATCAACAATCACTACCAAAACGTGATTTCGGACAGAGAGCAATGTTTCAAGAATGCCGAAGCTCAAGCGTTGTATGTCGTAAACTCTCCGTCTGGAAGGGGCAACGTGAGACACACTCACACTTGCTACTCATACGCCACAAATATCGGACTTCCTCCTGCAGAGTACACTTGGAGCTACAAAACTATGGAAAAGTCGTACCAAGTCTCGCCTAGATGCATTAATCACGGCATTTTCACTCATCAGTGGACGGCTCAAGCTTGCGGTCAGCGCGCGCTCTCCGTAAAAAACGTTTACATCGAAGACACTACCGCACCTAGAATCGACAGGTCGTCCAAATTAGTGACCTGGGCGAAAGGGAAAACACCTGTGGCCCTCCAATGCCACTGGCCGTCCGAAACAACTCGATTCTGCATACGCGACAAGATTCTCTCGGCGATGCGGCAGATTTACGCCGACAACTGCGATTCGGCATCGGAATTGGTCATCACACCCAGGTGGAACGAAGGGTCGTGGTATACGTGTTCCAGAAAGACGGGCGGGAATGTACTGACAGGCTGCTCTCCCGCGGACGGCTCGGCGTTCAAATTAGTGACTCTGAATGACGGCTCACAAGACATGTGCTTTTCAAAATCGGATTTGACCGCCGGGAACAATGCGGCCCTGCGCTACGTAGTGCAAGTCGACGTTTCCGATTCGTGCGGCAACATTAGTCAGAACGAAGACAGGATATTGTACAGTCTCACGTTCTTTGATCATATGAGAAAAGATATGGCGCAGATTAGATCAGATTTGTGCACTGCTATTGTGTAAAACTTGCATGTGCGAGGGGGTGTACTCAAACCGATTTCAAAAATGTATTATTGTGCAATAAAAAACTATAAAACCACGCAATTTCATTGCAGTCGCAAATACTCCGAAACCATGTTATAATCATGGAGCTGAACACAAGACGTCTTCGTCTCCCGTGCGACATGCCGTTGTCGCAAGAATATATTCATGCCCGATATTGGCTGGCACACATGAAATCGGTGTATCACGTTTTTCAGGCTCACGATTGTAACGTCTCCGGGTTGCAAGACGAAGAATCGCATGAAACGTGCATCGTTACGCGACGAATTGGGTCCCAATATTTTGTATGCACTCGCAGTGGAATCGTACATTATTGTACACCTGATAAATTGCACCCGTTTGTGCACGACACGCGGGACACGACGGTGTGTTGTCTTTCCAAATACACGCTGTCTAGTCGCACTGAAGCCGATGATTGGGAGGCTCGAGATTTGCAAGATTATGCAGATGGACACGAAGGAATGGATGCGTCGAAATTGCAATGGAATCAGATGAGATTTAAACGTCTGGCCGAGGACGCGCTTCGAGAAAGCGAAAAGGTGGCTCAGCAAGGTGGCAAAAGCGCAGCGGCAAAGCAGAATAAAGGAAAGAAAATGAGTTTGAAAAATCAGGCATCGCGCGCTCAGCTTCAAAGCATCGGATTCGACCCTGTGGCTCTTTCCATGTCCTACGCGAGCAGCATGTCAAAATCCAACACTCTGAATATATCCACTGTGATATCTTTGACGTCTTCGGGCGCCTATTTAGGCGGAGAAGCCAACGTGTTGAACACGACTCCGCGCGCGATTTGGTGCAAAGGTCGCTCCTTTGTCAAACAAACACCCGAGAACAGCTACTCTACACGGATGACATTTGCATTCCTGTCCGAGAAAAATTGGCTCGCTCAGCAAAATAAGGAGGACATGTTTCCGGCGGACTATTTTTGGGAGACACTGCTACTACACAACTCCGCCAACTCCGACTCTACAAGCAATGAGGTGGTCCGCAAATATCAAGAATCGCAATCGGAATTAGCCAAGTCTATTACAAGTCTATTGTCGCTGTGCAAAGAGCGTGGCCTGACGCCCAACGGTGTGCATGGGCTGCCGCGTAAGATTAACCCGACACTAGACGCGGAGACGGAAGCCAAAGACAAGTCTGTTAACACTGTCATGTACAGGCCCGGCATTTGCAATGTATCCATAGCCAAAGATACCTGCGAACTAATCCGGCGTGATATGAAATGTTTCAAGGACTATCGTGTGCCTCCAGAGGACTGGGTTGGCCAGTTGGTTCATAAATACGGTAAACGCCGTGTCGCTGCAGGGCTCCGTGTCTTGCTGCTCGTTCTCATGCACTGTAAGTGGATACAAGCGAGCCGTTCGCATTCTCCCGAGTTCAAAAAGAAAGTGGACGAATTTGTGGATGCCGGGTACCACTCAAATGTCAGAGCCAGTCTACTGCAGCATGCTGTCAGGGAATTCACGGACAATCGCGAGTTTGTGGACCAGCTATTCACAGTATTAATAAACTCGGCGATCTCGAGTTCGAGCAATTTGGCTCCTCATCCTTTATGGCTTTATGAATACATTAGAGTGACGCGCGAACTGATCCAGCCATCTCGGATCGGCGGTAAATGAGCGCTAAGCTTGTCAAATCGGCTTCCGAGATACGAGCGTTGCCCAAAACAGTGGCCATATGCGAGCATTGTGACATTTATTTGGTATACAAGGCAGAAAATGCGCCATACCCGTCGGTTGCGCAGCGGATGTTTGGACGAAACGTCGGATCTCAAATCGACGTCGGTTGTTCTAGTCATCTCACGCCCGTAGTCTCGGATTTTGTAAGCCGCCTCGTGCGTATCAAAACCGAGCTTTTGGGAGGATTGAACAAATCCAGTCGACGGTTCTTGAAAGCGATTCTGGCTTCGGACAATGACGAGTCTAGCGTAGACGAGGACAGCGAGTCGAGCGAGCATTCAATTTCCGAACACGATTCCGATTTTGCATTTGATCAGACAGCGCGCGCGAGAATGATGCAGCGCGTCCAGCGCACCGCCAATACATGCAAGGGATGTGCACGATTTGCCGCAATTATGACACGGTCTATATGGCTTTTAGACAAAACCACCACGGTCTGCCTCGAATACCCACCCGAGATTAGAGCGGCGCCAGGAGACGACGATTTCTATTCCGTGGTCGTACTGAAACACATGTTTATGCCCATATGCGTTGCAGGAATTGTACCGGGAGGCAATGATACGTTGACCGCATTGGCGCTGGGTAGACTGGACGTGGCACCGTTTCCCACTCGAGCGTCTGATATTCATCACGATCTGTACTTTAATCTGAAAAGGAGTCAAATAGCGGCTGCTGCGTCCTCGACAGCGACAGCGACAGCGACGACGGCGACGACGAGTAAAACGACCAAATCAAACAAGACCATGTCTGCGAATGTCGGTTGGAAAACCGCGCTTATCTACAAAGACGTGGGAGATCTCGAGACGGCGCGAAAGGCCGCAGATGAAATCATGGATCTATGGTATCCAAAGGATAGAGAGGCGGCTAGGGGCGGCGACGTCGTGGAAACCACAGTCGGAGACGGAGCGAAAAAGAAAACCATGTTATGGGTTCCCGATTTGATGGAGAACTACGGTAATCTTACTAGTTTGATTTCTTTTAAATACAAAGACGTCATTGGGTCTCAACCAAATCAGACACACTTGTACACTATTCAGTAAAAAAAAAGGATTCTCACTTCATAAAAAAATATGGCTTTGGAGTGCATTCAAAAACTCCGCGCCAAGTCGGCCATGCGCCAGACGTTGCACAGTGATCTTGACGACTTTAACTCGATGAATGGTGAATTCTACGTTTCTCCTACGCATGAACTGGAAGAAATGGGCAAGAGGAACATGCGAGAATTTGGCACGAAGAGAAAGCGTGTTGACGAGAAGACTAAAGAAAAGAAAGTTATGGCGTTCAAGATTGAGATTGCACGAATGACACTTGCCACTATTTTTGCTCTATTCGACTGTGTATCCGATGCCGGAACGCAGTTGACTGTCGCTCAGTTGACCGTTTGCCGAGAAGTCATCGGGTCTCTTTTGCCGGCCCTCTGCCTCGGAGTCGATATCTACACTCTGCTTCAGCATGAAATCTACGAGAACTACGGCATTAGATACACGGGGAAGGGTCATTCCGCGTCCGGAGGCCGTCGTACGGGTAAAACATACGGCTGTGCATGTGTCATGTCTATTGTCGCCTGCGCCGCCCCTGCCTTCAAAGTCATGTTTGTCAACTTGTATTCACACGCCGGCATGGAGAACTTGAGAACGATGAACTACTTTGTTGACATTTTTACAAAGGACAAGAAATTCAACATTTCCGTGAGCAAGAAGGACAAGTACAATCTGTTTGTGCACTCACACATGTACAACTTTATCAAGAACAAGATTGACGAGGATCCTGCGACATATGGAGAGTTCAGGAGCTTGCTCAAGGAGAGCGTTCTCACTTCTCTGCCCAATATGGATGGCTCCAGTGGCAACGTACGCTCTTTCCCTGTTCATTTTGACACTAATACCCGGTCGTTTCGGTTTTTACAAAAGCAGGAAATGTCTGGTTGCACCCCGCCCTCAATACGCCGAGCTCTCTCAGGTACGCCGGTTTTGAGACCAAATAGAATTGCACGCCCTTTAAACTTTAAATCCTTTTGCAAAAAACGTGGCTGCTTGCGTTTTTGCTTGTAATCCGCCGTTCCACGCGCGTGGATAGGGACGAATGTACAGGCCAGGAGTCGTCGATTTATCTCAGGATACCGATGCGGACAAGAAAAAGCTATATCCCTACGGGTTCTTTATTGAAGACGGACAAAGCAAAAGTCCGCCCACGGGCTTTCTCAACGACGATTATGTAAAACTATTCGTCGCTATGCTGCAACACGGCCGTGAAATGGAAAGGACACTAGACAATATCGATTGTCAAAACGAAAGCTGGAAAGCCGGCAAGTATTTTAGTGATCTTATGCGAGGATACGAATGCGAAGTCGCTGTTTTGGATATTGAACAAGACAAACTGCCTTGGTCCTGGCTGAGATTCTGCAGCGCTTATAACGCACCGCTGGACCTCAACATTCGGCCCATGTCCAACACGCCTTATATGTACGACAAGATAGGTATATTTCCCTCTCTAGGGGCCTCGATGCTTTTCAACTCTCCTGCGTCAGATTATAACAGGACCGTTTGCAAACAATTTGTGCAGCTGTGGCTACGAACGCGAAAGGCCAACGATTTTGGAATCAATGAGACGGGAGGTTATTTTATGATATGTAAATGCATGCCTCTGGCGTTTATCGTTCACGGCGGCGACACGCTGCATTACAGTCTTCTTGTGACTATAGACGGACTCAAATGGTATCATTTTGATTCTATCACACAAGGCTTGAACAATGGAGTTGCTGAAAGAGGCGTCGAATCACTGCGAAGGATGCTTTTGGAAGCGCGAAAAAATAACGCGCTGGAAGACGAGCCCGTGCCACGCGAATTTAGCGTGGTTCATATGAATCGGTTCTGGGACGCGGATCATACACCTGCTATTCAACCGGACGGTGTGAGCTGCCTGCTGTACAGCGTCGCCGTGTTGGATCTATTTTTGACGACGAATTTTGACTCGTTTCCCAATCTGCACGTGAACGACACAAAATGCATTCATGCGAATATTCCGGCCATGCGTGAATTCTGTCTAGCAATTTACAGAGTTTCATGGGGCTACTTTAATCACGTCAGGCGCATTACGTGACAACCGGGCACGCGCGCGCGCGCGCGCGCAATTAAATCAGGCATTGTAAAAGTACATGTATAATTTGAATATAATACGCAAACTTGTTTTTTGCGCATACCCCTTTGTTCCTGCACGAAGAAAAGACCCCATTTATTGCACCATAGCCGTGCGCATGTAATTCGGCGCGCTTTCAGCGCATTTGTTTATGGTGAATCGAGTTAAAGTGGCTGAAATTCGAATTCAAGATCTCAACACGCGCGCCGAAGGGAATGCCGCTGTTCAGATCAGCGATGCCGACAAGTTCATTCCCATCATCCCGTCCTTTGTCTTTATTGGAATTTCTGCATTAATATGCATCGTGCTGGCGCTCTATTTGTTCTACAAAATACTGCAGCAGATTGACTTTGTCAAGCGCTCTTCGGACAAAATCCAGACGCTGTATTTGTCAGTTCCCGGCGCTTCCTCCTTGGCCTCGTCTCCTCAGTACTCGCTCAAATCTATAGAGTCGAATCAAAAGCTGAATCTGGCCAGTTCCAAATTCCAACTCGACATTTACACGAAACCTGCCGTAGATCGACCGGATGTATGTTTCAAGATTCATTCATACTCTACGGCATCGTTTAAACTAGAAACCACTGTCAAAACAGTTGCGCTGGCAATCGTGCAGCGAGGTGTGCCGTCTATGGATCTAGAGTCTGCTCAATTCAAATCGGATCCTAATCCAGGAAACGACGGGAACGCAAAGAGTCAACAATTGCTCGCTCAGTATTCGCCCGGTCCTCGCGAAATTGCCGTTTACGGTCTGTTAGCCTTGAGTTTTGCTTTACTTGGCTACCAGTACGGAATCATGTACAGTAGTAATGGGTATACGATCAAAAGTGACGAAAGCATATCATGGTACAGCCGTTACATTATGTTCGGAGTGATTACATCCACTGTCATGGCGGCGATTGCGAGTGTCACACTTGGAACGGTCTTCCATTACATCCCATTCACCGTGGCTCTCTTAAACGGGCTTACATACGCGTTATTGAGCGCGGCAGCTGCATCTATTCCGGGATCTCAAACCGTGTTCATAGTACCAGCCGCGGTCGCCTACGTGATTTTAGCGGCCGTCACCACGTTCTATTTTGTAGATATAGTATTGGAGAACTCTAAAATCCGAATGTGGCTTCCCGCAAACTCGCGCGTGGTCACGGGCATTAGTTTCGTGCTTCAAGTGGCGTACCTCGTTCTGGCTTTTGTGGGCTCGGACATTTACAAATCCCTGACCCCGACAGCCACATATTGGGTGTTGCCGGCATTGGAAACGGCTCTTTTAGTGTATTACGGCGCTGTTCTCATTGCTGTCGTCGAGTATTTGGAAACCGAACTGGCAAACGCCGTCTTGCGGCTCTGCGGCGTGCCGGAATCTATCACTATTGCCGGATGTGACACTAAAATGTCAAAACAAACTTCCGATAGCTTGGGAACGCCATCAAAATCGCCTGTGGCGCTATTGTTTTCAGGTCGACGGGATTTGCAAGCCGCAAAGGATTCTGTCGCGCAAATGACAAATTCCTTGCAACCTAAAACAGATTTACCACAGCCTAATCCGATTAGCATGCGCGCTAGGAATACTCAGAAGCTGCCAGAGCGCGATAACTCGCCTCCAGCTCCCGCAGTGAGTTCTACAGACGCCAAATCTATGCAATCGGCTATTGAAAGAATAAGGCTACGCACTGCTCAAAGTGCGAATGGTTAAATGCAGCCGCGTTAGCGCGTGCAATGTAAAATGTAGTTAACCCGGCATGTATGATTCGGCGGATAAAACGAAATTGATTACAATTGTTTATATAACACGTGTGACCTAATATGAATTTGTCTTGAAAGAAAAACGATAGCGGCACCTGCAACAGCCGTGAAAAAAGTGAGCCGGTACCCTCCGCAGGTTTTGTAGTTTTCATAGACAGTTGGGGGCGAACACTCAGAGTCAGTTTGCTTGGCTATTGTACATGCCGTTATCATGAATGTCGCCGGACAAATTTTCGTTGAGCAGTACAGACTTAGTTTCAACAGTTTTGAAATATTATGCATTCGGCAGATCAATACGGCCTTTGCAGGAGTCGTTTCGCCGTCTTTCTTGAGCTGCAGCGTATCTTATGATCGCTACGCTATTGTAAAATACGCCATTCCATGTAGAAATTATGCTGCCACGAGTATAGCGCTGAATGTTGCATCTGACCTGTGCGCGAAGCTTTACGATGAAACCGGTCTGGAGTTCTATTCAACAACGCGCCGCGATTTGGTGCAGACAAATGCAGGGGAATCTATAATCGAATGTACACATGTTCTAATATCTAAACAGCGCCGCCAATTATCTGTTGGTCCAGGGTTGTTTTTGTTAGCTGGCGCGGTCTGCATAGCGTGCTTTTTGGCCGGTATGATAGTGCAAGAGATTCAAAAAGATTGTACAAAATTGTGTATTAAACCATAGCGGCCCAAAAAATGAGCTTATTCCGGCTTTTATACGCCATTTACTCTGGCTCCAAGTATGCCATAGCTCGAGAGGACAGTAAATTATGCGGTGGAAACAACACAATGCATAGTGTGTCCATGTTGACTTATTTTGTCCGGGAAAACATGCCGGGCCTTTATTTGCTTTCGGCGCCTGATTTTACGGCTCCAAGGGATTTAGGAGAGCCACTGCAATTTGATCAAACATTCAAAATGTTTATTGAATACATGAAAGGCGCAAAAGTGATTTGTCTGGACGCCATGGGCGAGTTGGAGGAATCGGACGATTTGGTCTCGGACTCGACCACCGCCGCTGGAGGAAGTAATTTGTTGCAAGCTCCGACTAGGCTCGTGTTCGCAGACAATGAACTTTGGCGCGAATTTTGCTCTTCAAAACTCAAAATATCTCAAAGTGTACTTTTGAATATCGACGTACGCGCCACGTGCTGGCGTGTGCTATTCGGAGTCGTAGACGGGAACTACCGCCACTGGCCCGAAACTTACGCCAACCACGAAAAGTCTTTCAAATTGTCTCTGCTCCAAGTCGTAAAGGCCAAAAACATAAAAGACTTAAAATTCGATGCGGCGACCATACGAAAGGATGTGCCTCGAGCTCAGTTGACAGACTCGACTCACGAGCTGATGCTCAAATTGGCACTCGGAACCGTCGTGGCCAAGGATTCAACGGTCGGATATGCACAAAGCATGTCTCATATCGGTGCGGTGCTCGTACGCGTGTTTTATCCAATTACGTCGTCACCGAACAAATTTTCCGAACAATGCCCGCAAATTAGCGACTGGTTTGCCGACGAGAAACACGCCGACGTTCAGTTCAGATGGCGCTTACTCGACGTGATTATTGGTATTCAAAAAATATCCGATCAAGTCCATCAGCTTCTCGTGAATATTGACAAGAACGGCGGGCTCAAGCAAGACGCTGGGCCCATGGCAGTCTACTGCAAGCAGATATTCAGCAAAGTGGCACTTTTGGACCCGGATTTACATTCTCATATTGCCGTGACATGCGAAGCGTATGGCACAATGGTGTCCGCGCTATTGTTCGTTTCTTGGGTCGATTCGCTATTTGCGCATAAAATGCCATTTGAAGACGTCGTTCAAGTGTGGGATTTTCTATTCGCCGGTTTTGCGCACAAATTCTCGTTCATGAAACGATTGGAAATGTTCTGCGCTACTCTCTGTCACCTTCAGCGAGTCAGAATTATGAATTTGAAAGAGGCAAATGACATTATCGCATGCATGTCGACGCTGCCCGAGCAAGATTACAAGGGTATGAGCGTACCGATACCTAAAGTGATCAAAGAGACGTTTGCGAATTTGACAAAACACTGCAAGGAGCTCTGACGCCCATTTAGCGCTGAAATGTATTATAATGTATAAAACCCCACTTTATTCAGAAACCATATTTACACTGAATCAGATTTGCTTACGAGCCTGCGCCCGTGCTCGTACTCGTACAAAACTGACTGGACGTCCAAATAGAACGCCTGGCACTGCCCGAGCACGCTTCTCTTCAAAAAAATGTCGCGGAACTGAGGCGCGAGGCCGGCATTGTAGTACTTTGCAGTCGTCGGGTCCAGCAAGAACGAGTCCCGTTCTTCGGAAGCGGTTTCATCGAGCGCCTTTTTTCCCGCCGCGAGTTTGAGTTCATCAACGGTTTCTCGTTTAGGCTTGATCAGAAGCAAAAACTGTCCAGCAGCTTGCTTTAGTAATAGGACGGGCAGTTGTCGAATATTAGCCACTGCGTTGACAGCGTTGGAAGCTTTCTTTTCCAGAACAGTTCGGAGCATGTTCACCGCGCCCACATCACGAATAATCTCGTCTCTCAAAGAAGAAATCGCAGCCTGTGTCAGCTGACGCACAATAGGGTCCGGAATGGACGTCGAGGTGACGACTTGATTGATGAATTTATAGTCGTATTCAAGCCAGTTCAAAACCCGCTGCCACCTGCGTTCGAATTCTTCTGTAGAAGAGCAAAACGATAAATCAAGCTTGGGGCTGCGATTCTTTGCAATGTCGTAGTCGATCACCTTTTTGGCTTCTTGCAGCGCGGTTTTGCACGCCTGCAAAGTATCCATGAAATGTTTGAGGCATCTCTCTTCGAGCGGGACTTGTCTAGTGTTGTTGTCATCAGGGGCTGCAGTGACCGTGTTAGCTTCCACGGCCACAGTTTTCTCGCTCGGAGACGAGTCGGTGTCAAACTTGGCGACTTTGACCGTCTTTTCAAATGTCACCGGGCTCTCCTTACGTTTTGCAGGCTTAGCCCGCTCGCTTGACGTTTCCGATTGAAGCACAGAAGCCTTCATTGCACTTTTAATCTGAGCACCTATCGTAGATTGTTTGACGTCAACGGGTTGCATGGGTTCCGCATCGACCTTTACACTGTTTCCCGGCAAATGTTTGTACACTCCAAATGTAGCGTAGCCATCAGAGCTCTCGTTGAATAATGTGCGTAGATAAGCAAAATTGTCGTCCTCGGCAATCTTGTCGTCTCCTTCGCCCGATGTAATGGAAGAGCAGACGTCGAAGAAGAGCACACCAATGTTGTTGAATTTCAAATAGGTCTGCTTGGCGACTTCCGCACCGTACGAAATTGTACGGCTTGCATTCAAATGCTCTTCGTACGCCATAGATCCTCTGAGAAGGTACATGTCGAACGATGTCGCCGGGATCGTGTTGGGAATCTTTGGAAGTTGATTCACTAAGTCGGTCTCGGCTTTTGAAAACGGAATCAAGTCCAAATTCGGATAGGCAAAAGTAGACTTGACCTTTGCCGGCGCGGAGCGAGTGTAGCTTTTCACGGCGTACATAATGGCCAGGAACACAGATCCGATTTTGGATTTGTCGCCTTCATCAAAAAACTTTTCTCCTGTATCATTGTTGATCGCGTAGTGAGCGAAATAAACGGGGCTGATGATAGACGCGATTGTTTCGACCGCAGGGTCGTTGGCGTCAGCGCCAAAAATCCGCTTCCATGATTCTAGTGTCCTTTTAGTCCCGGGACACCATAAAAACGGAGTGGGTTGCTCTGAAAAAGTTGCAAAGAGCGAGAGAAGATATTTGCAGTTTTCGCGCATCGCGGTGCGCACGCATTCCAAAAACAAGGGTTTCAAACCGTCTTTTACAGAACTATACTCTTGATACCCTGTTCCATTGCAAAAATTCGCCATGGCGGAACGGGCGGGATGCGACTCTGTCGGCGCAATCTGCAATGTGCACATGGACACAATGGAATCAATCACAACATCGGGTGTGAATCCGATAAGCTTGTTTGATATCACCTCTTCCGCGAGCTCTACATCGTCCGATCCTACGAGCACAGCGTTGTGCACATTTAGGGTTTCAAGGTTAATCTCCTCGCTCATGATTGGCGTTTTTCGGAACCAACCACGAGTATGGTATTAGGGGCACGATAACAAAGTTTGCATGGGAACAGAAAAATTGCACTGTTCCGCGGGCCAAGTGAAGGGGGTGTATGCTCCTGTGCCGGATCTATATTTTTTCACCAAATCAAGTATTCTTGTTTGGAAACACAAATCAACACCTAGAGTATACTACATTGTAAAATCACAAATCACGTGCTTGGATTAGGCACGCACTCGAAAAAAAATGGAGAACCGGCTGCGTGCCAACGCTCCCGCGCTCTCTCCGCAAGAAATTATCGCGCAAACGGTTGCCGTAGCTACATCTAGAGTTGCTAGTGCACCAAGTCCCCAGGAGTTAAACAATGCCTACGCTAATACGATCATGGAAATTGCCAATAACGGTCCTATTGCCGTTGCTTCAATGACAAGTGCACTTTCAGATGCCGATAGATTGAAATTAAGAGCTATGATATCAGGTCCCGTAGAAGGCTCGCCTGAATCTGTAGTGGAATCGGCAAAGAAGTTGAAAGAGCCCACCGCTACTATTCCGCTGGCATTTTTTTCGGGCGTCCGCGATAACGCCGCCGCGTTGCACACAAGTAGCATGTCCACATCTATTACTACTCATCATACATTGCAAAATGAAGCTCTTACATTATGCGGTGCGCGACAAGACGCGAGCGCGGCGGCTGCACCCGGCGCGAAAAAGGTGAATAATGCAAGCAGAACTGCTCTTGCGTGGAGATATGGATCTGGAGGTCCAGCCGCTGAAAGAATTCATAAAAAGGCCATGACGGCGACAGATAAGAAATTAGTGCAGGGAACGACAACGGGCGCCGGAGCCGCCGTACCCGAATATGAGATTCAGCCTCCTGCCGAAAAGCAAAGAAAAATGTCCGAGTTGAATCCCATGAAGATTTATACAACTGCGGTTCAGAAACTGAAGGACAACGAGCGGTTAGGATTCGCCGATATCACATCGACTCTTCCATCAGTGTCGTCCAAGCAATCTCAATTGGTGAGTCCTCACGACCCGCTCACGGGAATATCACACAACGTGGTTCGCCTGGATAGCGATCTTTTGAACTCCATGGTCACCAATACGGCTACTGTGAACACGACAAACAAGTTTTTGTCTCAGGCCATTGAAGACGCTGGCTACGCTCATGTGGAGCATATAGCTATGGATGTGGATGCCGCGGATAAGACCGCCGAGGACGCTCGAGCCGTCGCTACGCTTCCAAAGCAGCAAAAGTTTTCCCGAAAGCGCAAGGGAATGACTTCGATCGAGGACGACGACGTACCTATGTATTACCCGGGTATGGAGATTACTGGAACGACCAAAGTGACTGTGGATCCTACTATTTTGGAGAATCCCGATATCGCGGAGCGGAACAAAAAGGCGATTGCGAGAAAGGATTTGGTTCAAATGCAAAACGAAGACAGTGACGTACTGACAGCGCCATTTCGAAATTCCAGCGGTCCCGCCGGTCTGGTGCCCTACGTTCTTTCGCGTACTAATCTGGATACTGTCCGAACGGCCGTGTCCGCTATTGCCGACGTGTTGAGCGTGCTCTTTTCGGGACATGTGGCGAACAACTACGTGGACGACGCCACGATCAAGCTCACTGGAATTTCCATTCAGGACGCTAAGTATTGTGCCGAGAAAAGGCATCCCGAGATCCCACTCGTTCAATTTCCTACTATTATGCGCAAACGAATGAGGAATCTGTTCGAAAACGACAATTTGTTCAAGGCGCTTGGACTCGAAAAGGACATTGAGACACGCCTTCGTGCTCAAGGGATCGATGGTCATGTCGGATACAATGTAGAGTCAGTGGACTATATTATGAGGGACATTGGAATGAAATCCAATCACGCTGAGTCCGACAACATGCAAAGACTGGCCGCTGTTGCTCAGAGAGGAGCCATATTCGCCGCATTTGAAGAACAGCAAAAGAGACTTGCGAGCAAAGGTTATGATCACTATGGCAGTAAGAAAAAATGGCACGTGTCCGAGCAATTGGCGGCTGCCAAGGCGGAATCGGCTACCAAGTACCCTGACATGGAAGTCGTGACAATGGCTCACATTACCAAGTATTGTATTGAGCATACGTTGGAGGATCTGAAAAGAACGGGAAAACGTTTGTGCAAGAACGGAGCGTCGTGTTGGTGTAAGCAAATCGCAAACACTCGCTATCCTCGAATGTTCAACGGGCCTCCGGCATTCCCCAAGGCAGCCGATGTCGACAAATCCATTGCGGGGAACATACCTATGAATTTCATCACCAAGATATCTATGGATCAACACGTTTATTTCGGCACAGCGGCGCAGTGGTTCTCGAGACCCCAGCTCATGGCCAATCTCAATGCAGTTGCCGAATCCAATGCGCAGACTCGAGCCAACTTGGGGTTTGTCGGAGTAGAGTTCCTAACCCCAAAACAAGAACAGGAACTCGCTGAATGGTGGGCCCAGTTCAAAGATGACGAGATTTTCGGAATAAGCATAGATCCACGTCGCAATTTCAACCAGCTCTGCTACTTGTGCGAAATGTTCAGAGTCACATCGGAGCATGTCATGCATGTCAATCAGCGTGTTCCCGACGAAATGCAAAACGTGGACCCTAGAACACGAGACTACTTGCCGCTCAACACATTCCAAGTGCTCCATTCGATCCCTGGAGAGTACGACAAGGATGCCTTGATCGAGACGTCGATCGGCGCAGGCGTTTCGGGCAGCACTCGACTTCCATCAGGTCGAAGTCTCGTCGTGGGCCCCTTCCCCGAATTCAGATTGAGTAATTTCGAGCTCTCGGTCATATCCATTCCAAACGAGGACGGCGTTGAAACCACGCGTCGCATCGTCAAGCAACCCGGAATGGATTTTCGATTGTCCTCAGTAATGTAAACACTTCATTTGGAATGCGAAAGCTTTCCCTCTTTCATCATCCTAAACGATCCAACAACTCGGCTGCGTTTGAGACGCGTGTCGGATCTCACTCGTGGCGGGCGCTGGCCATGAATGATGTGAAAGAAGGATACAAAGCCTTTCCGCTCCACGATGCAAAGGCGCGATTGGCCAGACAGCAGGGTTGGTACGTCTGGTTGGCTCGCGCTCAAGTGTCCGGGCAAATCTCCACGCCTGATACGTGGATTGATAAAACACGATATGTGTTAAGCGACATTGTCTGCAATTTGAACGATATTTCCGATACTACCTTCCGGGATCCTATTCCCACATCAATCACGGGTACGCTCATGCCCTGGGATGCGCTAGCGACAGCGTGTCGCGCGTACATGATCGACGAAGAACAATTTGAGAATATACTACGTTTGGAAGAGTACAAGCCACTTGGATCCGTGATCGGAGTTGGCGAAACGGAATTGCAGCTGTCGGAGAGTGCAAACGCACCGCCCCTGGCATTACTGAGGAAATTTTTCATGCAAAAGCATGCAATACCTCTTATCAATTACATAGAAAAAACGTCTATTGTGTCTCCAAGTCAAAGCAAGACTAAATACGCCTCGGCGCATTTGGACTTTGACAAGATTGAAGATGACATGAGACAAAACTACCCTTATCCTTATATGGACCCGGGATCATGGAACATTAATCATTTCAAAGTTCCTACCTCTGTGTTCGAGCAAGAACCGTCCATTGACGATCTTGTCATTTGGGAATCCGTTCTATGCCCTGTCATGTCCACATACAGATACTTGGAGAGTCTAGTACACAGCGTGAATCAGTGGCCGTCCTATAGATACATTGGTCTTGAATACAACGCCGAGAATGACTCGTGGAAGGCTCCAGTCAACTACTCAAGGCAAAAGAAACTGGCCCCGATATCCCTATTGCAATTGCAATATCAGTTTACGATTCCCGTGCCTCGATCGCTGCATGATTTACAGGGCGTAGACGAAATAGCTCTGTGCGACTTGTGGGTCAATGGATTTTCATGGATGGCAACTGTTCTATGGAGACTCTATCATTTGCACAGGTTGAAAGCTGTTGCCGTGAGACCCGACGACCGATGTCTGCTCCATGCCACTCAACTCGTGATCGATTCTCATATCCCGCTCTACGCGTACAATGTGAAACACGGAACGTTTCATGACGCTTTCCATTTACAAAAGGTGCCCTTTTCGACATTTGACGGCCCCACGCCCAAATCCAAGCATCCGTTGGCACCTGCGGCTCTCAACGAGTACGGTGGAATTTACGGCAAGCCTAAGCGACACGAACATGTCAAATCGACTCAATATCCACGAGTTTTCATGTTGTACCCAGGAATGACGCGCTGGCTAGTCACTGTCGAAGAATCGCCGTCTCTCATCCCGGCATTGAACATGAGCGGGTTCTTCTTCCGGTACTCGAGCGAGCATACGGCTATTCAAAACTGGGACGATCCTAAAACGGCATTTATTACTCTCATGGTCTCCAAAATGAGCCAATTCCGAAGTCGCTTGCGAGCCGACGATACTACGGCCAAGCATTGTTTTACAAAGCATCCTATTATGGCATCTATCTTGCTCAATTACAAACATATATTCGAACTGGGAAACACGCACGGAGAAAGCAAGAGGCCCGCGTTCCAAGATCGGATCAGACTCTGGTTGACTTACAAGGACCCCGAGACCGCTCCTAGAAGCATCGAATGGGTCGTCGATCATTGTTTTAGAGATTTCAGATACGCTACTCGATTTGCAATGCACGAAATGATGTGCTACTACATCAATCTGATTCCTGCGTTCAAGCAATGCATGCTGTCTCATCCTCATCAGGGAGTCATGTACAAAGAGTGGATGACAACGGTCAAAAACGCAGCTCAGTTTCACAGGAATCGATTGGAAACGATTCCGCTTCTACCGGGAGCGCCCAAGTCGACGGTTATTCTCTACAATGATATTTTACTGTGCAGACTCTACAATGCGACGAACAAGCACTTGAATTTTTGCTGCCACTACGGCACGTTTAGCGATGTTCTCGAAACGTTTTTTCCCAAAGAGTATAGTTCTCTATTGTCACGCGTGGAAGTCACACTAAGAGCGTTTAGCAAAGACCACGCCCCGGATACGGAATTGAAGAATCAGATCGAGGCCAAGTGCAATCAACTCAAGCAACTGGCCGAGCTTTCCAGGTCGCGTCACACAAGATTTGACTACGATGACGATCTATTTGATTCAGAAAGCGGATTTAACGCGCTTGGAAACGCTGGCAATGGTTCAAATGGAAACGGCGGTAACGACGAAGATGACGAGGATGCCGCCCAAAAGGAGCACGCCGTGTTTGAACAGTTTCACGACGACACATTGTACACGAACGAAGGTGATATCGATTTAGATGTGCTGGCAGACATGCTCTTGACGTCTAATGAAGCTGGGAAATCCGGCCAGCCTGCTACTGCGGCGGCAGATTCGACGACTCCAAACCAGGCCGAGTCTTCAAGTTCATCAAAATCCGAGCAGACTGGGCCCGAACTGTATTGCTACTCCAAAGCCGAAATGCGTGCCATTCACCGCATTCTGTCAGACAACATTCTTCACATTCCAATTTTGGATGATCCTGGAAACGAACATATATCCGAAATGTTCAATGCCATGGTGTGGACCACGCAGCGCTATCACGGAGCACGTCAGACTCTGCCACTCAAGCTCTTACTCTTGTTCGGAATGAGTTTCCAAATGCTCATTCGCTTGTACATGATCTTTATCTACTATGAACAGGCTTTGCCGTACCACAGAATCAGTGGCATGATCAAGAGATTGATTCAAGACTACCCACAGGACTGCGCTCTCTTGTGGCGATATCTCCAGTTGCTCAAAATGTTCTCCACAGAGCAAGCCATTCTTTTGCCGGCTCATGTCGCTCAAAATCAACGCAACGCTCGAAGTCACATGGTTCACTTGCAAAGCAACAGCCCGGACCCCGCCGCCATTACTCGAATGTACTATTGCGCCAGTTGCAGAACATGGGCTCATCAATTGGCTCAAGAGACGTCGGTTTATTACGCCTGGAACGCGCAGCGCAAATGCTTTGTCATGCAAACGGCTCAGTATTCGAGAGCTAACTCGTTAGTCAACTCGGCATCAAAGCCAATCAAGCCTCAAGTGAGAACAACCCGGTTCACAAATAGCATTATGAACGCGTACCAGAGCAAATCGGCGAATTCCTCGCATCGCGTGTTCAAAGTACTGTTCAAAACGGACAACTGGAAGGCTTACAGAAGAGATTTTATAAACGATCTGCGAGTATGCGATTGTGAATCGAGAAAGAGAGTGACGACCACGATGAGCAGTAAGGTGGCTCAATTCCTATTACCGCCACACATTCGAAGATCGCTTCATTTTCAAAGGAATAACATTACAGCCGAAGAGAATAGAATATGGCTGCAGTACGCTAGGCTAGCCATGATTTTCCCGCTGAGACCGGCTCAGGAAAAGGAACTCAAGCGCAAGGCCAGGATTTACGACGCGGAAATGGCGAACAAGGCAGGCGAGTCCACTTCAAACGGCGCTACTGCCGAAAAAGGTAAAAAGGCCGGTGCTGCAAAGAAAACGGGACGTGGCCGCAAGAGAAAGCAACCAGATAGCGCCAAGGCGGGCACTTCAGGCGATTCGGATCGTGAAGACGAAGACAATGAAAACGAAAACGAGAACGAGGAATCAGGCGATGCCGCTAACGCAGACGAAGAAGAGAACGAAGAAGAATTCGACGTGAACGGATCTCCGGACAAAATACCCGAACAAGTCCGCCAAATACTGAGTCGATATTGGATGAACGAGCCTGAAATCGTGAATCAGACAACGGCAGGAATGCATCACGGCACAGTGTTTCAGGAGACTCGACCGATGATCGCGGCGGCTGCAGCCAAAGTAGACGCGCTTGATGTGACTACTAAATGCGGGTATCCTCTGCTCGCATTCAACGGCGAAGGAAGAATGTACATTTTGCCTACTCAGTACACATGCGTGGCAAAGGCGTGCTGCTTTTGCGCTCGATGCGGCAAAGTCATGGTCGCGTTCGATTGGAATTACGCACCTGGTGTCGGATATGTCTGCGAAGATCATCCTAATGAGTTCCCGATCAATTTCAAGTACAATGGAGGACTGTGGCCTGCTCGGACCGCTTCTTCCAACCCAGAATCCGTGTCCGCAGGCAATCCGTTTGAGTTAGTCATACAAAAACAGTATCATGTGACTACGGCGGTCCAACTTCAATGCTTGCCCACTGCATGGCTCAATCGCTATGGATTTAAGAATTACATGGAGGCGATGGGGTTGACCCAGATCCTGCTCGATCGAACAATGACGCAGCTGGCTCGAGATGAATCGTTTTTCTGTTCAACATGTGATTCGGATCCACACGCCAAGCCGGCAAAAAAGTACTGGGCCAACACGGTCCCCATTATGCATGTAAGCCGCAAAAAGTGTCGAATGCAAGTGCAGAATTTTTGCCAGAATCATTACAAGTATTTTAGAGCTAAATTGGTGAAAAAGCAAGAGGCTTCGAACAAAAAGGCGCACGGTTAAAGGTTTATAAATATAATGTACATGTGTGTATATAAAACATATTCGTTTAGTATACTGGAAGAATAGTCGGGTCTTTTGCGTAAGTAATGTCAAGTGTGTACAAAGCCAGACTTACGCGCTGAGAATCGGCAGAAGTCCAATACACGTCCTTTCCATATACTTTTGCGATGATAGGCAGTTCATTCCAATCACCCATGCCCGTGGAAGAATGCAGCAGAATCTCCTCGCTTTGAAAAAGAGACCAGGGGTCTTCCTTGGGGTTGATATGCGGCCATGAACCATAAAATGGGAATCTAATACTCTTATATTGACTTTCGTCAACTTTCCCGGGCCAATTGACAAACCGTATGCCCCCTTCTGTTATTTTCTCGATTTCAAACTCGTGTCCGTAACCGTATGCTTTCTTCAGAGCTCTGATAAACTCCAAAACATGCCTTCGTCTAAATGGTTCGTAGATTGTGACATCGGCACAGTAGCCGGAGAAGTTTTGCATGCCGTGCGCCGATTTCAAAGTCCTATGCGTTCAAATGCGCCAAAAAAGAAGAGGAAAGTATTATTTTTACTTCCACTTTTTCACAAAGGCGCATAATTCATGCCAACAATGCGTGGAGTGGATTTCCCAGAGAAAACTATCCTCCGGTTTAAAGCCAGAGCGCGGTATTTCCGAGTAGAAAGTATCAATTTGTTGTTTGATATACTCGACCGTCGTGCCCGCCTTGCGAAATCCACCACCGTAATTGGCCCAATACGAAGTCTGAAGGTCTTCGATAACATACACACCCCCGGGTTTCAAGGCAGACCACAATTCTTGGAAGGAAACGATTTGTTGGTTCATAGTATGGCCTCCGTCGTCAGTGATGAAATCTAAAGTTTGAAACACACACACGCAGAAAAAAGTGAGATCGCTTCAGCGCACAAATTCACGCGTGAATGCGTACCATACACGCCTCCGCCTTCAGAGACAACTTTCCTCAAAAACTCTCGATTGGATTGGTCGCCAATAAAGAGTTCGTCGACTTTGGATCTGAAAGGTTCAGCACAGGTTGCATCATATTCGACCATATGCAGAGTGAGCTTGTTGCCAAAAAAGTCTTTCCAAACTGGGATGGATCCACCTGGACCGTACGACATTCCACAACCAAGGCCGATTTCTAGCATTTTGACAGGCCTATCTCTCAAATGTTGAACCATAAAACCGTACGCATACTGCGACAATAAAAATATGGAGTGAGAAGAAAAAAAAATCGGGGCGGATGCTCAGTGTCACCCGACACACCTGATAATTATGAGTAGTAACCTTGTCGGTGATTTGAGAAAACTTAGTGGCCGAGCTTTTGAACTCAGAAGCTCTAAATTCAAGCCAGTCGGCGTAAGGCAGAGACGACTTTGTCAGCGCCTTTTGTTAGAAACCTCGCAACTTGTTAGTGTATTTTGCAAATGTGAACATAAAAAACGTAAACATGCCTCTTTTTCCTTTTTGCAAAAGCCGGTCTCAGTCTCGGAAGCAACGCGGATTGATTCGCTCAGCTGGCGTGTCAAAAGCGAAATCTGCTTCTCCAGAGAATCTACTTTTGAGATCATCGTCTTGAACTCCACTTGGCTAAAAGAAATTTGAGTACACGCCGTGGTTAGAAAACAAGGAAGGTCGAAACCACATTGCTTTTTCAACATACCTGCTTTGAGGCGGCTGGTTCACCGGTTTGAAGAGTACCATTGCCACTACAAAGGCAACGACTACGGCCACAAGAATAACGGGAAACTTGCCCTGCGCGGCCATGGCTAAGGCAACAAGTTTCAAGCGATTGAGAAGGACTTTGTTGATTGGGGTATTCCACCACGCTAAAAAATGTAGATTTATGCGACCTAATCAGAGATTTATCTCTAGCAGATTCCAGGTTTGTTTTGTGACGCCTCCCTCCCCCACCGCGCGCAGACATTTGGAAAAACTACTGGTAAGAATCAGACATTTTATAGCGACAGTCAGTTGGTCGACAATCAGCCGCCTTTACGAAAACAATGGAGCCTGCTTCAAAGCGTCGTAAGACTACAGCAAAGCCCAAGCGCGTTTTTGACGTCAAAAGCTTTACTTCTGATTGGAGCGAACTTGTTCCCGGAAAGTTATTCCACGTTTCGTTCATTCAAACAGGCGAAGAGGGCGACGCTCGTGAATATCGAGCCCTTTTCTCGTCCGCCGAAGCCGCTCGCCGCTTCTGGACCTTTGCGGCTCACGCAGAAAAGTTCAAGGCCGGCTCATGTCCTCGATTGATGAGTTACTTGGTAGACAGAGACTGTGACGAAAAGAATCGTCCCGTATTGCACGAGGAGAGCGAAGAAGAATATCAAGAAGGCGCCGGCGGTACAGGTGCTTGCGCTTCCGATGCCATTAACCCACAGAATGATCTCATCGTTGAAGCCTACGTAAATCTTGTTGCCGTGCGTCTTTTATCCGACGTCAAATGGAAATGGGTGGATCCTCTTAAGGCAAACTACGGTTTTGGGACTCACGACAACCTTCATGTCGACTGGAACATTGTGTCTCCCGAGTGCCCTATTGATGCGATATTCAGAACTACGAATTTTTGCTAGTCCCATAGCTTCTATTTGCGTACAAGTTGCATTCTGTAAACTTTTTTCTTTTATATCATTGCACTGTTAATACAAAATGAATACGTTACACAAAAACCCTCATAGGGTGTGGTAAATTACTCATCAATATCCATGCCTTCAAAATTCTCCTTCTCGGACTCTGAATCGGAATCGGACTCGGATTCAGAACCGGACCCAGCGTCATCTTCGTCCATATTGTCGTCCTCATCCTCGTCCTCATCGTCCTCAATATCGTCATTGTAGCTCCAATTCACGCGCTTCCAGAGCCCCTGGGCGCCTCCGTACTCCAAACAAGCTTGCAAGTACGTCTTGTCGCCGGGCTGGCCATCGTCAATCTCACCCACAATCGTGCCTCTCACTGTCAAGTAACCGAGTCCGACAAAGTCGCCGCGGACAAAGTTTATCAACGGCTCCACGAACCGTTCGCCCGGGCACGCGTCAGACACGACTACGCGAGGAGCGCAAATGCGAAGATTCAAAGGGATCACAGAAGTCTGATGAGCGACGAGGCGATAGGACGAAAGGAACCGATCTAATGAAGGGACGTGAAAGACAATGGTGCACAGGAGCGGAGTCGCAATGTCGACAACATCGCTCATTATGTAGTCCAAGCACATAGGTGTAGAGAGAATCTTAGCAGAGTGATCTTCGTACTCGGTGGAGGGAAACTGAACGCTGACCTGGAGCGGGCAGGCATGCAAGCCAAGATCCTGGACAACATCACTAGCAGTCTTCAAAAAAGTGCTACGAGTAGAATTGTAGTAGACTTCGTACATCCACTCGGGAAGATCGACCTTGGTCAATCCAGGAACCTTGAGAGCGATGGATCGGACGAGATCCGACACGCCAGGAAAAGAAGCGTAAAACTCGTTGACATCCTCGGCATCGATACGCTTTCCATTGTAGTATCTGGTGCAGGTAGCAAACATCTCGTCGGACATTGTGCCCTTGAGGCGCGCAAGAAGACGCTCGTGGCGAGTCGTGTCATCAAACCGACGAGACTCCATGTCCAACTGAATAGAACCATTGTTGAACTGAGTACGCGAGATAAATCCAGCAATAGATGCGCACACGAGGCCCGGGACATGGCTGCCGTCAAAGCCGACCTTGAAATCAAAGAGCTTGCCGGGAACACAAAGATTGTCGAAGAAGGCACAAGCAAAATCAATCATCTTGTCACGAGGTGCGTAAAACACGGTGTGCACGCGGAAGTCGAACCCGGCACGAATTTGGAGCGAGGAGAGCCCTGGGAACAATCCGATAAACTTGGCAATGCGTGCCGCGCCCTCCACGGAGATATTCCGCCAATAAGGGTAGTCAAGAACGACACGCGTGACAGCCGGAGACACGTTGCCCAAAGAGGCAAGTCGGTCGGCCAAAAGTCCGATAGTAGCCGTGTCCACGTCACAGCCGAGCGAAATTTCGCGCAAACCTCGAATACCAAAACAACTGGGGTCGTTCTCGACATTGCGCATAAGAGCGCAAGCAAAATCGACCTCGGACGGGCGGAGCCAAGTGAGCTCAAGAACACCGTACTCAAGTGTCATGGCGCGAAGGTCCGCCGCCGGAAGAGAACGCATGCCCTCGAATTCGTACACTAATTCACGGCCATCAAGAAGACGAGATCCGCTCTCTTCGTGGGTCATCACAGTGGTGAAACACTTCTCGATGGTTTCGAGCGGAATAAAAGTAGAAGTCTCCTCCATATTGTTCAATAATGTGTTCACTTCTACACACGTGTGAATAGACATATATAATGTGAGATTCTATACGAAAGAACAAAATACAGGCATGAGTAAGAGCGCACCGTCCACAGACATGAGGTCAACGTTTTGTGCTGTTCCCGAACCGCCTTCGATCGCGGGTGTCGTATCCATACCAGACATGCTTCTAAATTCGCAAAAAGTAGTGGTTATTATAATGCGAATTAGTGCGCAAAGAATAAAGGTCGCGCAAGCGAGCACGCGACTGCACTCGCCGGGCGCTAAACCGCGCTCGTACATTGATATATCGGGCTCAAATCAAGTAAAATGAGTTCAAATGTAAGTGTAGATGTCGTCTAAAAGTGTACCAACACTGAAAATGAATGGTCCGGAACCGCGAAACGTTGCCCGAAAAGAAACAGCACAAAGAACGGGCCGGGCAGGGGGTCCGCGCTTGCTATTCGATATTTTACATTGATTGTTCTCTCAAACATACTTTACATTATGTGAAACAATGGATTTTGATGTCCTGAACAGAATAAACCGCCGTGACACTCGGATAACGTAACTTTGTTGTATGACATAACGTAACTTTACGGGATAACGTAACGTAACCAAGCTTGAATAACGTTACTTCAGTCTAGCGTTAAGTTATTTCAGAAAACGGCGAGTAGCTAAAAACGTGATGTAACGTAACTCTTGGTGACGTAACGTAACCTTCATACAATTACGTTACGTTATCGAATACAATTACGTTCTATGTGTATTTGCGATTTCTCTAACAACTCTTAAGCAACGTAATTCTGGACGCGACGTAACGTAATTCCCCTAACTTGAGTTACGTTACGTTACCGCATTACGTTATGTCATACCTTTTTCTCCTTTCCCTTTTCCCAGCCACTATCCGCGTTCGATTCACGGGTTCTATTATGCCTAAACATATTATAATACACTGAATATTGGGATCGGCGCGGTAAAATAGTCACTCAGAAAAGTTTTCAGAACCAGGGTGACATAACTTGGCGTCGTGATTTTACCATGCTCCCGGCTCAATTACGTTATCGGTCGACCGGGAAACGTTATCTCGCTTGTGGCTGGTTTAATCCTTGCGTTCAAATTCACAACACACACATTTACATACGGAAAGTTCAATTCTGTTACCATGGACGCGGTACGCATTGATTCTCCGCGCCCTCGAAATACGTTGTGGCGATTTCCGTGTTTCTCCTCCGCGATGCAAATCAAATGCGGTTATTGTTTATGCGTACAAAACGTTGAAATACTGCAGGTGCAAATTTACGCGAAGAGATTCGTTCATCGGTAACGCCCGACCGAGTTTGCGCTTGAGACAACGGCAACTTTTTTTTTCGCGCTCTTTCCCAAGTGCCCGGTGACGATATTTTCCACATATCACAAATGCTTGCCGCGTAAAACCATTACTCATGTATATTCCATTATGACCGCGTAGTTGCCTGATGCAGTGCAGGCTCCCGAGAGTCCCCGGCGAGTAGAACCGGAAGAAGCAGGCTCGGAGGAATTTTCAGACTTGGACCGTCGTGTGTTCTTGGCTGTGGCTCCATCGGACAAGTTTGCGTTTGATATCAACGACTTTTCTGATATCCCAAAGAAGATTTACAAGTTTGGCGTGCATGCAGCTCTCTTTGTATCTCTTGGAGGGAAATTCTCATCCGCTGCGCATCTTGCCGGCACGTTTTGGAGTCTTTCGTGCTATGCTGCGATGCCGTACTACTTTCTCCAAAACATTGAGACACGTTCTTCGGTGATTAAGAACAACCCAGCGCTGTTTGAGTTGAGTCAACGCATTGGCTCGCGTACTGCTGGACATATGATTCTTTCCACTGCTTATCGTCGAAAGGAAATGAAGAAAGATCTGCATTCGTTCTATCAAATCGGCGATAGCTTGATGATGGAGTCGGGTAAGATTGAAAATCAGGGACGGCTTTTGAAGAGTTTGATTGAGAAGAACTATATCGACCCCTCATGCGTCGAACATTTGCTAGACGAGACGAGATACGCGGCTCTTCTTGAAGACGGTGATTCTGACATGTTGAAAGCCAGCAAAATTGCGTACGCCCGATGGCTCGAGTACATGTCGTCGCCCTTGTACGAAGTGTTTTCTACTGTCGGAAAGTTGGTTCTTGATGACGATGAAAATGCCAAAAACGAGAAGGACGCCCGCCCCGAGATCGCTCCGGTGACTTCATTCGATCAGCTCCAGACTCGGCTCCAAGAGGAAGCGCTAAGTAATCCTCGCACTGTGGCCTCGACTCTATTCTTCCGCATGCATTCGTTTGAAAGTCCCGATTGGCGTTCTCGGCATCTCCAGCCGATGGGATCCAAGTTCAACATGAAAGCGTACGAGCCCGGCGAGCCGTATTTGCACAATCTCTTTGCTTGCCCTGAAGCTTTCTCCAAGACATTTGATCTCTGTTGGAGATTCACGCATCCGAGCGACGATGGCGCGGCGCAATTGCCCGAATCCGTGAAAGCCGAATTCAATGTCGCCGAGTCGATTCTGGCCACTCGCTACGAGTCCGATGCCAAGTTCCTCGAAGCCAACTGCATGTTTTACGACCCTGCTGCGCTTGGAGAGCGTGCCAAGCGAGTTCCCGCTCAGGCGCCTCAAGCACGACGTGCTCCTCGACCTCCGGCCGTCATTGCACCTGTTCCTATTCTTGCTCCTGCGCCTCGTGTTGCTCAGATCGAGAATCCCGATGCAGTCGAGCTCGACGGCGTTGATATTGACGAGAACGCGACGATTGACCAGCAGTTCTTTCAGCTCGTCAGCTTTATGAACGAGGCCGCTCTTGCTGGGATCAAGATTCCCCAAGTTGTGATTGATTCTGCCTGGCAACGTATTAAGAATAGGGCGGCGCCTGTTCCGGTATATCAACCTCCGCCAGCTCGGGTTTACGAAAATGCGCCTCTTTCTCCCCTCGACAACATGCCCTTGAATCACACTGTCGAATTCGACAATGAGATTGATGTTCCTGATGTTGGTGCCCCGCAAGATGACGAGCCATCTGTACAGATTCCTAAGAAACGCTCGCGTGATTCCGACGAGTCCAGACACGATGACGGTAACGACGACGACGACGCGGATCCTATCGAATTCGACAATGATAATCGGAACGCGAATCGTCGTAGAAAGTTGAGGAAACTAGGCGAGCTCGAGAATCCCGTGATCGCGCATGTCGCTCATCGCTACCGCGCTCGATTGGTTTTGGAGGACGACGACGGTGATAATATGATGGTTGACGAGAGACCACGCAAATTTGTTCGTCGTGTAGAGGCTCCTAAACAAAGTGAGAAGGAGGACAAGAGCGAGAGTGAGAGCGAGAGCGAGAGCGACGACGCCAGTCAATCATCCAATTCTCACAGACGTGGCCGCGTTCTGATCACTTGGAAATGCGAATTTACCGACGCCGAGCTCCGTGACATGCCCGATGAAGCAGTTTGCCTGTTCAATCTTGATGTGCCCGAGGAAGACATTGCTCGAAGCGCCAAGAGACTTGTTCGCGCCACAGGCCGCAGTGCTCGCAAGCCGTTTGGAGTCAAGAAGACCGGCCACAAGATGCATACGTATTTCAAACTAGCCGAGCATTTTGCCGGACGATTCTGCGTGATGGTCACTTCGGGCAACAGCGTGGTCAGTTGGTATCTTCTCAATCACATTTTCAGCGCCTGGTGCGCTCAGTCGGCGGCTGCAAGGCGTATTATCGACGAAAGTGGAGAACATATCGACACTAAATGCCAGGAGCTCTCTCGTGGACTCGTTCACTTTTTGACCAGAAGACTCGGTCGCGGTCTTCTCTCTGGAAACGGAGGACAGGCCAATATTGCCGGCATGCACATCTCGAACTCGTGTTATGAAAAATACGTGTACGGTCGGATCAAGGTGCCTACCAAGAAGAGTCTCAAGTGGCCATGGGCGGGCTGTTTCTACGCCGCCATTGGCGCCCTGGATCTCGAAGCCATAGATCATACATTTTACTTGCCAAAAGTACAACAACAGGATTGATGTATCTTTTTTTATATATAGTTTTACTTGTACATAGGACAATACACACGCGCACACACAGAGAGAGAACACAATTTAGGCTTCCCAGAAGAAGGCAAGATGGTCAATCTTTCCGCCCTCGTGTGGAATGAGAATAGCAACGGTTCTCTTAGCTTTCTTGTCATTGTAAGCATCGATCAACACGCCCTTGGGGACAATATTCGATTTGAGCTCGCTCTCAATTTCCTTTTTGGCGTCTTCGGAAACGCGCATTTTGAAAGTTCCCTTTTCAATGGGCCATTCCTTGATCGTGCCCATAGTGGCAGTGCTTGAAACGTCAGAAATAGCGAGTTCAATCTCTTTTACAAATTGACCCGTGCCGTCCAAAACTGAAAATCCTTCGGGTACAGGCCAGTACATGAGCACCATGGTCTTGGGCTTCGGTCTGATCGCACCCCTTTCTTCTTGCGAAGCTTCGGGCTCCAAATCAATCTTGTAGATTTCAACACGAGAAGTTCGAAGCTTAGACTTCTTGGTGTTCATAAACGTGCCCTTCACCGAAAGAGACCCTCCGCGAACTGTGAATGTGCCAATCATCTTTGGTCTAGGAGGCATGTATCCAGGGACTTCAAGGCCGATATCTCGTGCTTGCATAAAATCCGTGACATAGTTTTCGCGTTCGCGGAAATTGTCGTTGAGCACGCGTCGATCCCACAGCTCTAAAGAAGTTTCCAACGCCGGAGCAATGTCAAGAACAACCCTTCCGAATCTCTTTTCAGTCGAAGCATGCGAAAACTTCATCACTTGAAGATCAAGCACGCGCTCGGACTTGCCAAACATGAGGAACCTTTTCTCTTGAGCTTCGGTCTCGAAATCGCCGTATTCTGCCTCGCGATCGCGGCTGTCGTATTTGTCCATTCGAGCACGAGGAATGGTCTTGACGTTGCCCTTCAAAATGCGGTCGATTTCGGCAACAAGAGCGTCGTCGTCTGCGTCTTCCATCGTGTAAGAATAGTGGTCTGATCTGGAAGCGGGAGTCGAAGCAGTAGTAGCAGCAGCTGCGGAGCCATAATCCTCAGATCTCTTCATCATGGCGTGCTTCTTTCCACCGCCCATGTGCCACGAAGACAGATCCTTGGCTTTCTTGTCAGAATCGTCGTCGCCGCCGCCAGCAGCGGGAGAATCGTACACGCATTCAAGAGCGGCGCTTTTGTCCTCGGAGTACTCTCCGAACCCAGTGCTACGCGTTTTGGTCTTCAACTTTTCCACGTCGCGTCTTAACGCTTCGATTTCACGAGCCGCGCTCTTGCGTGTCTTGCCGTCCTCGTCCTCCTTGTCCTCCTTGTCCTCGCTCTTTTTCGAAGACGAAGAAGAAGACTTTGACTTTTTGCCACTCACCTTATTCTTGACCCATCTAGCACCTTTCTTCAAAGCACTGCCGATTCCCTCGGTGGGAGTAGTGTCGTACTCAATATCGGCATCGTCGTCGCCAATCTCAGCCCCGTAAGCGCCCTGTCGAATACTCATTTGCATTTTTTCAATCTCTCGAGCAAGCAAATCGATTTCGGACATTCCAGGTGCAGCGGAGCTGGCTCTGCGCGCGGGCGCAGACGCAGACGGATTCTCGGGATCCCATGATGCAATCTTGTCGATTAAAAACGAGGCTGCATCTTCTCCCTCGGGAATAGAGTGCGCGTGCGCGTCGTAGAAGGCTTCAGTTGCCTTCAAGTCGTAGTCAAAGTGCTGAGCCAAAGAGGAGACGGCGAGTTCCTTTGCGTCCTCCATTTTTAGACTCAACACCACTCAAAAAGGTATTTAAACGCTTGCGGAGAACAGTTAAGCCAGACACCTGCGCGGCAACCGCAGATTTATTAACTTCGGGTTTTAAGGCGCGTGGGTTTTTTCAGGCCAACAAAAATTCTCGGAGGGGTTTAATAAACTTTTTGTTTCTCTTTCCCCGCATACCTCTATTTTTTCCCCTCTTCGTTTTTTTTATAACGAATTAGGACTGCTGACTGGCCGAGAAAAAAAAATGTGGGCACAGACGCTGGCAAGCCATGTGGTGCCGAGTCCACTGCTGCAATGTCTCTTCTACGGCTTCGTGAAGCTGTGCATGGTGGACTTTGTGTACAAAGACTTTGATAACAAAGATGAATACATGCTTGACGTACCTGTGTACATGCTATTGCAGGCACTTCACCTGAGCCTGTTTTCTGTGGGATTCTTCTTTTACGATGCCGAAAACGCGGCAGCCATGTTTCTGCTCATAGGTCTATCCAGATGCAGCAAACTGTTATCTCTTTTCATTCGCTTCAGAAAACATAATAAAGTGCTGCGAATAGAACAACAGTTGATTGATCACGGTCGACTGAATCGCAAACCAAGCCGAACCGAAGCCGAAAACTACAGAACACTCCCCAATTCGTTTACAGGCAAAGAATTTGTCTCAGGTGTCAAAGATTGCGCATTTGCGTTCTTGTCACATCTAGTGTTGGCGGCTCCGTTGAAAAGCGCGGTAAATCTTCTATGCGCCACGATATGCTTCCTCGTAGTATCAGGGAGACTCACAAAAAAGTTTTTCAACTGGCGTCACAAGCACTACAAAACAAGTGCCGGATCCATGTCCTTTGCGGCAACTGCTCTGGCGCCGTTTTCTTTCATCGCCTCGGAATTTGCGATTCTCGTGTTCTACCAATCAGATGTCAATCTGTTTTATGCATTGGCGACAGTGGGCTTTGTGGAGCATTTATTGGATTTGATCAGCGACGTCTACTATTTCAAGGTCATGGTGGCGATTTACACTCGCTTGAATAGTCTAGTTCCCACGAGTTTGAAAAAGGAAGTTCACTACAACGACGCTGCATTGGACCCACTTCCGTTCCAGTATATTCAACAGGTCACGAGCAAAATGTTCAGAGAGCACTCGCCGAGTGTTCCAAGCATTCCCGTTACGGTCACTGAACTTAGCGGATCGCAATGAAACACATAAGGGGCACATTGTGCGTGTATATAAAGAGCTCAATTTTTTTAAATGATCAAGTTCAAATTGCGTCTGGTGATCTGGCCAGGCATACCTTTAAATTTCGTTTTCTCTAGAACCTCCGCGTCATGACATTGCGCGCTTTAATATTAGTACACGCAATATGCTTCGCGTTGTTTGCCACAAGAGTAAACGGCGATGAATCGTGTACGCTGTTAATCGGCCCTACGTCAAGCGGCGGTTCAGTTTCGTTCTACTACACTTCAAACGCCATAGTACGGCCCGAAGAAACATACAAACTGTATTTGAAAGGTAAACTGCCTTTGAGTACGACCTGCGTGTGCCGAGGACTCGAATTGGAATCCAGGGCTCAAGCCAAAGTGAATCGGTTCTGGATAGACATTCCATGCGCTTATAAAACCGAGACAAATTCTATAGAATGTCAATCTGCTCAAGAAAGCCATCCCTTGCACGAAAACACAACTGTCTGGGCGTTCTACCCTATTCTGTTTTCAAATTCAAGTTTAGAAGACTCGGTATGCGTCACCGGGAGCATGCCCTCGATCACTCACGGCGCTATTCTAGACCGAGACTACTTGCAAACTGGAAGCGCAAAGATTGAGCGACTCTCGTCCGTGTTCTTGTCGCCCGAGCACAAAATTCTGGTCGAGTCCGAGATACGAGAGTCCCACGTGGCTCTTGCCATAACACTGGTTGTCGTGCTCAGTATCATCGTCGCAGCCGCCGCTATCAAATACAAAAAGAGACTTGGTCGATTTGTAGCCACTGTGAAAGTCAAGGTTTCTACATTGTCTCAAAAGTTCAAGTCATACGCCAAATTGAAAAACGAAAACGAAGAAGAATACGAGGGGGTGGAAATGAGCAGGCGTAGCTCTAGAAACGAGGCGCCAGTTCCCTACATTACGGAAGAAGAGAATAGAAGGCTTCGACAATTACTAGGGGCTGATTATTTAGACAAGACACACAGCTCGCTTACGCTGGACGAGTAAAAGAACGGTATTTTACAAAAGCAGTTTTATGTAATCAAAGTCGTGTTCTAAAAAAAACAACGTCGTGAATTAATAGACTAAATAAGAAGTTCAAGTATACAATGCGCGTCAAAAAAAAAAGCCTACGCTGAAAGACGGTTGCTTAAAAGGCACTCAAATGCGCCTTGGAGAAATCACCGAGCAATGGTTTCTACAATTGCTATCCGAACCTGACATGCAGTTTCAAGATTCTAATGTTTACTCTCTAGCGCGCCACTTTACCGAGATCGACAACGAGGGTCAGGTAGATTGGAACAAAATATGCAAAATTATGAAAAACGACGCATTCAAGGACTTTTATGTTAGCTCTGCGCAAATTTACAACGGCTGCCATGGCAAGTTGGGTGTTTTTATAACGCTCGGTGCCAAAACAAAAAGTTTTTCTCCCCTAGAGCCTGCTGTTTTTAGAACAGAGCCCCTGTGAATAAAAATTGACACGTTTCCTTGTACATAGTTTTAAACACTTCGAAAGTGGAAGAACCAAGAAATCAAAAATGGAACCCTGCCGTCGCCCGTGCGAGCACATTGATCCACGCAAAGCAATGAGATTTGTAAACCCTCAGAAAGTCATGCACCTGGGGCGATGGGATGTCGTATTAGGATGCCAAGACAAAACAATAGCTGCTCTGTACATGTTTCACTATCGATTTCCTGCAACCCAAGCCAATTTTATCGAGCACTCAAAGCGTATAAACTTGAGGCTGCATGCCACCCAGTTTTACGTACAGAAAATCATCGCGAGCGCTACTCGCAACCCAGCGTTTGCAGAAGTCACTGTTTATGTAGGCCCGTGTAAAGAATGCCTGGAAAAATACGGGCATCACAAGGAATATCTATTCAATGGGCATTTAACAGAATAAACATGTAATATATGTATACATTTACTCAAACATATCAGCTTCTTGGTCGAAAGCAGGCGGGGCATTGTCGTCGGGCAACTCCTCAATCTTAGGATGCTTGGCTACGGGCTCTCCCATTTCCACATCGGCGAACTCGGTTGAATCTCCATGCACCTCTTCCTGTTTAACCTCTGCAGACATATCGTCGCGCTTGCGCTTGTTCGGGTTTGCGTTTTCGTTCTCTTGGGCGGAAGGAGTAGCGACAGCGGCTGCAGGCGCAGTTTCCGGTTCGTTCTTAATCGCCAACTTCTTATCCGTGATCAAATCGGCAAACTTCTCATACGAGAAAGTCGCGTTGCGTGTCTTGGGAATCGCGTAGAGAGCAAACAAAGAAGTTGCAGGTCCGTCGGACAAGTCGGGAGCGAGGTTCTTGATAGTCGAACTGGGATACTTCTTCTTGACTTCATCCAAATACGCCGATTTATCATCGGTTCCCATTTTGCATGCCTCGTAGTACTCGTTGCAGAACACGGCGTCGGTTTCTTCGACAGTGAAGGGAACCACATTGTTCGTTCTGGATCTGAATGGACGCTCGAATCCCACGACGTAAAAGTCAAACTTGTCCTCGGAAATTCCACTGGCAGTCGAAACACCTTCTTGGAACGAAGAGTTGATCAACTTAATGCCGTCGGGAAGCTGAACTCCGACTCCAAATCGGAAACCGGCAACGGGCGAGTTCTCGACTTTGAGCATCTCGCTGATGGACTCTTCCAAATGAACGGCAGTCTTCTTGCTCACCTTCCATCCTGTAGTTTCGATCGCGGAAGCGACATCGACGTCAATCTCTTCAATGTTCTCAAGTCGAGTCACCTTGTACGCGCGGTTGAAATCGAACGCCAACTTTAAGAATTTAGCAATGCGATCTTTGTTCTCGACACGATTCACGCGATAAATTCCATGTTGGGCCAGTTGCGGGATTCCCGAATGTGCCGCCTTGAGTTCAGAAATCAACTTTTCCCATTCACTCATATGAGCAGGCTGTAAATGCTTGCCGATGATAGCATCGCACATCTTGGCACTCTTGGCCAGAGCAACGTCCCAGGACTCGACTCCAGCGTCGATTCCGAAATTTGTCGAGTACAAAAGCTGCTGAATGATCGATCGAGCGGCTGCAACGTCGTTGGGCCCAATGCCGAACTGACGAAGGACAGAGTTTTGAAAATGCACGTGCAGGAAAGAAGAAAACACGTTGGTGTTGACATCAGTCAAATTGGTCTCGGGAACGTCGTGGAGAATAGGGCCCATTTGAGTCTCCAAATGCATCATGAACCAATCGAAATACACTCCTTCCTCCTTTTTCTTTTCTTCTTTCTTTTCCGGAGGCGCCGCGACAGCAACATCAGCAGCATCATTTCCCGCCTTGCCAGCCGCGTCGGGTTTCGCGGGCACGATTCCACTGCCAACAACGCCCACGTTCTTTGCAAACTCCTTATTTCTCTTAATGCGCTCGCGATCGGCGGCAGTTGTTCCTCCACTGGCAGCAACGTATATTTCGCGCCGGAAATTGCTCTCGTTGTCAATGTAAGGACCAAATGTGGCGAAACCGACCGTCATGTTTTGGCGCTCAGAAATCTGACTAATATCATCCTTGCCCTGCAATCTGCCCGAGAACATCTTGGCCCACGTCATGCAAGCTCGAGCTCGTTGAGGCAACACGACCGTGTACAACGAATCATACTTGGCCACAGCACTGAGGCTGTGCGAGAAATCGCGCTTGTCGATTCTGTAATTGAACACGACCTTTGGCGGGATTTCTAACAGAATCTTATACATTGTGACATCGTCATGGGCCCAAAAGTGAACGGTTGTCAGACCGGGGCCTTCGACAAACTTCTTCAGCTTATTATTCCACTTTGACTTGGGTGAGATCAAACAAGTCTTGCCAATATATCCGCTGGCAATGCACTTGCAAATTTTGGGCGGAGTTCTCGGAGCCTTGGACTTCTTTTCAACGTTGCCGGGATACCCAAGCGAGAGCGCGTCTCCGGGATTCAAGACAACGTCAACTTGCATAGTGTTATTCATGTAAATGAGCAAGCACAGTTCCGCGATCAATTGCTCGTTCAGAATGGCCTTGGCGTAAAACTCGCTAAACTTGGCCGGTGGGATGGCAGGCAACTTCTTTCCCGCGTCCTTTTGCGGCGGACCGTAATCTGGAATACGTCCCAACACGACATACTTTTTCACTTCATCGCTGATCAACTTTGACGTGGCGAAATGCGGCGAGGCCGTGATCAGGTTGGGATGAGAAGACAGCGCTTCCAAATCGTCTTCTTCGAGCGCCGTTTTCCAATCGCTGTACAGCGCGTATTGCATTTGGATCAACGCATACAAGCGGGATTGCTTTCCTTCTTCGGTGAGCAAGTATGCACGCGTGTCATCATCAAAAGGGTTAAACGTGGTCTGGGTGGCAAATGTGCATGGTCCGACGGTCAGGCCGTGAGGCTCCTCTTTTCCCAGATACGTGATATAGTTCATTTTCTTATCGGGGTCAAACTTTGACTTCTTCTTAGTCGCCTTGATCATGAATCTCACGTTCACTCCTTCAGGTTTATCCACAGGAGCCGTGCGCGTCTTGTTCATGTCCACCTTCTCGATCAGCTTCACTGCGCGCTTGAAATCAGCATCCGCAGTCTTTGTGGTAGATACCACAAGCGATGCGAGAGTCGAATTGTCATCGGCAAAGAAAGAGTCGTTTCCCACAGTGTCGAGGAACGACGTGCCGCCCGACAACGCTACAGTCATGGCTCTAGGTACACTCGAACGATTTAGGTTTGCGATTGTATGCAATGTGAGTGGTTGGGAGACTGAATGAGTTGCGGTGGAAGCGACCCGTGTGCAAAAACCGGTTCGCGTGAGGGGGTACGGAATCCTATTGTTAAATTCTTGGTTTATTATGACCCTAGTTTTTTATGTTTCGGTACACTACTTTGTATATATCTATTGGAATTCAAGTCGCAAGAATGAGCCGCGTAAATTGGCCGGACCTCATGTCCAAGCTCTTCGTCGCGAGAGACCACAGACTCGTGATCGAGGACTTGAAAAGAGATTTACGTGGCCCCATTCATATGTCCTTTTCAGACGTGGAATACAACCCTGTTGTCAGCCTCGTCAAAATCATGTTTCTCGCCCTTTGCGACATTGTCGAGCTATGCAGAGTGTCTACTTTTTTAGTGAGGAAAAGAGAGTATCAAATATTGACTCTCATGTTTTCAGCCGTTATGCTCCTCGTATTCGTTATAAGCGTCGGAGAACCGCACCTTCTTTTGAGCCCAATGTCCTGGATTCGCTATTATATCGCTGTGCAAATACCCGTACTAGCAATCAATGCTACAGTGGCCATGATCATGATATCTCTCGGGTTTGTAAGAGACGTGGCATTTTGGATACGGGAACTCATATGCACTAATGTCGTGTTAATCCTGGGACCCAAGGACCCGTTCATGTACCCGATCTACTTTGTGGCCGACGTCCTTCATGCCAAAGCACTGGCTCTTCTCTGCATTAAATTGACAGGCGACTTTTTGTATATGTTCGTGGGCCGCCACAACTGTATATTTTCGCTATTCTGGAGATTGTACGACGATATTATGGCAGGCAGGCGATACCGACAAACGCAAGCTGACGCGGTTGTCCCGCCCGAGCCTCCCGCCTTGGTAAAAAGGTCAATTCGCGATATACCTGAAGCCGAGAATGCGAACGAAATTGACTCGCAAGGGTTTAAACGATACTCTTCACCGTTGCTACGGGAGGCCGAGAAAAGCACGGCAAGCACTTAAAAAGTTTTTATATGCAATGTATTATTACACATTACCGTTCTTTATTGTCCATTTTATCGACAAACTTCTTTCCTATCCACTCTCTTTGTTTATAATACACAAATAACACACCGCGCTTGATTTTACCATAAATCCATCGAATAATCAAGATCCCGCGGCAGCATGGGCCCCTGGGACAACAGCATCGACATATGAAGTACCATAGCAGAATCCACAGCACGAATACAGTGATAAGGACAAGTTCGAGGATCATGGCGCTTTTTTTATATATGTGGGTGTAGTACAGCTGTAATTTCGATTCACGGTAACCCGTTTAAGAAAAACTACAAACTTTACATGTTAGAATTTACAAGAGCTCCGATGAATGACGGCATGCTCGACAGCCCCGTGGGGTTTCCCGATCTTGTTCTCGCGGTGCTAAACACTGGAGTGTCTACATCCATATCATTGTCGCTGTCCTCCGAATGCTTTGGCTTTTTTACGGGACGCGCAGAAGAAGCGTTGTCATCTCCGTACATGGCTTCCACAAACTTGGAAAAGCCGCGTTTAGAGCGATCGGGCACCTTTTCCGGTTCTTCTTCGGACTCTTCAGCGGCAGTATCATCCGGCTGATCTAACAAATCAGAATACCCATAGTATTCAGCCGTATCCGCCTCCAAATGTTCATTCAAAGCCAGAAGCGCGGTTTCGAGCCACAGCGCAAAAATCGTCATTCCGTGATCGGCCGGGTCGGCAACCTGGAGCGACTCTGAGCTCTGCGGGAACGCTTTGAAAAGAATATTGAACACTCTTGACTTGAGTTGATGCTGAATATCGGACACTGGGTACACTTCAGATGAGCGAGAGTGGACGGCAAGCCCCTTTTCGATCTGTCGGCGCATCTTGGCCTGAATCTGTCTTCGAATGCATATGAGCGGAAGCGATCTGTAGTTCACGGGGTCCATGGGGTCGCTTAACGGCCGCATTCCAGCACAATGCTGGCGCAGACTTTCCCAGTCAAGTCCGTGTGTTAGAACTCGATTGTCTTGCTTCACAGAGTACCACAGTCGATTGCTGTCCACGATAATCGCCGCGTATCTATCAAGCACATGTTCTCTTTTGTTCAATTGTTTGGGATCGCATGCAGGTCCGCGAATGAATTTTTGGGACAAAAAGGAAGGCAGTTTGGAACAGGACAATAATGTGACTACGGGATCCCAGTTCTTGGTCGTCGGCGAATTCTTGGACTGATTGACTAATACAATCGGAGAAGTCTTCTGCCTGTACTTGATCTCGATTGGGGCGTGTGCCGTAAGCACCATGCCCTCTCTCAATAGTTTTCCAGACAATTCTTCTGCTACTCTGAAAATGTCGCGATTCAATCTCACATTTCTTTGCCGCAGATTTTCTTTCACAATCTCCCAGGCCGTTTTGACGCGCCCAGCCACGTGACTGCTCGAGGCGCTCAAATCGTACGTCGTAATAATGACTTCCCTATCAATCGACTTGTCGACTTCTGTCATCACGGCAGGAGGATACATGGGGTACGGAGCCATTTTGTTCAAATTCTCTTTCAGCGTGCCCACAAGCGTGCTCGTGATTGGCAAATCCACGTTCTCATTGTCCATGTCCTGAAGCATTTTGACTTCTTCAATAAAGTGCCGTGAAACAGCCAAACACAGAGATTGTTTAGTCTTTGAGCCCGTATTCACGACCATGATCATCGGAGCCTTGACACCGTAGTTACGACGCATCAGGGGCAGATTGATCACAGCGGCTTCTCTCAAAGACATCATCGCAATCGAGTCTTCTTTGTGCAAATGCGAATGTTCATTTTTATCATCATCCATGTTGTAGCCGAGAGGATCAGCGGACATGGTTTCGTATTGCGAGTTTGGTTTTTTCATTTGACCTCTGTCTCCGCCACCGCCACCGCCGCTAGGATCTTGCCCATTCATGTTACTCAAAGCCTTAGATGTGCGTCTGGTCATTTCCACAACATTAGGATCCATTTCGCGTTCGCCCTGAAGCTCTGCCAATCGTTGCGCGAATTCGCGAGCCGTCCGCGTGCTCTCGAGCTTTTGAGCCGACGCGGCCTCAATCGCCTCGTTGTAATACTTGGCATGCAAAATGTTGTAGTCTGTCTCCTCGGTTATGATAAAATACCGGTTTTTGAGCTCCTCAATCGCAGTCTTGATTTGCTGCTCACCGTAGCTGCGACCCACGGGCATGATATTAGCCAAATGCTTGACGAGCGCATTATAAGAGCGAGCTCCGCAATCCCAAATGACGTAATTTAAGTCGAGAGCGACTTTGGTTGATTTGGAAATCCGGCCGCGGAATTGCTCGTCGTCTGACCAGACCACATACGGGGCGTTTGCTAATGCGTCTAGCTTTTTTGCAGAATCCGGGTCGTGCATTCGATCGGGCACGGCTTGAGTCTGCAAGATCGGAGTGGTAGCATACACTGCTTTCTCGGCATCAAGCTGCTTGCCCTGGTGCTTGATAATACTCACCGCAATGTCGACATGTGATTGATTGTCAATTTTGTCTTGGAACAAGACGGTCGCGGCGTAGACAAACAGGCCCGTAGTCGCGTACAAGTACCGCGGCGCGTTCTGAATGATGAACTCGAATGGCATAAAGTCGCAATTGGCGTACTTCCCGTCTCGGTGCTCTGAAATGAAAAGAGCAAGAAGAATCCAAGCGGCCACGTCCGTGATGTAAGATCTAAGAATCAAAGGGATCATGGAATAGGTTCGCATCATGGCACCACTGTGGTCCACCTTGTTCTTGTGGGGCGAGAAAATCTGAATTGCCACATCGGTCATCGACTCTACGTTAACGTTCATCAAACCTTGTTGAATGCACGATTCGATAACAATCTTGCATGCGTGCTGAGCTTGGAATTCTGCCACTGAATCGCTCAAGATAGCGAGACGTCTCAGTTCATCCGTGGCCGAAGTCTGACCGGCTCGAGCGTGAATCGAGTGCTCGAGAGGCTGCTTCTCGTCACTAGAAGTCGATCTCAGATTCTTGATCGCAAAACGGCCCTTGAGCGCGATATCCATGAACGCGACACTGTAGTTCATAGACATGCAGAAGGCACGACGATGTGACGCGTAAATGAACTCGGCAATTCGAGACGCGTCGCTCACAGAACAAACTGTACGGTGACACATTCCTGTTGTCATGATCATTTTGAGCATATCGACCATGCTTTGATTGCGATTTTGCAAGCCTCCAGTGAGCTGCGTGTTTCCTTCGTCGAAATAAACGCTCATTCCGTCAAACGCTTCGCGGACTTCCCAGGCGTGCTCGGAAATAGATGTCACAATGTCGTAGGTCCCCGGGACCATGGTCAAAAACACACCGGCTACCAAAAACGATTTGCCTGTGGCCGTATCGGCTGACAGAATCACATTGTAGTGCTGAAGCTTGGCCTTGTCCTTGCTCATTAAAGCGCTTGACATGAAAGCGGCTCTTGTTTGATGAAACACAGGCAGCATGCTGCTCGAGCCGTTTAATCCAATTCCAATATGCATGGCGATGCCCGAAGTGCGTGCCATTAGAATTCCGTGAGCCGTGTCCAAATTGGTCCATTTGTCGACGTGCTCCTCAATCTTAATCTTTGTAATGCAATCAATTGTTCCCAAATGATGAGTCCATCGGTAAAACGCCGCTTTGAACGCTTCGGGCAGCAAAAACGAATCTTCAAACACGGGTTCAGAGTTCAGCTTCTCGTAGGGCACTCTAATAAAGAACACTCTTGAATTGTTGATTTTGAACAAATGACAAAATTGTAGCACTGTTTTGTGCGCGACTATGGCCGCATCGCGGAGCTTTTCATTTCGAGATCCCATTGCTTGCCTGTCCTTTTTAGACGCCCAAATAATGAACACTTCGAGTGGCTTCATCAGATTTGTGACAAACACTTGCAAATTCGTGTGATAGTCTCCGATAAAGTCGGAGGCAAACTTTTCGCGACGCAGTACGTCAATGGGCGACTCTTCTACTTTGCTAAACGGGCCCACAAGCTTCCACGCCGTGTGGACTAACCCGGATCGACTAGGTCTCTCCTTTAGATCAAATGCATTTGCGGCCGTGACATTACGATGAGACCAGGCTCGCGTTTCGTGCTCACTGTCATTTTCCGCCATCAATCCCGTAGGAGGCGTGAACACGGTACTGTAAATGCTTTCATGCATAAGTTCCTTTTGCTTTTTGTTCGTGGCAGCGACGATTTTATCCATGGTACGCCAAGGGATGATCTCGGTCAGTTCTCGAACAGTCTTGGTGAAATCGCATACTTCGACCAGATTACGAGTCGCGGAAAGACAGCGCGCCAAGTGAGCATCTCGCTCGCCCATACACTCCTGAATCTTAGTCATAAAATCACCCCACTTACGACGATCGGGCACATCTTCGTTGATTCCATCAGGTTCGGCTGTGAACAAGTCCCAGTCTTCCGCATCGGGGTCAATGTCCGAATTCACTCCGCCCTGTTGGAACGTAGCGTTTCCGTAATTCGAAAGTTGAGCGTGATCCATTCTGAGACCCCATTCTCGAATCATTCCGGCCGAAGTTGCCATCAAATACCGCATGACGTGACGAGCGGCGATGAGTTCGGCCAACAGTCCGTCTTCTGAAAGCGCGTCCACGACCGTTTCGTCACGCAGCATGTCATTTACTTCTCTCTTTGAACCAAACAAGACACATTGAACGTGCTCGATTTGCACAATGTCCTTGTGTTCTCGAGTCGTGGGCATGACATACTTGATCGCTCGACGCAACGAATTATGCAAATAGATTCGGTTAGATTCGACCGTGTCACACGGAGAAGGAAGAATCGAGAGAGATATACGATGAGGCATGATAGTCATTGGGGAGAGCACGTAGCATCGATCAGGGTGGGGAAATCCACGGAACATGCGTCCCAAAGCAATTGGATCGCGGGAATACGGACTCAAAAGCATGTTTTGAGCCATATCAAGAGTCATTTTGCCCATGGAAGCGTATCTGCGCGCCGTAGGATGCTGGTCGATCGCAGTGTCGATCAAGGCAGAAATGTCCTGATCAGGTCTGCCGTGAACCACACCGTCTCTATACCCGGGCAATCGAAAGTAATTTCCGATGAACAGTTGAGTGGCGTCTGCGTTTCCGTTGGACCAGTTGCAGAGATTGGGCGCGAATAAATAGGCAGGCTGGATGCTTTCCAAGCGCCTTGATATTTGGCTATACGAGCCCAGATTCTTAAAGTCTTGAATAGAAAACTTTTGATAGTACTGGCCCGATTCTCTGAGCGAGCATCCGGGAAACAGTTTGTCCGCATCCGGTTCGAGAGCGTACACTTTGCCCTCGAGAGCAGAAGGATGACAATACTCAAATACGTCTCCATGCCACACGTAACTGAAAAACTGTTTTACGTCGTTGTACCCGAGCCCGCGCTCGGCGAAATGAGGCTTGATCAGACGAGCCAGAGACGTCTCCCATTCGGCCATGATCGCGCCGAGTTTCTTGCGTCTAGACTCTGGCGTGTTAGCCCAGTCATGGCCGTTCTTGAGATAAAACGCTTTGGCTTGCTTCTGTTCGTCGAACGCGGGAGGAGCGTTGGCTTCGGGCGTGCCGTCTGGTAACTGCGCAGCAACCCAGCCAAAATCTTCAAATGTCGTCTGCTGACCCTCCCCGTCATTCCCTTCCTTTGCAGCCTGTGCATTATTATCTCCCTGCACTGGCACGGGCGCGGCGACGGACGAGTCGTGACCGACATTGTGAACAAATGTCTTTTCTTCCACGAATCGAACTCCCATGTACTCAAACGCTTTTCTGGACAGCTCTAACAGATTATCTAACACATTCTTGCCTCGAAATATGAACCAATATCTGTACTTGTCAACGTCTTGGCCATCGCTTGTTGGCACGGGTTCTAGAACGACAGGCTGTAAGAACTTGCCGTTTTCCTGTCCAAAAATCCGATGTATGGGCAATTCACCATCACTGAACTGGCTTTGCATCTCATCCAAGTCAGCGCGGCCTCGCTCGTAAGAAGCCGAGTCCTTTGTCGTTAATTCGACGCAGTCGGCGGCCAAAGCATTTAGCAGCATCATGAATCGGATTAATGGAAAGAAAATATCGCATTTGAACTCGCGGGAGGACTCTTGAATTTTACCCGTGCGCGAGTCCTTCTTGCGAAACTTGACTTTGGTGTCTCTCAAGCTTCCAAGCGGCGCCAAACCTATTCCATGTTCTAGGCCAATATTAGGTACGTTTAATACGAGAACTATTTGCTCGACATCCGCGGGTGGGTTGGCTAGAGCCTCGTTTTCGGCTTGAGTAAGCGGCCTTTGATGATTACTGAGCAAATAAGCAGAGCATGCGGGCGTCAATGGCTGAGTGGCCATGAAAAACGGATCGCGCATCATGGCGGCGACTCCGGAGCTCGTGGGCATGTAGGCCGCCTTTCGAGCCGTGGTCTCCGCGCGCATTCGACGTGTCGGCGCCATTTTTGGGTTTTTTCAAATGGACTATGTTACAATGTCGAGTCACGGTTCATGCACAAAAGTCGCCGCTCAATCGATTCCGTGGCAAGAGTGAGAGGGAAAGAAGGCTGCGGCGCGAAACACAGACTCCAGGTACCGGGGGTTTTACAAAAATATTCTTGTGGATGTGCTCGTTCTCTCCTTCGCAGTTTAAAGCCGTATATAATATAGATAAGTATATATAAATGCAAATATATTCACATTATATTCGGGCGGAATAGCCAATTTTTTTTCATTGCAAAAGATTGACGGCGTCGGGATAGTTGAGCATGAAATCCGATACACGGGCCGTGAAAGCAATGTCGATGTGGTCGGCACCCTCTAACAAGTTTGTCTCTGAGAGATCCACAACGGCGACGGTCTCTTCGTCAGCAATCTCGTCTTCGGGAAAGTTCTCCACCAATGGCACAATTTCCATAGGCGAAACGAGAGCGCCTCGAACGGAGCGAAGAGCAAAAAGGTAGTTGGTTTCGCCTCGGTGTTTCGAAAATCCCACTCTTGCAATAGAAAACGTGTTTTGATTAAACAGCTCGTCGGGAGAAGACACAAGCTTCAATTTGCCTTCTTTGGAGCGAACGCTGATAATGCCAGAAGCCGTCAAACGTTGGTACAGAAAGTGGCGCAGCACTTTTGGGTCGCGATTCAAAACAGGCACCTCCATATTTGTGTAGTTCTAAATGTGTATGTACGTTTATGCAAGTGCACTGAATCAGATAGTGCGTCGTAGGTGCAAAGCAACCAAAAAAGTGTACGGAGGGGGCCCTTGCCAATTTTCGTGCCCGAGGCAGCCCAGCTATAGTTTAAACACTCACTCAGTTCGACCATTGCTCGGACTCGAAAGTGTACACGTTCCACTTACGTCTGAGAACACCTGTATCGCCCATGTCAACGTCTGTTACCGAAGCCGACGCCACGTTCGCTCCCCGTGATTCGGGCGACGCTGTTGCCATAGAAAAATCTACTGCGGCTCAAAAACTATCCAATATTGCCGAGCAGCAAATCAAGGAACATATGGAGGCCAAGGAGAAAGCCGCACCTGCGCCACAAGACCGCCCTAAGCTTACCAACGCGGAGCAATACAAAAAACATATGGCTTCAATGTTGGAAGGCGTACAGTTCAAGAGCAAGCTTGATGAAGTCATGTATAGGGACAGCAGCACCCGAATCTTCATGGAAGCACTTGGCGCCAAGGTTCGAGATCCAGGATCCCGTGCTATTGGCACCGCATTTGATCTAGTCCAAATTGCAAATCTTCTAAAACGCGCAGTCGCCCGCGCAAGAGCTGTCTCTTTGAATCCGGACATTGTTCTTGCCCCAGCCGATGAACTGCGCAATTCAGAGTTCTCGAGTGCCATGGACAGCGCCCCTTTCATTGATCTGTTGCTTTCGGGTGATAAAATCAAGGCTGGTACGATTACCCAAGGCATGGTTGACGCGTCAATCAAGTTTGCTGCCGTGGCCGACTCGCTCTTTGACTTTGTGGCTTCGGGTGGAATCCTGCACACCGCGGATGCTAGGATAGGAGCCGATATCGCTACTCGGCTGTATGACGACGCTCGTCATCTTTTCAACTCGCTTCGCGAAAGGTTCGCTCTGCCTTGGGCCGACGGAACGGACAACTGGGACGATTATCACAAGAACACCCTCAACCCTTTGATCGTGTATCTCATGCGGTTTTTTGAATGCCGCTTGCCCAAGTAAGCTTTCTTTGTTCTTTTTTTTTTATTACTCCGCCCGTGCCATGTACATAAAGAGAGCGACTATGATTACTAAAAATAAGAGTACAACTGCCACAATAGTGATCACATCTTGAGCCGGATACATGTCCGTGCCGACTCGGCCGGCTAACTCCGGTTTGAATCCGTTCATCAGCACGTCCGAGGCGTCCATAGATCCGAATTTCGCGCGCCTTATATATTCTTTCGTGCGAAGTACGTAATTCTGCACCATGTGAGGTAGAACAGCCAGATCGATATCGTTTACGTCAATCGAGACGCTTGACCCGTTCCAGTACCACGTCGTGTAAGTATCCATGGCCACGTTCATGGCTGAAATTCCAAGACTGGAACATTCAATAGGCGCAGCGTAGATTCCAACGTTCTTTACATATACACTGAGGTTCAGCTCGTCGTCTTCGCGTTCCAGCACCGCCAGTGTAGGCAAAATGTAAGCCTCGTTCAGAAATTCTTTCATATTATCCACAGATGTTGTATTCCACACCATGATGGCTCCTGAGCGCGTTAGGGCCGCGACCCACGTTGCCGTAGTGTCATCCACCGTCGCCGTTGTATCCACGCTCACGCATATGCTTTGTAATGAAGATTTAGCCGCAATCCGTGCTTTGAAATCCACTATTCTATTCTTCCAAAACACGGGAGTCCAGGCGCGCGTCCACACCGATTTTGGCGTGGGCACAGCCGTTTCTCTAAACTCGGCTCCGGCAGCCCGAATCACGCTCATATTTGAAATGTAAAGCGTAGTCGCCTCGGTTGAGTACGTGGCATCAAAATAGTTGCGATTGCGAGGTGCGACGGCGAGCACATTTTGAGGCAGACACGCCACGGAACGGGCTCTAGCGATTCCCGAAAAGTCTACAGAATCCAAGACCACTTTTCCGGGCCAAGTGACGTTGAAAAAGAACAAATATGTTTTTTGGAATTTTGTAAACGTGCGCGTCTCGGTTTTCAAGTGCGTTGCAGTGGCTACAAAAAAGTTGGAGCCGGCACACGGTTCAGTCGCCACTGTATCCCATTCGACGTTTTCAGGCAACTTGTATACACCCATAGGATACCCCGTTTCGGGATTGAGAAAAAACACGTCATTTGTATGGTCGCGAAGCACAATAAGAACCGGCGTGGGCGTCCAGCGCGTAATCATAATCGATTTCACATTGGTATAATTACACTGAGTCGAGTTGAATAGTACTAAGCAGCCCAGCTTGGACAAAGCAGCCACAGGTGCAGCGCTAAAATCATTTGAGTCTGGATATCGAATAGCCGTCTTCAGCAGAGATTTTGGAAATAAAGGTTCGTATGCATAAACCCATTCGTCGTCATTTTGAATTTGTCCGGCGAGAAACTCGATAGCGGCACCTGCAACGGCGCCTTGAGCGCGACTGGGGGTCGCCCGGCAGAGTACTCCAAGAAACAGTAAAACCGCAGCCAGTAGTCTGACTCGGTTTTTGGCCATGGTTGCACTGGTCGCTATCGATTTTCTTTTGGGACAAATTCAATATCGATGTATTATGGCTTAATATACACTAATACATTTATTTGCGAAGCCGCGAGCAATATACCACGGTGCCAGGCGCATTATTTCCCGCCTGTTTTTCCTTTACGTTTTTCTCGTTGTTTGCGTTCGTCGGCCTCGATGGCCGTCAAGAACTGAGTTTCATTAAACGTAGTATGGAAAAGATATTTATCGAGTTTGCCTGATTCTTTGTCCATTTTGTACTGAAGAGAGTCGATTTTACCGACCATATCGCGTCTAAGCGCGCAGAATTTTGCATACGTAGAGTCGTCCATTTCTAAATATGATAGACTACTTGTTATTATGCGCCGGGGCGGCTCTTGTATTTTTTGTACGGGAGCGGGACTCAAAATTGGTTCTATCTCGACGCTAGCCGCTGATTCAGGATCCTCAGCCGGGTTAATTACCGATTTGGTTTGTTTCACGACTATCCGAGAGAAACCCGAGCGATTTAAGAAGGGCCGGGGCTTTACCCGGACAGCCGCAACTTTTACGTGCGGCGAAAAAGCGGTTTCGACGGCCAAGTCCAAAAACGATGGCCCGTCGGGCACTGCGCGCGATTTGAACGACTTGGAAGCAACCACGTTTTCTATAGCGCCATTGAATCGAGATTTGAGCGCCTGAGTCTTGGCTGCGCGAGGAGGACGCGACATTTTTGTTTTCTTATATGCACTCTTAAAAGAACCGACAGTTTCGCGCGGCCAAAGACCGTTTACCCACCCCCTTTAGATTTAGAAAATGTGTTTATAAATGTGAAAAATGAAGACGTTTACTAATGTGACAATATAAACGAAAGAACTTTACAGAAAAACTCTCTAGTTCTTCTTCTGTCCCATGCCACGGCGCATCATGAGACGGCCAAAGGCAGAATCTGTGCCCATAGTGGGAGGGTAGGGAACGTTGCTGGTTGCACCCTCCACAGAGTAGTACGTGGCATTAGCAAGTTGAACATTACCTTGACCGTCAGGACCCTCCAAAAGCTTCTGAGTCCAGACAATGTATGTCACAATAGCGGCGGCAACAAGTCCCCAAGCCGACAATGCGGCGTTGGTGAAGGCGACGAAAACGGAGAACTGGAAGGCAAAATAGTTGACGGGATCAACTGCGCGAGTAGCGGCAGCATCAAGATCCTTACACAGGATGATGCTGTAGGCGAGACCAATACCGCATGCTCCAAGGAAGAGAATCAAGAAAACGTATTGCAAACCAAAGCTTGCCTTGGCGGTGACTCTCTTTGCGCTGAACAATTGCGACCACAAAGGAATCATGCCGACAATGATAAGGTCGATGATGAAAACAGCGGTCCATCCTTGCCAAGTCTGACCCTCAAAGATCTTCTTGTCATTGACAGCAGTAGGAGACACGAGCATGAGCAACATCCAGAGCGAAATGGCCAAATGCAAAACAAGGATGAGCCAGACAGCCTTGTAAATGTTTCTGTTGTAGACACCGCCCATGAGGTTTGGATTTTGCGCGGCAAGACGCTTTTGGTTGACAACCTTCTTGAAGTACTTGGAGAGCGCACTCTCGGCCCATCTTCTTCCGGTTACGGAGCAAGTTCCGATAAAGACAAATACGCCAAAGACGATCAGAGGTAAGAGAGACCACTCTATAGTGGTAAAGTAGTTCTGCCCAAAAGGCAGAGTGGTGTTGGAAGACATGGCTTCTTGACCTTGGCTTCTGTGAGTGATTAGACACTTGAAAGAAGGTACCGTGCTATTGCAAACTTGTTCAGTCTGGACAAAGGTAGGATTTTGTTTATTCAGGATTTCAGGGCACGTGGCATTTAAGCGGGCGCAAATTCCCGGTCGAATTTTAAACCAGGTAGGCTGCACGGCACGGCATTTACTTTTTTCCGCACTTATATACTTTTAGAATCTAAGAAGAATGCGATTCGATCAATATGGCGTGCCGATCAAGCAGAAGGGCAAAGCAACGGACATGTTGTCAAACCGCGGCGTGCCCGTTGACGTGACCACTTACGTAGATCAACAATGGTGCTTTGTATCTGAAAAGTTCAAAGATCTAGAGCGTACTTCGAAAGCTTTGTACGCCGAAATCGTACTGGGGATCGTGGCATCAGTCGCAGCGTTCTTCTTCTTCACTGTCATGTTTGCTCAGCCCTCGGCGGGCCAGGGAGTCGTTGCGCTCTTATTCTTCTCCATATTCAGTTGGGTAGTAGCTGTTCCCGGACTTCAATCCCTAAATGCGTTTGTGGCGCAGCCGTGGCGCTCACTGCGAATCGGGTCGGCCGTTGTCGGTCTCCTCACTACAGGCACCTATTTCGGAATTCAAATCGCGTTTTTCGTGTCATGGTGCGCCGATGGATCACAACAAAGGATTGATTTTCCCGCTGTGGACGCGACATGCGACGACAGTTTTTCTACTGTTCTCGGCTCCTTTGTACTTGCCTGTATATTCCTGGGCCTTGCGATCGTACAAATTATCACGGAAATCGTGCTTCACAGATACAATTTGCTGTACAAGAACGAATTGCTTGCCCGGTTCAAGGCGGCGAGCAGACAACACGTAAAAGCGCTGGCGAGTAAAATGATGGCCGAGAACAAGAACAAGCATGCTGTGTTCTGTAGGACTTATGATGTCATGTATATGTGTTATTACATGCCGCTCGAATTGCAAAATTTGTAGTTGTATATAAAAAGGGTTTACTGCGCATACAAGAGCGCGTGCTACATTTTGGGTGCCAAAGAAGTAGAATTAGTATGTGTTTGAGTTTCTTTGTCAAAACGCCAGCTGCCAAACATCCAACTCAAACGGGCGTTGGCGAATTTGTGTAGAGATCGCGCGTCTTTTACGAGGAAAAGGACATTGTTAAATGCACAGTTACAGTTTGAATTTCCGTTGTATATCCTTGTACAGTAATCGTCGGCAAAGCAATCGACGCCGTTTAACGCAAACCGCTGCGTTTTTACAAACAATAGCTGTCCTATCGTGCGCTGGTCGCGCGAATTAGAACTCAGCGATGGCATCCATATCTGTGCTGTATCATCCACGCGTTGGGCGTATATGGAAAAATCCGGCGCCGTTTCCGGAAGCTGCAACGCTCGTTTGATGCGTTGTTTGATCTCTTCAAAGCTTGTGTCAGAACATGCTTCAATGTTAACCTCGATGGCTTCTAGAACAACTCCAGCATCGCCAAGCAAATCGGTGGCAAGTTGAAGCGACAATTTGGAACAGCGCGCCTCGCATAGAGTAGTTCCTGCGAGTAGTGCTAAGACGCATATTAGCGCAATACAGGTTCTTGACGTATACATGATTTAGTCAGCGAGATAAAGTGGAAGCAGAAGGGCGGCGAACAGAACAAAGTTTTGTTGAGAAGTGCTTTTTTTGGGAGAAGCAGAGCAGGCCCATTTCCCCCGCAAGGGAAGCAGATCAGACCTTTCCTAAAAGCGGCCGCGGCTAGCCAATTTATTTCAGTTTCCCAAACGCTATATCACCTCAAAAACATGTCAAGAATGACGACTCGATCGGCCAAGAAGGCCTTTGTTGAAACCGTCATCAACAAGGAGCCGCGCCGGCGCTTTAAGTTGCGGTTTCCCGAGGCGTCCTACCCGGTTGATTTATACAATGGCGACCGTGCATTTCTTGCTTACATTAGCAAACAAGTATTTGACGATATCAAGCTTCGAGCTCCGAACAACGAACAAGTGCTCGCCAAACTGAAAGCCTACCAAGCGCTTTCGCACAAGGATAAAGTCGCGGCCGCGCAATCTGTTTTGGAACTACGAGTTTCTTATTTTCACTTTGTACGCATTTTTTCCTTTTTAGTTTGATATTTATAAGATACAAATTGCGAGCTCTACACGTTTCTAACACTGTTTTTTGGGCTGCAGAACTCTGCCGCGTTTGCTGCTTACCTCATCTCGATTCAAATCTTCTTGGATCACTGTGGCGTCGAAAGAACCAAACTAGAAGAGATAGAAGTAGACACCAACGCTAGTTGCGAAGACAACTAGTTTGCGCTCTGCTCCGACGACTGTTGTTCGTCGCCTGCGCCCGCGCTTGCACTTGTATCCGCATTTGCATTTGTATCTGTAGTATCGAGTCTGCGAACCATTAAAGTGCCCGCGTAGTTAAAATTCTCCTCGGGAAGTTGACGATAGACCTCAATGTCGTCTATCTTGCACTGAATTTGAAAATCATGCTCCTCCATCTTTGTGAGAATCATTTCTCTGGCTTTGTCCCAATCTTTGAACTGTCCTTCAACGGAGGTGCCGGTAGTGGAGAAAATGTGCACATAAATGTACTCGCCGACGTAATCTTTGTCGTCCAAGTAGACACAACTGTAGCCATATTCTTCCATGGCGTCGTCGATAGCTTGGTGCATATTAAACTCGTCCACGCCCTTGAAGATTTTCACCGACCCGAACCCGCCTCCGCAGTCGAGTGGATAACGCGAGTCCTTACACAGACGTTCTGTGACGTATTTGGGGTTGGAGGACATGATTCGCGAGATAAATTGTGAACGCTGCAAGCCTGCGCGAATTCTGACACCGTTGGTTTTTTAAGTGGGGGATTTACAGGTCCATTTAACACACGTTACTTTATGCACAAAATCCATTTCGTTGAATGTTTCAATAACAATTTTCATTTCTTCACGGGTCCATTTGTTGTCCGGGCTATGGCTCTCGAAACTCAACACCAGTGGGCGTTTTGGTCCCTTGAAGCGAGGTCTTCCTCGTAAAGCTTCCCATCCTTCTTCGAGTACCGTGTCTGGATCATTGCGAAATCCGCTCAACGGGTCATTCTTGTCAACGATTTGCGGCCAGTCCTTGGGGAAATCAAATCTAAGCAGTTTTTCCCGCCCATCAGACTTTTCAAAATCAGGCGCTTTTTCTCCATCCTTGAAAACAGAAATTCCGCCTTCGCATCGCGCAAGAGGTTCAAATCTAATTCCTTTTGGCGCCTTCTCGTTTAGACGGGCAAAAAACTTTATCATGTCACCCTTACGCGGTGGGTTTAGATGAGAAAAATACACTTTTCCATTTTTCGCGTATGAATAGCCACTCATTGTTAGCTGCGGAGGCTTGGAGCTTGCACTGACCTTATTTATATACAACAAAGTGACGTCTGTAAGGAAATTTTATATTTATTCACTCCATCAACCTTTTCTTAATTGCCTCGATCTTCTGCCTGCACTCTTGCAATTCGCGATTCGACGGCTCGGGCGTTCTATCGCCGTACTTGTGCTTGTTCTTCTTGAGCCACCTCCCCTTCCCCATCGGATGCTTGTCAAGCCCCGTTCTGGCATACACTGAGATATTGATCAATCGTTGAATATGATCCTTGCTCCAGGCGACCGCGGGCAATTGCGGATAATCGCACTCTCGCTTTACTTTGGGGGTTTTCAAGTCCCAATTCCACCATCCGTAGTCGTCCGGGTCTAGACCGTAAATCGTAGGCTTGTCCGAGCGTACAGGCAGACCAGGGTACAGCATTCGGAGTTCTTTGTTCAATTCTGAAGACGCATGCGAACTCAGCGTGATCGCGCAAACAGCGCATCGATGAGGCTTGACAGGATTGACCGGGCCGAGTTCCTGCTCTTCGGCGTACCACACGCTTTTGATGAGAGATCCAAACCGGTTTCCCTTAATGTCATAATGAACAATGTCCTCGAATGCCAGTGCGTGCGAGTCGTCAGCGCCCACGTCGAGAGCGACATGACGAAGTGCCAATTCGTTCTCGGGCTCGTGGTGGCGTGTACTAACCAGATTCCACAAAGAGTATATATCCTCGTCAATGTCAGAGAGCCTGTACTGGAACCATTTGGCAAACTTGGGTCGCTGGTCCATGTAGAAATGGTGCTCGTTTTCGAGGCGGCTTCCGGCGGGCAGGAAATACGAATGATTGCACGTAGGAAAATGAACCATGATATTGGACAAGTTGGTTTTGCCCAAAAGCTGGTGTAGAGAAGCATCCCAGGCCGGAGCCCAGTCAAAGGGCGTGATAAAGCTCTCGTCAGGCGACAAATCGCGATTTAGGATTTTGGACACCACATATGACTTTTTGAAATACTCAGTGTAGTCTGCGTCAATACGCAAAGATATTTCGCGGTCCTGTACACGCCAGACATGGTATTTTTCAATGTACTCGGACTCGAGTGTTTCTTCTTTAGCTTCAAGTGCTTTCAATTCTTCTTGAAGCTCGTTGCGAGCTTTTTGCTTGATTGTAGGCGCAGTCGGCGTGACTGTAACCCGACCATGTGCAGGGCTATCGGCTGCCGCACTCGAAGACTCTTGCTGTGGATAAAGAAGAGCGCGAATACTCGACTCTTGTACAATCGGGAATTTGCATTCCAAAGGTATCCAGCGACGCTTCTTGCGCGGCTTTTGAACGGGCTCCATTCTAGTCTTCCGTACGTGGCCGGGATATAAGGACTAACTAGAGTAAAAAAGTGTTTAATTCAACTTGACACGTTTGTTCGGACTGAAGTCCGGGGTAGTGTACAAAGCGGGCTGTTGGCCAACGAAAACAGGGGAGGACTCTTCTAGGAATTCTTTTATCTTCTGATCTGGTATAAATGTTAACAATTCCACAGGCTCTTGCGTGCTAATCAAAGGAGACTGTTTTTCATTATGTATGATAAACCGCGATCCGCAGTGCCAGAGGAGAGATTTTTCCAACTCGGCCCAGCCACAGTCGGGATTCTTATACACAAATTCCTCTACTATACACGAGTAGTTGTATATATACGCCTGTGTCTTGCAACATGCATTAACTACCAGCCGTGTGATTTTGACCATGTCATCGACGTCGACGTAGTAAAATTCGCGGGTGTACACACCCGCTCTCAAAAATGAATATAAAATTACTGGAGTGATTTTTGCTGGCGCTTCAGAGTCCAATCCAAAATATAAAGTATGAAGACGCGAGCGGATTTTTGGAGCCAATTCGATGATTTTGGCAGCAGCCAGACAAAACAGAGACTTTTCTGTTCTGGGTTCTAATATATCCAAAAATCTCTTTGCGTTCATTATACCGGCTGTAAAAGCTAGAACATGCCTGTAAAATCCAATTGTGTTTGTAGGATACGACGCGCCTATAGGCGCGGCTACGATTCCTCTTGACCCTTTTAAAGTCAAAGTTTTTGTTTCTCCGTTTTTTTCTTTCTTGACAATGTCAATGCTTGTAAAACGTGCAGTAGTTACATCCGAATACTTGGTGCGAGGAAACGCTTTTAGTAAGCCGTCCTGCAACGGTTCTGACAACGAGTCCCACTCCAAGTTCTCTAATTCAGAAATCGACATTTGAGTTTATGCACACGCAAATCTATGACAGCTTGCACCGTTTGGACCCTTGGACGACTGTTCTGGCGAGCAACGCGTCGGCCTCTTCAATTTCGGCGGTTGTGGGGTACTGTAAATACGGCGCCATATTACTGCACCGCGAGCTGCACGTCTGCGTATATGTGCTGTGATTATACGTCATCTTGGAAATATGAACTTTGCGGCATCTGCGGAAGAGATCTTGAACGTCAGGCGGGTCAAAGGCGGCGACCGGGTCCACTGGGTCCCAACCCTTGATATAAACATCTTCGAAATGGGGCTCGGGGTCGTTCCACGACGTCATAACGAAACGGGCCTCGTAGTCATTCGGTCCTATGTCTTTATAGAGCATCTGAGCAAATCGAAAAAGGTCGTCTATTGCGCTGTAGTAGAACCCCACTTTTGCGTTGAAGTAGCCCGCAAAAGTGCATTCGCCGAGGTAAAGATCATTTTTCAATCCTCGGACTTCAAAAAAGGATGAGATGGCGCTTTGGCGAAACCGGGAATTGTTCTTGAGCACGTGCAACGCGGCCAGGTCGCACAAAGACGGAACGTTGGCAGTTGCCTTGGACGCGTCAAATCGAGCTGGGTGATAAAAATAACTATACCCAGCCGAGTTTTGTTGAGAGAAACTGGGCAGAGCTTGAAACAAGGTATTGTTTTCCTTAATGACAAAAGTGTCATTCTTTTTGCAATGGCTGATGATTAGATGCACAGGAAAAAGTATATATGACGTCAAGGAAGGGCATGGCGGGCTTGTGTCGTTTACACCTAGCCAATCGCCATACCATTTCAACCTCTGCACCGCAATGTCGCTGTACTCGGTGCGCGAAATGACGTCAAACACGACTTCTTGTACAACAAGAGGGAGAGTATCCCATGTCAACTTGGGTGTATTATCCATGGCATTGTTCAGTGAAAGTAGTGCATATCAAATTAAAACAACCAACGAGACGCGACCCCCCGCCTCTCCTTTTTGGCAACTTTTGCTTCCAAGCCCGTAATCGGTTCAGTGAAAAAATCAAGCCGCTGCGTAAAATCATTCAACGCTGTTTCAGTCATGTCAATCATTGCTACCGCTATAGACCCAAGGCTTGTAGTCAATTTTTTCATCCTTTGTGGCCAGGTTTTAGAATATTGGATCCTCATGATCTTCTTCATCTCTTTTCCTTGTGCAATCGTGTTTGGAGCTATCCAATACATCATCGTCCCGTATTTCAAGGCCCTATTCTATATGATGTACAAGCAACACGGGATGTTTCTTGTTTACATCCACAAGGCGACCCAATGGCGGCTGCTGCTCCCTGTAATCAACTTTTTGGACAAGAAAGCTTGTGCCATGGAATCCGACGCGGTGTTCAACAATTTTATCTTCAGATGCTTCACCAAGGCAGCGACGTACAGTTGCTACGCGTTTTGCGACACGGCGTACCGCGTTGTCAAGTTTTTCTCCCTCAAATCCACATCCGAGCCCGCTATGTCCGCCGAACGGATTGCCGAGTTAACAAATGTTGACTATTGGCTCTGCATACATAAGGACGAAAGAGTGGCTCAATCCGAAGCGCTCAAGAACGCAAGAAAAAGAGAAAAAGTCGCCCGCATGGAACACGCGGCCCATTTTGTGGACTCGCATATGGAAAACGTGGAACTTCAGCAAGTCAACGAGGATTTTCAAAGAATGTTGCGCGCGAATGCATCGGCGTTACCCGCCGGCATCAATCCCTCGGATTTAAGCCTGCGGCCCATTTCCGATTTGGACGGAAAGTCGGTTCTCATGAATCCAAAAATGAGACAAAAGATTCTCGGCGAAGGACTGCCTGACTTTGTACCAACGCACACCAGTTCCAGTTCCAGTTCCGGCGGACACACTGCGAACATCCCAGTACTGCAGGCTACTTCAGGTTCAAGCGCAGGCTTTGTTCAAGAATCCGCCTCAAAGGCGCCCGTGGAACCCGTGCAAGTTGAACGGTCTTCCGCTGACAATGCTTCCGAAAAGCCAGGTTTAGCTCCTACTGCGTCAAGAATCACGCGCATTGGAAACACTCGCTATTATTCGTTCACTAGTCCCGATGGAGAATATTCTTATTATCTCAGTGAACCCAAGCCATTGTCTAAAACTGCGTCCGAGTCGTCGTCAACTGCACCACAGAAAGACGCATCATCGGTTTACATTGATACTTTGACAGCCAAAAAGATTGAGGCCGAGCGAGATCCTGTCCGCGACGAGGAGTATATCCAGACTCTCAAGGAAGCAATTCTGCAAATGGAGAAGCTTCGTGAAATGAACGCCTCCGTTTCGACTGTGGATTGAAATCAAACACTTGATTGTACACTGTTCTTCCTTTATACATATACAAATACAAATACAGTCTCATTGCGTAATCCGCTCAGATTTACTACGCTTAATCTTGTCGCACAAAAGCAAATACTCTTGTTCTCCGGCTCGAGACTCAAATAATTGAGCTAGACCATATTTCACAAGAAGTTCGCCAACGCGAGGGCATGTTGAAAACAGGCACAGTGCGTGCATGACTTCCTTGTCGCTATTCTTCATAAAAAGATCGAAAAAGAAGTATTCGATGCAATTCCTCAATGTCAATTCAGATGCGTGAACAGTTTTCTGTTTCAGAAGGTAGGAGGCAAACTTTTTGCCCGTTCGTCTAACCTTCTGTGCGTCGTAGTCCACTTCCGTAAATAGAACGACCTCGCCTCTCAAACTTAGTGTGAGCAATTTCATATGCAATAGCAAATTCAGCGCCTTGTTTACAGACACCCTGACGCTGAGCATCGAATCGTCGCTGGGCTCGAAAAGCGCGCACAACTCGTCGTCTGTAAACGTAGTTTTGTTGTTATTCTCAGATTGAAGAGTGTCGCGAACGTGGCTGTAAATCGTGGCTGCGTCCATAATATAATACGGCATGCGCCAAAAGACCTGCGTCGAGCTAGGGCAAAGCTTTGAAGCTTCTTCGGCAGTTGTCAGGTCGCGCTTCACGGTGCGCATTTTTTCGGCGACACTTGATTTCGAAGAATCTGAAAAAAGGTAAAAGGGTTTTTGGAAATTCGAGGAATTTGTGGTCGTTTTACGCCCCGCCCCCTTCCCACAACATTCGACAAATCTTCGCGCCGAACGCCGCGTATTTCATTTCTTTGGGAGCTCTCTATATAAGCACAATGGAACCACATAGATGTACAATAGAGCTACCAGACGACATTATATGCTTATGCATCTCGTATTCGACAATACCGTGGCTACGGCACCTGCTTTCCAATCACACGAAGCGCATAATCGCCGCGAGCCCTAGGGAAAATGCAGATATGCATCTTTTTCCAAAATTGACACCGCTACGAGACGGAATGGAGATTTTACAATCGGGCTCGGGATGGGAAAATGTTTATCTCAACTTTTTGGAGCCACCCGAGCGAATGGTTTTTATGGACATGGAAAATGAGATCTGGGCAAACATTATTTGGAACGCGGTTGAAAAAATGGCCATTGATTATTCTTCAACTCGAAACGAAAAAATGTTCAGACGGACAGCGCGGTTACATCTTCCCACTTTCATGTCGTGTATGGCGCCAAAGCATGTCCAGGCTATAAGCAATGTATTTACAAACATCAGATATCTGACGATAAATGCGAAAGCAACCGCTTCGAGCATGGACAAACTGTGCCTGAACCATCTAAAACAGATTTGCATTTACGGCAAATGTCGTCAAGCGCCGCTGACAGGCTTTGATCCTCAGCTGCTTCCTTTACTGGATTCGGTCAGACTGGACACATCTAACAGTTTGCAGAGCCTTCTCACGTTGTTCGCACACACAGGAGCGCGTATCTTTCATCTCGAACTGCATACGTATACGGCCACGTCATGCATCAAAGAAACATTTCCAAATCTGCACACTCTGAGTTTGCATGAAATTTCTTCCAAAACTGACGAACTCGGCCTAAGATGCCAGATTATACTTCCAGTCATCGCCGTTTTTATACATTGTCCAAAACGCGAACTTGGGTTTAAAGTCCCGCTAAAACTTTTGCCCGGCGAAACAAAGGTCCAAAAACTACGAATTGTGGACAACGGGCATGAACATTCATGGGACGTTCACGAAGACAAGTTTGCGTCTTTCTTTCTTGGATGCGAACTGTTCTTCATAGCTTCAGCCGATATACGACCGGAAGAATACAAGAATATCGAAGAAGCCGCAAAGAGAACCGGCCGGACTGTGCATTTCATCTCGACCCCCTAAAACTTTTTTTTCTGTAGAACCCCAATTTGCACTTGTAAACTTTTCATTCCACATTGTATCAATATACATACGCAACATGGAAATTGTAGACTCTAACCCTGAATGCGCCGCCGAGCCCGATCTCGCCATTACAACGGGCAATCCCTTCACGTTGCTTCCCGAGATTCGAGACAATTTGCTCAGTATTCTAATAGAGCAAGGATACTGCGACATTGCCAAACGCTTGTCGTTTATACTACGCCAGACCGAAAAGGAGTGGAATGTTTTGCAGAAAAAGCTCAATCGGCCACTTGTAAAACATTCAACCAGCCTCTAGAAAAATGGACGCCGAGTCCATCGTCGGCAAAAAGATGTATGTTCTCCGAAACCGAGTCTTTCAACCAAGATTTAAGTACATGGAACTGCGCTGACACAACGGGACAAGATATGGTTTACAACGCTTCGTCTTTTTCTTGCGAACATCTGCCCAGGCTCATTGGAATAGGTTGCCAATGCAAATTTGAAAATGACATTCGCGTTTTTGTATGCGAGTACTGCAAATTGCATTTTGGGTGCGTCGGTACACCCCCTGAAACCGAGATTCCGCGTAGAACTGGACGTGTTTGGCGGCGAGCCCAACCACAATAGAAAAAAATAGTCAAAGGTTGGACATTGAGCTATGGAGCCCTCTTCGAATATAAGGCCTCACAGCGATTTGAGCGTTAAAATTACTCCAGTTGCAGGCCCTCGCTTTATCTACGTTACAGGCCCCAGACGATGCGGCAAATCGAGTCTAGTGTCATTTTACTTGGACGCTCAAAAACGCAAAGCGTATCATTACCAAGCTCTCTGGCGTTCTTACGCAAAAGAGACAGACGTCATCGTCGACGGCACCAGAAGAAACATTATTAAGCTTTGGTATGACTCTGACTCCGATACAAGTTTATTGTCAGAATTCCGAGCGAAGTAGAGCGCGTGTGGATTGTAGGACGCGAACCCCGTTCTTTGCACGAGCGGCTAGAGCGGAAATTCCCAAACGAGATTGGGCGACCGCGGGCATGTCCATAGAAAGATTTGATCTTTCGCTCAATCTCTGGGATCCTGAAACAAAAGGATACAACGTCGATAAACTGCCGTGGGACCTTAAAGCGTCACCCGAGACCCTGTGGCCTGTTCTTCAGCGCCATGTGGACTTGGAAACCATGGTTCGCGATCTAGACAAAGAAGATACATGTAAAGTGGCATCTGAATAAATACAAGCCGTCAATTCATCGTGTAAATCTGTGCAATTAAGACCCCCTCATTCTTACCGCAGCCATTGCTTTACTTTCACGTGCAAATCCTTGCAATCAGTCAAAAATCACGCGCCAAGTCACATGGAGCCATCTCTCGATAATTCTACTCCTTCCTCAAATGCAAAGCCTCCGGCCAAAGTGGCGTCTGCGCCCGGCCCTCGGTTCATCTTCCTCTACGGTCCCACGGGCTCTGGAAAGACCCGCCTCGTCGAATCGTATTTGAAATACCACAAAAGGAGCTTTATAAAGCTGGACACAAATTGGTTCAGGTACGACAAAGAGACCGACGTCATTTGCGAACGCACTGCAAAGGCCCCGATTACTTTGTCGTACGATCCAAAGGGAAACATGATCCACTATCGAGCAAGCATAAAAATACCGGAAACGGTTCAGCGTGTGTGGGTTATTGCGTCCGTCTTCAATTTTCGGTCGTTCAAGGCCTCTGATTTTGCACCACGCGATTGGTCTACTCCCGGCTCATCTGTAGAGCTCTTCCAAGTCGATTTTGACATTTGGAATCATGGAAAGCAGCGCTACAATTTCGACAAACTGCCCTGGGACGTCAAGAAGTCGCCCGACACTCTGTGGCCCGTTATCGTCACGCATGTCGATTTGGAAACCATGTTCAAGGCGTGCGAGGACGAACAAGAAAAATTTGTTGATACTATGTAAATACACCTTGTTTATTTCAAGGATGCGTGGCCCAGGACATTGGCAAACACACTTTTTTGTACATAAAACGATCCAACCGACCTCCGTATGTAAGAATTGCAATATACCACACTGAGATAATAAGCCTCTCTATGGCGATGTAAATCCAAATACGCGCGCGAAAAAACTTTTACTGTTGGCTGAGCCCCCTTTATTTCTTCATTTCGCTCGCTTATCTGCTCGCTTCGAACTAATTTGTATTGGTTTTTACGGTACACCGCCTCAAAAAATGGAACCGGATACTAAATCGCATGACCCGACCGCTTCTTCCGAGAACGCAAACACGCCGAACGCTGGCGCCGTTGAATCGCGTGAATCGTGTGAACCATGTGATTCTGTCATCTCGGAGAACAGTGCGCCACAAGAAACCGTAAAAGACAAATTGGAGCAAAGCCTTACATGCCCTGTGTGCATGACAATATGCGCGCCTCCTACCCAGAGCTGCGTCAACGGGCATTTGATATGCGCTACATGCAAATTGAAAATACCACAATGCCCTATATGTTCAGCCGTTTATGGTGCCCAAAACAAGCTTACGCGACAATTGGGATTGGAAAGTTTGGCCGAGTTCTCCGGAATCACGTGCAACTGCCCCAACGCTGCTCTAGGGTGCACTCTAACGTTCAAGTACGACGCCAAAGTTGTCAGAGAGCACCTTAAAACATGCGTCTATCGCGAAGTTTTCTGTCCATGTTGCGACAGGATTACAATGGTAAAAGATCTAGATGACCATTACAAGAAAATGTTCGAAACGGAAAAGGTTGGTGTCCAGAACTTATACCACTACCACTCGCCCAACAACACTTTTACGTTTTCGGATAATGATGGCGCGAATGCACGCCTCGGCAAAGATTCCATTTTCTTGAAACCTGGTACTATCATCAATTCAGTCGGCACGAAAAACCACACGTATTTCTACGCATATCATTTGTCTACACCAGAGCAAAGCGGAAAATGGTGGTCATATTCCGTCACGCTGACCTCGGACAATTTTCCACCGCAGACGTTAAAAACGTTTACAGTGCACCTGAAAACGGCCCAAAGCATATATAAACCTTTATGCTTGAAGTTGGATGAAAAGATGCTCAGAGAAGCAAGTAACAAAAAATTTCGATTTGAAACCAGCGCAGAAGACGTTGATCCCGAATACCTGCCAAGTCTTCAGAAATACGTTTAAGTGCACAGATTGGTGACAATGTAAATCCCTTTTCCAATGTAAAAAAGTTCGCGCTTTACTCGCGGGGGTATCAAAACTTCGCGTCTAGTTTTTTTTTGTCGAGTCACCGTCTCATTCACTAATTTTCACCTCTTATCTTGTCCATCATGCCTCCTAAGAGAAGAAAGATTGTTTACGACGATATGCCGACCGAGGGAAGGGATGTTGTTCCTAGGCCCGGCCCAGTGAATCAATCGGTTCCCGAGCCAATTCCCGAAAAAGCAAAACGAGAGCCTACTACATCTGATCTCTTTTGGGTGGTAGGAATCCCCGTGTTTCGGATCGAGGAAGCCAAGCATGATATTATGAATGCCCTCCAAGAAGCCGACGCCGACGAAGATTCGTGGAGTTTCATGCAGTACCACGGCGTCGACAACACGCAAATTCAAGATCATTCCATTAACTTTGTCAAGGAGCCGTCGCCTTACATGGCGATAATCAAGGTCAACCTCCGCTCCATATTGCATCAAGAGCCTCAGCCGACGCTAGATCAACTCCGCGAGGATATACAAGTGATTCATGAGTATATCGGACACGTAGTATTGGACTACTACCCGCTGGTGGGAAAAGTGTTCGACCTCAACAACGTGCAGCTGGAAACGCATATATTCGGACACGGAGACGAAATGGAAAACTGGAGGAAGACTTGTACTGTGCAAATTGAACAACATCCCAGTTTGAGCAGCGTCACGGCGAACGTGTCCATTTGAAGAAAAAACCAGAAACATGTGAAAGATATCGACTATTTTAGTGTGTATACATAAAAAAGACACATATTCGCCTAAGCCTGTCTGAGAAAGTGATCCTTGTAGACCATTTGCATTTCACCGCCAACGTATCCGTTGCATAGATGCGTGTGACTGTAATACTCAATTCGGTCCATAACAATCTTTGTTGGACGAGTCACGCCTTCGGGCCGCAAACACACGCCTTCTCCATTTTCGAGAACAAAGTATTTGTTCATTCGAACGCAGAAGAAATCATTGTACTTGACTATATCGTCGAACAAGACATCTAAAAAATGCAAGGTGTACACGAACGCGTCCTTGCCGTCCACCTTGCAACGCGAGAGATACCTCTTCTCGTACTCCTCGTCGAGAATAGGCTCGCCTAATCCTTTAGACGTAACCATATTCTCGCCCTTGCTACGAAAGTAGGCGTAATTGATGCTGTCGTGCGCAAATCGTAGCTCGCGGCGCACCCAAAACTTGTCCCATACAAGAACCAAGCGCAGTTGCTTGGAATCCAAATTAGGGCCCTTCGAGACGGAACTTGAAGTTGATTTACGCAAAAGATTACCCATGATTGCCGCGTATGCACTGACGTAAGAAACCAACCCAAAAAAGGCGCGATTCCGTTTAGAAAACCACATGGGCGGATGGGGTGCGGCGAACATAAATCAGTTTATAACAAAATGATTACGGTAAATCTTTACAGGTTTGTCACGTATCCATCCTTCTTCGAGATACTTGACCTCGTATTCTTGTGCGGTGTCCTCTTCCTCGCAAAACTCTTCGGTTACCGAAATCGTGCCGTCGCACAGAACGACGGCCTCGTTGCCATCCGGTAACGAAAACGGAATGTGTGATCTCACATAAAAGTTGTTTTCGTGCTCCACAATGTCGTCGTACAGCCATTGCAAGTAATGGAGCCTGTACACCATAGCAGGTTTTCCGTCCATTGTGATTGGGAAAAGATACTTTCGAATATAGTCCGCCTCGGCAAGATGGGGTTGTGTTTCACTGGGTCCGGGCACTCCATTTCGCACAGTAAATCCGTCGGTCCCGTAGCGCGCAATTGTAGAGTCTGCGAGCTTAAAATCTGCATTGTAACGGACGTAGAACTTATCTTGGTGATTGACGTAGGACGTATTGCTCCGTGTTCTGAAATCGGCGCAGAACTCGGAAACAACAGCAGACTCGGATTCACAGTCGCATATTTCAGTTCGGAGCATTGCGTGCAAAAAAACTTTAGAACAGGTCGGACGCAAATTGAAAGAACTGTACAAAAAACCTTAAACCTAGTCAAGAGAATTTTTTTTTTTACGTGGGGTAGTTTTACTCAACAAACACTAAATCTATCCCGGTCTCCCGCGACACAATTTTGCGCCCAGAAGCGCATTGTATAATAACATGGCATGTCACAGACGGTGCTGGCCCGATGGGCGGCACGGAGCCGTCCCATTTTGCGACAAATTCCACGCTGTTCAACTTTGAGTCGTACTCTATTCCCAAATACGCCTGGCATGTTTCCCAGAATTCGTCTTTTGCATCCCAGGTTGCTTCAAAATACGCGTCTCTGTTTACGGTGGGATACATGCACGGGTCGTACACAATCAAGTCCGGGAAGAACGCGAATCTCGAGTTGGCCGTGTCTTTTGTCACAGGTATGCTCGTAACAATATAAGGTATGTAATCCCCGAGCACAGCTTCATTTCCTAACCGGGGACATGCTCCTGCGTCCACATCCAATTTGCCGTCGATCACGTCTTCAGCGGCTGCCACAGCAACTGTAGTCACGCACGTGCGTTCGTCTGTGTAACACTGCGCACTATATGTCCAGTATTCAGAACCAGAAAAGTCGTCCATGTTGTACCTGCCTTGAGTGGCAAATGCCTGAGCGTTTGTCTTAATAAACGCAATGTCATTTGTCAAAGCTAAAAGGTTGCTCTCGATATAACAATCGTTCCTTGTTCGACATGGTCGAGGCAAATATTCGCTATTGCGGTAATTCCATCGAACGCCCGAAGTCAGGCACTCCTGCGTTGAGTAATACATGAGTTGCACCCATCTCAGATTCGGGCGCTCGAGATCTATATCGCAGCCAAAAGACCAGATATACTCAGCGCTTTCGGTTTCGTCCAAATTGTACATGAGCAAACGCGGTGGCGCTTCATTGGATCGATACTTTGCAATTTGTTCGGGAACGCGCTCGCTTGTCATTGTCGGAATAGCATAGTTCTCTTGTTCGACAAGTTCAGCGAAAAAGTCAAACGGAAACGTGCTTTGGATCGCGACGGTATCGGACATGAACGGTTCAAACGTGCGATACGGTGTTCCACTCGAGTCGAACACTAGAGTGGCTCCGCATACAAGGCCGTTGAAACAGGACAAGACAGTATAATCTTGAAATTCTTTGTATTCCGGATAGACATTTCGCCAGAAAACATCGGGATCGCATGGACACGGGCTCGCTTCTCTGCCGGGTAATAGTTCAAATGTGTAGCCGACCTTGCCTTCGTCGGCTGTAATAACAGCTAGCGCAGGGAGAAAAGGAGCACGGTCGATAGTGCAACCGGAACAAAATTCTTTGTTTGACATGAATTCAGTGATAGTGTGCCGCGCAGTGAACCCTGTAGGATTCTCGACGAGACCTCTTGCAAAGCACGTGACTGGATTGTACTCGCCAGATCCAGCAGCCGAGTTTAGTGCCGCGGCTACGGCTACGAAAAGTACAATCCACTTTAGTCTCATTTTCTGGCACGACTTATAATACCAAACATAGAGCGAATTTCCAAAGTTTTTGAGCTTTGAGTTTATTTATTGCTGTCGTGGATAACACACATTATTTTCTATTTACATTTTACGCATGCGAGTAGTCGCTGTCTTAGAATTGTAATTACGAGCTCTGGGTGCAGTGGGAGGAGACGGCGGAGGCGTTATTTTGCTTCTCTTTGCGGGCACAGGAGTTCTGCAGCATAACGAATGGAATGCGACAGCCACGATTCCGAAACCTGTAATAGCAACAATCACGTATAGAGGAATCAACGCCGTGGGCTGAGCGGGCGGCGTGACGGGCGGCGTCGGAGGTCCAGTCTGCAATACAATCGTGTGGAATTCTCCCAGTCCGGACAGAAGAATGGAATTTCCGATTTCAGTCGACAATTCTCTGACTGTGACAGGGAATCGAACCGATCCACTTGTGTCCGTGTAATCAATGCCATTCACGGCAATGCCGACTTGACCTGAACTATTACGACCCCATGTTTGGATTTCGAACACGGCCTGTGTCTGACCGGGCTTGTACAATAAAACATGTTCGACTCCGCACCACACGCCGCGAGTGGCAGTCGTATTCGCGACAATTTGAGGCACTGAACTGTATGCCAATTCCGCAACTGTTTTGTTCTGACCCAATTGACCGTATTGGTTGGAGCCCCAGGCGTACACGGAAGACGTGTCCTGAGAAATATACAGTCCGTGCGCGCCTCCTGCGCAAATGTATTGGGTCTGAAGTTGAACGTTGACAGAATCTGGCGGGATACCGAATGCAATCATGGGCGCGTTTCTATTAGGCGACATTTCAGTCGGATCGGCCAATTGGCCCCTGTCGTTATTTCCCCACGAGTAGACGACGACAGGGGATCTTTCAGTGACCGCGAACATGAAATCGGAACCGCATGAGATGAGTCGAATTGACTCGGCTAACATGACTAGTCTGGGCGTTTCCGTGTTGTTATACGACCCGATTCCCAACTGGCCCTTGTCATTCGATCCCCAAGTCCATACCGCGCCGTCAGTCGACAAAATAGCCGAATAGTTGGCTCCAGCGCACGCTTGTTTGATTTCGAATAATACAGACACGCGCACACGCGAATTGGGAAGAGCCACGGCGGCGCGTTCGGTTCTCGGAGCCAGATCCGCGACTCCAAGCTGCCCGAAATCGTTATTACCGTATGTGATTACAAAATCTTCAATCACATTAGGCGGATTCTTGGTGACCGTTCTCACGACGGCTACACTGTGCTCCTGACCTCCTGCCAGAAAGTTGATCGCCACATTACGCGTGTTGGAAAACCAAAACTCGATTCTCTGGCGAATATAATCGAGTTGCGGTGAAATGCGAGGAAGAGGCACGGACACGGTCGTGTTCGACGCCGGGTCAAGCTGAGCGTTTAGGTTTGAACCCCATTCGTAGTATCTTTCGCCGGACAGTTTCATAAGATTGTGTTTGTAGCCAACTGCCAGTACTTGCAGGCTTTGAACGGAATTCACGTCGACAAGTTGAATGAGAGGGTCGATCGAGGACGAGTTGGAGATGACTCTACCCAGTTGACCTAAATCGTTACCACCCCATGAACCGAGATAGTTGCCGTTGACGTTGGGTGGTTCGATCGGCGGTGGAACAGGCGGCGACACTGGTGCATTTTGAGGAGGCGCGACTGGCGGGGTTTGAGGCGGTGCGACTGGTGGATTCTGGGGAGGCGCGACTGGTTGACTTTGAGGCGGAGCGACCGGAGGTGAAACAGGCGGAGCCACTGGCGGCTCTACGGGTGGGGAAACTGGCGGTGCCTGAGGCGGGGCTACTGGTGGTGACACAGGCGGAGCCACGGGTGGTGCCTGAGGAGGTAAAACCGGAGGCGCGACTGGCGGTTCCACAGGTGGCGAACCTGGAGGAGCTTGTGGTGGTAACACAGGAGGGGCGACAGGCGGGGAAACTGGAGGTGCAACAGGCGGGGAAATTGGAGGTGCCTGAGGTGGTAAAACCGGAGGAGCAACTGGCGGCTCTACTGGCGGTGCGACAGGGGGAGCCACAGGAGGGGCGACTGGAGGTGACACAGGTGGAGCCACGGGAGGTGCCTGAGGCGGTTCTACAGGCGGAGCCACAGGAGGCGCTTGAGGAGGCAAAACTGGAGGGGCAACAGGAGGTGTTTGTGGAGGCGAAACTGGTGGAGCGACAGGCGGTGATTGTGGAGGCGAAACCGGAGGCGCGACAGGCTGCGCTTGAGGCGGTAAAACTGGCGGCGCAACCGGTGGTTCTACAGGCGGTGCCACAGGAGGTGACTGAGGTGGTGAAACCGGGGGCGCGACTGGTGGAGCCACTGGAGGTGCTTGAGGTGGTGAAACTGGCGGGGCCACTGGTGGTGCTTGTGGCGGTGAAATCGGTGGAGCTTGAGGAGGCGAAACCGGGGGCGCAACTGGCGGGGATTGCGGCGGATTCTGGGGAGGCGCGACTGGTGGGGCTAAAGGCGGTGCTACAGGCGGCGAAACCGGAGGCGCAACAGGCGAGGCGACCGGTGGGGCCACAGGAGGGGCTTGAGGCGGATTTTGCGGAGGAGCCACAGGAGGGGCCTGAGGCGGTGAAACTGGAGGCGCGACTGGCGGTGCAACCGGGGGTGCAACTGGAGGTGCCTTGGGCGGAGCGACCGGAGGCGCGACAGGTGCCGCTTGAGGAGCCAAAACCGGAGGTCCAACCGGAGGCGCGACCGGAGCGGGAGGTAGCACGACCGTTCTAAACCTCCAAACGTCATTATAGTATGTTGTCGGAGTTGTAAACGCGTTCTGCCCGCCTATTAAACCCGTGTTAATATTCGAAGGTGAGAAAGGAGATCCTCCGGGCTGTACAAACACTTCGCCGGAAAGTCGCCCGAACGGGAAGTTTAACGCCGAGAACACATTCGGCGCCGGGTATGTCCCAAGTGCGTTGCTTGCATTTCCTGCCATCCAAAAAAACTGATCCGAATCATAATCATACGCCCACAGATGCCCGCGGGCGGTTGTTTGGGATTGAACCACCATGTACAACAGGCGCGAATTTGCATTGACCGTGAACATGGCACCGTTTGAATATATTAGCGCAGGATTTCCAAGTGCGTATTGAAGCGTGAAAAATTCGGCTGGGCACGGCGCAGCAGCTCCAGCGCCTCCTCCTCCGACCCACGTCCAAATGTTTGTTGCTAAAGTATACAAAAACATGAAACACGAATTTGTCGTACTTGACGTAGTATACATGGCCAAGTGCGTCGTGTTGTAGGGCGTGTAGGTGCATTGTTTTCGATTACAAGGCAATGCGATTGTTCCTGCGTTCGAAACGCGTTTTGTTCCAGCATTTGGAGTCGAAACACCGTCATCTCTCATACATGCGAACAATAAAGTAGAACTGTTGAATCTGTACATGTCCGATCTCAGTGCACCTCCGGAAGTGGAAGAGCGCCCACCGCTCAGATAAACAATATTATCCAGCGCCGCGGAAACATATCTCATATGGAATACAGCGTATTCGGCTCGTCTGCCGAATCGAGGAACTCCACAGGAAGGTCCCTGTGTAGTTTGAGTTATAAAAATCCACGTAGGCGACAATAAAGACGTGTCGAGTCTCCACAAATCGCCTTGGACAGATCCTGCTGAATTATATCCACCATATAAGAATAAAAATCTGTTTTGAAACGTCCAAGCGCCCATGGAGTAACGCGAGCCGATGGAGCTAGGAATAGATATCGCGACATTTGTAGCATTACTGCCCGTGACCCAATTCCACGAAGAAGTTGTTGTTTGATATCGAAAAGTGTTAGCGTAAACATTTACACCGTTCCTGCCGCCCATAATATACACGATAGAATTATTGGGATTTGTGTTGTCCGTAAGCGTCCACAGCGCAAACTCAGACCGCGTAAATGGCGTATTTGGAATCGCATTCGATGCTCCGCCGCTCAAGTACGCCCATTGTGGTTGAAGCAATGATATTGGCTGCGATACACCAAAGCCGAGAAGCACGGCAACTGAAAAAATCACAACCGTTACACATTGGTACACATACCACGCTTTTTTGTGTGTATACATGAATAGTATGTGTTTACTAGTATTATGAAAATATTTTACATGGGTAAAAACTAGGCGAAAAATAAGTGTGAACTCGCGCGAGGGGTTGTTCCAAAAATGGAAGGTGTACACACACATACACCCCCCGGGGTGGGCGGGCGCGCACGCTTTCACTCAACTCGGCGTTTTTTGGATTTGTCGTCTTCATCAGTGCTTGCATCAATTCTCTTCCGCTTGACAATGCGTTGTTCTGGAACAGCGCACATTTGATTCCAGAATTTAACGCGGTCGGGACCCACTTCGCTACTTTCGTCGAGACACAGCGCCAGTATTCGCAGACAACTATGTACGTCATTTTGAAGTTTTTGCACGACCGCGAGCTTGTCGCCAGTGAAGTATTCGGTAAGCCGACTTGATAAAGGTATATCTCCTTTGAGAGGAGTTTCGACCGATTCTTCAACCAACCATTGCAACATGTCGACATATTGCTTATTACGGTAGAGTTTGTCTACACAAGCCCTGCAAAATGATTTTACAGGCGCTTTGTCTGTCAATTTATCCAACAGCCTCATGTAAACCGGGTTTTGTTGCGACAGCGCGTTGGTCGCCCATTCTCTGACTTGTAGGCATGTCATGTTCAAAACAACATTGAAAAGCGGTTTTGCTTTTGCCAGTAAGATGATCTTAAGTATAACGTCGTTTCTTGTCCTTCGTATAGTAAAACATTTGTCCATTCCGGAATTGATCCAAAGCCGATGCAACAAGTTATTCGAGTCATATTCAAATCCAGGCACTATTCGCATCGTTTTTGAGCCAATAGCAACCATGGGATAGGCATCCGCAAAGGCATCGCGCTCCAAATCGTCACTCTGCCATTGATTCACAGCGGAGCCTATATCCATTGCATATGAGGACAGAGGAAAATGCACAAGAAATCCAAACGCCGCGTCGCAGTATACTGACGGTAGACCCGATTTCAGCGTGGAATAATCCGAGCCGCGAACATAATTGATTTTCTGTCCTTTGTAGTCTCTTCCTTGTATCTTTGCATAATCAGACAACCCGACGCAATACACACCACAAAGGTATAAGTATTGTTGCAAGGTGTTGAAAAACACCTTTGCGGTCTGGCCGTGCGATGTCATCTCCCATCGATTTTGAAAATAGTCAATCTCGGCCGTGATAAGATAACATCGGCGATCGTTTGGGTTGATCAGATTTTTCACCCATCCTTCTTCACTAGACATCTCGTCTTCGTAGTCCGGATAAAATTTGTTCCATTCTGAAGAATAAAGTTCAAGTACGCGACAGAAAAAGCCGTTGATGCTACTAAACGAAAGATCAGGGTTTTGGTCTCTATCTTGGGTCCATTTTCCAAAGTTCAAATTCATCGGGCTAATAAAGGTCTCGACGTAGTTACTTGTTTTGTCTCCCCGAAGCTCTAACAGTAGCAACTGATCACCTGAAGTCTTGACCCATTGAATCTTTGAAGAATAGCTGCCCAATTCATGCGTGTCGAACAGTGGTATCCCTATAGCGCGTTCAGTTTGATTGAAAAAACGACTCGGCCCTTGAATGGTTTCCTTGTCCGAATTTTTCAAATCGTTTACGTATTCTCGAGTGTTCACAGGCCCGGCTATGGGGAAGGGCGTTCGGTCAAAAAAGACTCCATACACGCACTGCATAAACGCAGTGGCTTTGAACTCGTCAAATTTGCCGCCGGCGGAGCTCATATCAAGCCTGTAAATTTTTGCGCATATCGAAACGACGGCGTATCCCATGGCCGCATCGAGAATAATTCGTCCAGTCTCATAACGCGATCGGATCTGCGTTTCGCGTATTTTTGCGTTTCTATAAGTTCTTGAAAAAAACGGGTAGGCGCGACGAGCATAGTCGGCAAACTGTGCATTTTCGTCAACGGTAAATTTACGTTCTTCCGGTAGGTTAAACTGTGGGAGTAGTGGAATGTTTGCCTCGAACATCTGGGGCAAGTCCAGAAACCCGTTGTTGCACGGCTTTCTGTCGTATGTCAGAGCACCCGTCTTAAACAACCGCAGCTGCTTATCGTCCAAATGGTAGACTGGAATAAACGTTTTGGCACATTCTACAATTCCGACTTCGTCGGCAAGTTTTGCAAGTACAGGAAGCACGGCATACACGCATATGTTGTTTGGCCGTACCACAACTGTTTGAAATTCAGACAAACTTTCGATGAGTTCTTCTACCGTATGGCATTTTCTTTCCACTCGGGCGCCGACGGGCACGTAGCTGTTGCCGGAAAACTGCAACCAGTTAACCAGCACTACCGTTTTTCCATTTTGGTCTTTCTGATAATGGACGCTGAGTATACAAACGACTTTTGGTTCGCGCGCAACATAAGGCGAAATAATGCTAGCTGTGGGGATGGATCGCCGGCTTTCAAAGGCCAGTTCAAAGCCGAGGAATTGCTGGTTCTTTTCGGGGGCCGCGTGGTTATAATCCACAAACTTTCCCAGATTGAACAATCGAGTAAACGGTGCATTTCCATTAGCAGAGGCGATTGTCCATTCCAACAAATTTTCGAATGATGGAACGCATCCCTGGACCGCCATTTGACGCCACTCAGGCGTGTTAAACGCGTTTGTATCGTCAATCAACATGCTTTGAAAGAGTTTTTGCCCCTTCTCGGACATCATATATTCTCCAATGGTCCACGTTCGCGCGTAATCGGGTGAAAACCGCGTAAGCGGCGCCGATCGATCTGAAGGAGCTACGCGTGACATCAAGATCCAATGATATTTTCGCAATTCCACGTACTCGTTGTTCTTCAAGTCATCTTTTTGCTTCAAGTCCAAGTATCGAACTGAAAAATCGTTCGATATACAATGCAGTCTCAAGAGCGTATTGTCCGTGTAAGTCGAAGTTCGAACATAATGCTTGTTGATGAGTTGCAAAGGGATCGCCTTAGAGTGACCAATTCGAACGTTGTCGTCCAAAACATCGATTTCGCCAAACTCATTTTTTTCCCACGGTCGTTTATCAAAAATTCCATTTGTGGGTTCGAATACAGCAGTGGCTTGTCGTGGCATACCAAAGCCTTCATGTGGTCTTGTGACCGAATTATACTTATTTTTTTGCGCAAATTCCGTCAAGATGCGCGTTGCGATCTGACAGATTTTTTGAACTGGAGTGGTAGCCGCGCCAAGTTGTTCCCCGGGTGCCGTCCACAACGTCTCCAGTCCCAATCGAATTACCTTTTTGCGATCAGGATAGTCTATCATGACAGAGTCAAAGTTTTTGTATCCGAGACCGTTGTTGTTCGTGTCGTCAGTTGGCAACGGGAATACAAATATAAAGGGACTCTTGTATGCCAAAAGTTTGGGCTCTAAACTGTCGATAACACGTGCTCGAATCTCTTTGGAGCGTTCAAATTCGTCTACGGGAGCGACAGCTGTCTGCTCCAAAAGCACAATGCGCGCAAAAGATTTTGCTTCCGGGATCGTGTCGCCGGGCACAAAATGATATTTACTAGTCGGATCGTGACACTTTTCCAGCTCGTCTGATAACATTTCTACGAAGCTGTCGAGAACGCGCGTCCTGACACTCTCGATGGGATGCAAATAGTCTGCGCAGATCGAAAACGACATTTTAGAGCGTTTGAGAAAACCTTTATATACATGAAGAAAACATATTTTTTTCAAAGCGGGCGGGTCTGGCGCAAAGGTTTTATTTGCGAAGATGAAGAAGAAGTCTTATTCTTGTTCTGTAGCATTTGTGCGTAAGATGTGAAGAGAGGGTTTTGGCTTGCTACCTGCTGTACACTGATGTTTGCAATGTTTGGACGTCTTGGCGCCGGGCGCGAGGAAACGTTTGTGTCGGACTGCCTGCTGACGCGATTTTGCACCGCGCTCCTCTCACTGGCCCTCGTGTACGGCACACGGTTTGGAATAGCAGCGTCAACATCCATTGCGTCGTCGGTATCGACACGGTTTGGAATAACAGCGTCGACGTCCATTGCGTCGTTGGTGCCAGTCTCCGCGAGGCGAGGGGAACTCGACGACAGGGCACGAAGAGAAGGACGATTGGTAATTGGTGGCTTTGGTAAGACCGCATTACTATCGTCTGAAGTGTTTCGTCTTGGCCTCTTTGCTTCCGGTGTCGCGTTTTCCTCGACGTTTTTCAGCAAAAGTATTCTTTCTTTTCTGGCCGGCGCAAGCTGTGGTAAAAATTTGGCCTTGCGGCTCCATTTCCTCGACGATCTAGTGTGTGTCTGGTTTTGCGCGGCCCATATGCTCAATTGCACACCACGTAGTTTAAACCAGGTTTGCGTCAATGCGTCCGACAGTTCAGATGAAAACCCCGATTCCGGGTCGGGTCTCTCTAAAAACGCCATCCGAATAAACTCCTGTTCAAAATCAGTTATCCCACCAAGCGAGAATGCTGTTCTATCTTTCTTGGTCAAGAGATGCGAAAGCACCCATTCGACGCTTTCGTAGACTTCGCTGTCTTCATAGAGAGTTTCCAATGCGTATCGAAACGCATTAGTGTTGTTTTGATCGTCGGGGATGTCATACAACACGTCGATTAATTCGTTTGCATTCGACCCCTTTGGATATCTATAATCTGAATTCTTGTTAGATCGAAGAACCTCTTCGGAATTCCTGACGTATTCTTTCAGCTCTCCAATCGATACGTTGAAACAAGCATTGATTGCCTTTCTAAAATTCAACATGAGTCGCATCCATACTTGAAATCTCGCGTTGACAACGTCCAAACTGAAAATGGCATTTTCAATCGAAGAAACGCGGTCTTTGTTGTTGTCGTTGCCGGATTGTTTGATTTTTTCATCGCGATACCACTGTAGAACAGCCGGAAAGGTATCTTTTAGCTGCCCAGGTTCAAACGTCGTGTTCGCAATTTGCGACATTTCCTGGCCAGGACGAGGCCCGAATAGAGCCAAAAACCCAAACTTTGGCATGCTGTACAACGACGGCACAATTTCTTTAAACATTGCGTATGTGGCGCCATCAATGTAAAAGTGCCGGAAATATTTGTCTGTCCCGGAAATTCCCGAAGCGTCTTCAAGCATGAAGACAAAGGCTCTGCTCACGTAACTTAATTGAGTGAGCAGTATGACCAAATATTCGGCTCTTAATCCGACGGCGTTCAATTCCCAACGACCCTGGAGTAATTGTAGTTCCGATGTCATCAAGGCGACATCTGTAGGTTTCATTGGATCATTGTTTTCCAAAACTGTTGTTCTGTTTCGTGTCAAGACAAACTCAAATCCGTTGACAAAAGGGTACACGAGGTCGGGGTCTTGATTGTAATTCTCGCTGGGTTCATCTTCGTCAGAAGACGTAGATATCGATCGCAGTAGACTTTTGCCATAATTTGCGCAAGCAAGACGAACGGAAACTTTTGCATTAAACTTGGATCGCACTTCCCTCAATTTCACCAGCGCTAATTTTTTTCCAGCAAATGCCATCCAAGCAAATTTCTTTGTCTCATACTTTGCTTTCATTCGTTTGACATCGAAGTGATTGTCAAATCGATACTGCGCCTTGATTCCTAAACTAAGCTCGCGCTCGTAGACATATCTGGCCACAGAGTCCACCGCCACATTCGGATCCCAGTTAGAAAATGGTGTTTTGTCTTCTTGTCCGCCGCTGGCAAACTTTACTCCATTACCTCCCCTGTCTACGCCCATAGAGGGACCAAACATGGATGCCAGGACGGCGTATCTTCGACGCTCAATGTCACCCAGGTCTCTGCCGACCGTTTCAAATAGGTAGAAGGCACTACGTCTGGGATCTGTTCGAAACCCGGGAAGTTTGTCGTATACAAGACTCTTTGTAGGATCTTTTTTCGTGCGCTCAAGCAACGCTTTCCCAATGTAGGCTTGATAGTTTTCAAAGTCCGCCAGCGTGCCATTCTCGGCTTCTTCTTTTGACAATGTCTCGCGCTTGGAGAAAAGAGATTTTCCGAGGGCGTGAAGTGAGGCAACGTTCATAAATGCCTGGTCCTGGTACTCTGTCTGTGTTTCAAAGCTTTTACGCTGCATTGTAGACAGATGCGATACCGGGACGAAAACTTTATAGATGGCTTGCTGCAATCCTACTCTGGCGTCCAATAACAATTGCACTCCCGAGACGCACATGTCAGCATCTTTCCACGCCTCGTCCTCAGTAACAATCCATTCTAAAAACGATTCCATATTAGGCCAATCGTGTGGCACACGAGGTTTTCCCAGCTCGTCCACGTAACATTGTAAAGAAATCGCGTCTCTGGGCTTGGAATAGGTAACCACAATCGCTTTTCTCACATGGCTACGGCACTCCGTGTAATACTTGTCATCGACGCCTTCTGACTCAATAAGCTCTTGCGCGAGCGTAATGTCCGATCTACGTTGCAGATAAATGACAAACCCTGCTAACGAACGCGAATTGCGTATTTCAGCAAATCTTTGCGCTATAGGATCCTTCAAATCCACATGTATAGGAATCCCGCTAGCGCTGCACATGAGCCAAGTGAATAGCATTTCAAACGATGGTGCCACCCCTTGAGATGCTTGAATTCGATACTCTTCTGAATTCAAACAAGATGGTCGGGTGCCCGCCAGCATGCGCTGAAATTCCGAGCGTATATTTGCATTTTCCAAAAGACCTTCACCCACTGCCCACGTACGAGTAAAGTCGATGCAATTCATCTTTCTGTACTCGTAAGATATTCGCTTCCTTGGCATGTTTTTCTTTTTTGGCTTGAACAACGTCTGGCGATTCATTAGAACCCATGAAAGTTCCGCGCGTTCGTAGTAGGCTTCGTTGTCAAACTCTTCACGCGTGTCATTGTGATACTCCAACGTCGTCGTCCTAAAGTCCGATCCGATGAGATAAAACACGACTCCGCTTCGGCCTCTGGATTCTTTGACAATTGATTGCGCGATTTCATGTCGTCTGACTAGATCCATCGGAACTGTACGCTCTTGTTCTATTCGTTTCTCATCCCATCGAACGTTTACTTGATCATTTCGCAGCCTTTCAGCGTAACGTTTTCTGAGCGGCTTTTCTGTATAAGAACCGGACACGGCCTGAAAGGTCTTGTCGCCTAGAGGTCGAGTCAAGCCCGGGTTTTGTTCAACATACGGAGTTAACATTGTATGCAGCACCCTTGCCACTTGCTCAGCGGGAGTGGTGTCTTTCCAACTCGCCTCGGAACCAGATCGCCACAGCGTCTCCTGCCCGATTCTCATCACTCTGTCCTCGTCTTCGAAATTCACGATGATAGCTGGCAAGTTTTGGTACGAGTCGACGCGTTCTCCGAGAGGAAAAGGGAATATGAACACGTATTTCCCTTTATGCCGCTGAACCTGATTCTTGTGCAGATTTACAAATAGAGCGCTTAGCTCGACTTCGTCTTGAGGCATTTTGGCAGGATAGAACAAGTCTAGGTCTACGAGAACGACCGTGGCTGCAGGAGCGTCCGAGCGGATGACAAATTCGAACATCCGAGGCTCGTCGGGGTCCAGAATATTGACCAGTTGTTCATTTGCGTATTTAGTGAACAGTTTTAACGTAGGAGGTCTGCGAGCAGGGTCCACGCAGACATAGTCGACGACAACGTCGGCGTACATTTCTGGGTATTTTTTCAAACCAAAAAGCCCTTAGTTGTCTCTACGCTAGTGCTTTTCCTTTCTGAGCCGCGAGAATGCACATTTTTATTATTTACAAGTCACGACCGCGCGTATTTTGCCCATTTCTCGATAGGCGTTCTTAGATGAGTGTCAAACAGTTTTTCATCCAATCTAACCTCGCTTTGCGTGTCGTTTTCGTGCGCCAGATCAGCGCAGCATCGCTTTTGCGCTTGAACTGCAATCTTGTGCAAGTCTTCGATATCCGTAGTCATGCTATGATCCTTTGTGTATGGACATGTGGGAATAAACTGATCTACCACGGTCTCATCCAAAGATTGTTTGATCAGAAAAGAACACGAAGGCATGGTAGACCTTTCCGGTTTTCTATAGTGCTTGAAATGCGCATCGAATTCAACCCATCTCTGATTAGGCAACGCATTGTACTCGGAGACATTCAAAACTCCATTTTGCGCCAAATACGCCATGCCGGGCTCTAAGGCGGGCGCGATTCTGTCCGGCAATGCTCGAGCCAAGAAATGAGCCAAAAATTGACGTCTCGGATGCTTGAAATCCTTAAAATCCTGCAAATACTGCGTGACGCATTTCGGGTAGACTGGAGGACGAGCGCCCAGCGATGCCAATTTGGCGCGAACGGCCAGCTGTCTCTCCTTAGCAGCATTCAGATTGTCGGAAGAATATGCCAGCAACTGGGGCGCGTTTGGGGCAAGTGCTCCCAGCCCAAGAAAGGTGCGCCAGCCTGCGTTCAGAACGTCAAGGCTTACCAAAGTCGCCGTGACTCTCGGACTCGTACCCTTTAACGTGTATACAGGGTCTAAAATAGTATGATGAAATCGGGGCACGTTAATGAACGCTCGAGGATGCTGTTGAACGAGCGCCATTCCGCCTGGCATTTTACCGCTCCAAAACAATCGCAGAATCTTCCACGTGTTCAAGGCTACGAGTCCCGTGTTGAAAGACAGACTGAACGTTCGTTCTGTGTCCGTTTGAAGTTCTGGCTCGCTTACAATTTTTAACCGCGACTCTTGGCTGCTTGAAAGACGCATAAAACTGCCTTCCTTGTCCATACTTCCAAAGAATCGGTGGCTGTCATTCGAGTAACTGGATTTCGACTGCGATTTTGCTGTTTCCTCCACCACTTTGCTAAATTCTTGTTGTTTTTGAGCTCCGAGCATAGATTTCCACGTTTCTATAATAGTAGACGATGTTTTGGACGAAGGCAAGCTGGCTCGGCGCAGCAAATGCTCTTGGAGACTTTGAAGCGGCCCGCGTTCCGTTATCTCGTCGTAAACGCAAGAAACGAATAGGGGCAAGAATTCGAACAAGACTCGACTTATAAATCTCATGATATTATACATTTGAGTTGACGCCTTGAGGGCAAAAGCCAAATCAATGTCCATTTTCGGCGCCAGCGCCCTTCCATGATCCGGCAGAGAGAATTCTAACAAAGGCAACTCATTTGTGGAATCACGCGTGATCAAATTCCAAAGATCCGTGCCTTCGTAGCGCCGCGGACATGTTTTGACTTCGGCCAGAAGGTACGCCGCGAAATCGTAAATGAAAGAGGCGTTGTTAATGTCGTGTAGAGGAACAGCGCATATGATAAACCACGTAACGCGGTCCAGATTCCACGCTCCCTCTTTCAGAACGCCCGCGAGGCCGGAATAGAAACTTTCAAACTCTGTTACTAAGCAGTTGTAGAAATACACTGCCGACATGGTTTGGTCTTTTCCCTACTTATGGCATTTATGAGACGCATTTTAGGCTGAGATTGAGACAAAAATGTTTAATAAACCCCCTACCGGGCGGCGCTTGTGTGCGGTTCGAGCCGCCACGCTCTTCATCGCATCTTCTCGAATTTTCTTTTCGGACAAATTCAAAATGAGTGAAATAGTCGATTTTGATGTCAAAACCATGGATTGGGATGAATTTTATCATCACAGTAGAGGTTTCAGGGTCATTTTTCCCTCGCTGAAGGTGTACTGCGGCTTCCAATACGCTTTCAGTTTGCGTCCGCCGGGCTTTGCCGAAGGCGAGGTGCGTTCTTTCTGACATAATATAATTATATACACATTGTTCCATTTATTCACAGTGCTTCTATCATTTTATCCGGACCGGTTACCATTGCAGCTTTTGCGCGACGTTGTTATCGCGTGCCCTACCGAGAATCGTCTCTGCGTTGCTTTCAGAAATTGTACTAGCATACGAGTCAAAGTCGGAGATGAGCGGAGTTCGTTTAAGGACGCGCCGAAGGAAGGTAGAGGACTCTACACTTTCGACGCTCCGAACGGACTTGTAAAATTCAACGTGGATGGCGCGCAGTTCTATCTCGAAGCCGGCACGTACTACTACAAAAATAAGATTGCTTTGTAAATGTCATAAATCTGACACGAATTTTGTATTTTTTCTTTCATAGGGTTTCAAACCACGCCGAACAAGTCACTACGTACTTACGTGAAAGGCGAGACGTTTGAGCATCTATTTAAGATGCCGAATAGACAAAAGAAGCCGCATTACAATTGGCCTGTACCTAGCAAGGGCTCTTTGGAAGAGTTTCAAAACGGGTTTTCAAAGCAAGTTTATGATACCAGGTTCTTCCTTTTAAAGAGACCCGTGGCGTGTATCACGGCGGCTGCTGTCAAATTGATTACGAGGCTCAATGTCCGAATTGTCAACGCGGACTCTGTTGATCTTCCGGTGCCAGAACAAGGAGCATCACAGCCCGTTATTTTCAACGAGGACACTCAGCCTATTCCTTCCTCACCCGTCGAATCTGCGGTTCAAAGCTTGAATTTTGAGGATTTTACTCAGAATGCCGAATCACAGCCGCCTTTTGAACCGATGCCAGAGCTCGAGCCCGAGCCCGAGCAGGAGCCGGAGCCCGAACCTGAGTACACTCCCACGCACTCTTCAAGTGTCGCGAAGACCAAGCGCCGAGCTTCAGCGCTGCCAGTTCGCGATTTTCAACGAGAAGAGAAATCGGTTGCTAAATTGTGTGAGAAATACGACACTGTGGCGGAGCTACTTGGCGCTGGCCACAGTCGCCAAGAGTTCTTACTCTCTTCTCTTCAAACGGCGCCGTATTTACTGATCTTTGTTGTCACAAACGATTTGACCAACATTATCTTCTTTGGCGAGTACGAAATCGATTCTGGATTCTACTTGTCGGCTGACGTTTTCGGTCGCTGCTGGCTCCGCGTGACGGATCTACGCAAGTACAACGCAATCGTATTGAATGAGTTATCTTGGCCTGTGAAAACTGGCTACTATTATCTGGGTACACGCCTGAATGGTAAGGGCCTGTTTATCGGACCTCGAGCTGTTCGATTTCAATCTCTCGGCATGTCTGGCGGTGGATTTTCTGGCCGTCGTCCTTATTCCATGCAGTATTCCGAGATCGCGCCCGAATGCTTCAGGCCTGCATTAGGCGAGGTCGTATTCCAATTCGATCAGATGAAAGACGTCATCGTCTCGTCTGCCAGATGCGGGATATTGAATTTGGCACAACGCGGCGATGTATTCAGCGACGTGATGACTGGTCGCAAAGTGGACGAATTCCTGACGTCGACTCATGCTGAAGTTGACATGATGACATCAAATCGCTCATTGGCACACGCCGCAGGTCAATTGGACATTTCTGCATTTATGCTATGGCAGTGTATTCCTCTTCACGCTTACGACAAGCCGTTTGCTTCTCTTGACAAGCTAGACGCAGCGTCTCTTTGGTTTTTCAAGAAGACAATGGCTCGAACTGCCGACTTTCTGAAAAGGGGAAAGTTCTCCGAATCTTTCTTCATGCCATCATGTGTCAGGCAGAGCATCAGAGAAATGTCATTGTTCCGCGCTCCAATCGCATCGCCGGTGCGGGAGACTTCTATGGTCAACGAGATTTGGGCTAACTTGAAAATCATGGCATATGGGGACATTGAGCTCGCACCCTTGCTCTGGATTTTGAAAGACAAGCCCTTGAATTTGTCCAAGATGTGGTATGTCAAGTGGCCGTCTGCCATCGCAAGGGCGTGCCTCTTTCCTGCCGATATGATTGCCTTGGAGGCTCGATTGAAGCAATATGCCTTGTCAGACTCTCGACTGGCACCTATTTTGTTCTACTGCGCTTTCTTAGTCTACAAATGGGCGGTTTCTGTCAACGTATTTAGTCCACTTTCCAGATTGTGCTTGCTCAATTGCATCGCGCAACTTGGCGAGATTGCTGGACTAGGGTGCATTTTCGAGGAAGCGCCTGCCGATGTCGCTCAATTACGCGACCAATGCGCCAAGAATTTGCTCAAAGTCGACGAGTGGAAACTGGTCTCTGTCGTCGCTACTTACTATTTGCATATTTTGCTTCGCAAGGTCGATCGGTCTGTCATTGAGGAAAATGGATTTTTCAGCGTCGACGAAAAGATGCACATTTCGTTAATGACGATTGACGAGACTCTCTTCTATCTGGCCAATTTGTCACCCGAATTTATAGCTGTCGAGGACAGTACATTGGAGTCGCCGGCGAAAAGAAGAAAGATTCATTGAGGCTTTTTTATACACACATATATATGTAATAATACACACACACACACACACACGCACACACACACACACATACAAAAACCGGGAAACGCGCTCAACTTGTCTCGCTGGCTCCACCTAGAACGCCCTCTGCTCCGCTCGACTCTTTAGGTTTGAATTCTATCTTGACATATGTATTCCCGTAAATACTGAGCGCGAGAATAAAGAGCCACTGCGCCGTTTTCGCGTAGGCACTAAAACTCAAATTCATTCTCTTGCTCATCATTTCCCGCAGCTCGTCTTTTCTCATATAGATAGATTGCTTTTTCATATCTTCTTCGGGATACTGAGAAGCCGGTGGCAGCGGACTGTACTCAATCTCGTCAAGTTCGTCATCTTCGTCGAGTTCGTTTGGGTCAAGTTGCATTACTATCCTTTCATACTCTTCTACAAGTTCCACTAGACTGTCGTGCGACTTTTGAGCCGCTTTAGTCTCTCGTGTGAACAGATCTTTCAACGCAACGGCGTCAAATTCGGAAATGGCGGTAATGTAGAGCCACTGCATGAATTCCGTCATTTCAGACTGCCATGCGTGAATCCGTTCCATATACAAACGTTCTTCGAGACCGACGGCGACTTCCTGAGTGTTCTTACCCTTGAACGACGAGGCACCTCCGACTGTGGTCGTCGAGCGGCCTCCAGCAGTACCGAATAAAAGTCGAGACATGCTAAATCGAGCCAGAACAGCGTCTTGGTATTCGTTTACGAGCCCGTCGATGGAGCGACCCACGTATTCCGCCTTTTGCAATTGGACGACGGCCACTCCAGGCGGGCGTTCGACGCTCTCGCGATTGAGATAGTCTTTCCCGCGTTGGTATGCCAACATAGATTGCCATTCGGTCTTTTTCAAAAAGTCATAAGTGATTCCAGACAAGGTTTTGGTTTCTGAGTGAACTGGCTGATGAGGAACTCCGGCGACTTGTTCGGCCGTGGTCGGAGGTGCCAAATCGTCGTCACAGTTTTCCATATTGGTCACCGGCTTTGCGCTTCCACGTTCCCATAAACTTCTTTCCATGACATGTAGAATGTACTTGTGCGCGTCGTATGAGATCTTTTTCCCGTTCACGACTAGATTTTCCGTCGCATAAGAACCCTTTTGAGCAATTTCATCGACAGTGTCTTTGATTGTCTTATCGACGTCATCTCCAAGAGTAGCAGTGACTTGTTCAACAAACACCGACCTGGCTCTGTCCATAACAACGCTATTATGTGCCGCCTCCATGACGACTAACTTTGCGTATGTCGGGTACAATTGCGAAATAGCCGAAGTGAACGACGGCTGCTTTTGCAAACTTGAGCCAATGTAGTCACACCCAAACATTCCCTGGCTCGGCCTGTACACTTCGAATCGATATCCGGCCGATTGAAGTGTCTGAGCGTATTGCGACTGAGCCACAAAGCGATATTCGCGCATGCACGTATGCGAGCAGATATAGACGTTGATATCGCCTTCGTGAGGATCCAGAACAATGCAGGGAAGCAGATTCTGCCGCTCAAACGTCCGTTCGAGATGCAATTCGGAATTGGCGGCCGCGCTCGTGCCCGACAGAGCCATGTCGCCTAACAAGGAAGCAGGCAGATCCTTTGGGATCGCGATAACGGCGAACCCGGCCACGAATATCGACGTGAGTACTTTGAGAAACATGGTTTTTGTCGCGTTCATGAACACGGGTGCGTTCAGTACAGATGGGACAGGAATCATTTGAGCCGGAGCGTCGTTCATCTGCGTTTCCACTTTCATGATAATATCGTAGGGCATGACAGTGTCATTGGTGACTTTTTCAATGACGCGACTCAAAAACAATTCTTCGTTTGCGTATTTCCACAAATGCTCGGCGGATGAAGCCGGGACTGTACACACAAAAACGTCATTCTTGTGTTGCTTGATATACGGCTTGGGTTGATTCAGAAGCCCCGCGGCCGCAAGTTTAGCAGCTTTCATGGACTGAGTCGTCACCGTTTTATAGTTATGCGTAGTTTGCAAGGCATTGCGTGCCTTTTTGATCTGAGACCGCAAAGACGGCGCTCTTGTCCTTGTCTGCATTTATGGAGTGCACTCTCGATAAATCAATAGAAAAACGTATGCGCGCGCAAACGACAGAAAAATAGTCAATTGTTTTTATTATTATCGCGCATAGCAAAGTGTGCTAGAACAACACGAACTGCACGACCAATATGCTCAGCAAGGGGAACACGAGCGCCATGTAGCCAAGCGCTTTGTAGGACTCTGACTCTGCGCTATTTGTCAAATACAACGCAGGTGGATCCGGCGTATCGATAATATTGTTCAAATTGCCGTTGGAAGGTGGAACAGTAATGTACTGAGAACCGGTTCCCAATGCCACCGCGTGATCAATAAACGAGAATCGATTCACTGTATTCGGAGGCACGTTTCTGACGATTCCGTCTTTGGCGTCGTCAAACATGCGCAGGCGAATCGCGTCTGTGTAAAGCACTGCTTCTTGCAATCTAATATCCGTGCCTCTCTTCTTATGTCGTCTCAAAGTAGCAGCGTAGAACCCAGAAGGCATTTCCCCGGCGTGAAGTGACGCGATTCCAGTAGCGATCGGAGTGGCAGGGCTAGTTCCGGAAACGGCAGTGTAGGCCGAGAATCCAGACGCCGAAGCGCAATACACGTTGACCCCTGGCGCGATTATAGTGACACTAGGTCCAAAATTGCTAAAGGACGCCCAGTTTCCGGAAGTTGAGCAGGCGGCGACGGACATGACTTTGCCTTGACTTGGCTGGACTAAAGCAGCGGGCACGAAATTAGATGCGTCTCTGGCTTCGTTTCCAGCAGCGGCGAATATCATAGCACCGCAGCGACGGCGCACATTGTTAAACGCGTCGGCCATCGCGTCCACGTCAGAGACGGCCGTCGTTTCGCCGCCCAAACTGTAATTGATAACCACAGTCTTTTGCAAATTGTACTGAGCGCAGTGATCACCGATAGCGTAGGTTGCGGCGACTACGTCAGAGAGCCAGCCTCCTCCGTCACAGTCAAGAACTCGAGCTCCGAAGACTAGACTGTTCGGATTCACACCGACCGTGCGGCCTGCCGCGATCGAAGCAATGCATGTTTCGTGATCTTCGCAATAGGCGGGCAACAGGGGAAACGCGTTGTAGATTGTGGTAGCTCGGGAGCTCGAGTCAGGGCGAGTGAACTCGTAGTGGCTTGTACGAATGCCAGTGCCCACAATATAGACAAGTGCAGGTTCGTGAGTCTGATAGGCCGTAGGAATAGCAAAAATCCCGTCGTTTGAAGCCGTGCTGATCACGTCCAAATGAGACGGCACGCTCGTCGGGATAACATTTCCAAAACGCTCTGTGTCGTTCATACTGTTGACGAGATCAGCAGATCCAAACCCAGAGCCCGCTTTTAAACGCTGCGTCTCAATACGAGCATTGTGATTCAGCATTACAATCGTGGGTGTGATTCCTAATGCCGAAAGTGTGGAATTCGTAGTTCTATTCTTATGAGGCACGTTCGAAAGTGAATCCATTTTCATTTGAGTCACGGCATTGGCGTTGCGTTGCAAAATTCGACGGGCCTGCACCAAATGCCCCTGCATGCTTTCTTGTACGCTTTTCACGTCGCGTTTTGCATTAGGTGCAACAACAATCTTTCCGCGAACCAGGGCCAAGCAATCAAAAACATCGACACGAAGTTTCTGAGACACGGCGACGGTCGAGCCTTTGGTGATGGACGTCGAGATTGACTCAATGATTTGAGCAGACGTCTTATGTTTAACAAGATCGCAGTCATTCACAGTGAGAAGAATAGGTATATGTTCGTAGGCGAGGCACGAGTTTGCAAGAGTGAGAAAGAAAACCCCCGCCAGGAAAAGAGGCAGAGCAAACTGGGATCGCATGCTCAAACTTGTGGGTTCGCACCAGTGCAAACCAAATATGTATTACTTGCGTTTAATTGAAGGATTGCACCTACTTTTACAAGGCCCAGTTTAAAAAATTGGTCGCGTCGCTCAAATGCTCGACATAAGCCAGCCTATTCCAACAACACTTCCTGGAGACATAGTATTTGAAATAATCAAGTTCTTATCATGCTACATGCGTCTAGTGGACAGGGACCAACGAGAGAGAACGAGAAAGGACTCTCTGTGCTTTGAGCCTACGAGCAAGATACCAATCAACGTATTGTCAGAAAAAGATGGACACTCGGTCTTCCTCGATAATTTGGGATGGCTGGACTTCTATTTTCACGGCATATTTACTTCACTAGATCGCATCTTGCCCGACTTGGAGTACTGGCTCTCTAAATCGTCATTGTATAAGATTTCGATAATAATCCGTCCTGGGTGGGAACCGTCTTTCTTGGAGTCATGCGCTGTAAGAAACCAACGATTTGTGCATCAAATACTTGGACGCGCACGGCATATTGTTTTTGGTTTCAGGGGATACACCGGAAAATATATGAGCGCTCTTGTGGATCTCATTTTAAGCGGAGTCTACCCGAATGTGACCACGATTGCACTGAATGCTTCGATGACGAGTTATATTCCTAGCGAAAGGCTTTCTGCTGCACTTCCTAATCTCACAAAGATTGTACAACATGAAACTTCTGGCCAATATATGATGACAGACAAGAATGACCCCGTTCATTGGCGGAAAATCCCACAGGGGTATCTAACATTTTTTCCGAAATTGGAAGCGTTAGACATATCGGAGACTATTGAAGACGTGTTGCCATCAATCAAAACAGTGCGATTTGACGGCTGTAATTCGAAAATCGAACTGCATGCGTTTCCATCTGCTACAACCTACATTGCAAGTTGTCATGATTTGACGTCCAGCGTTTTTGAGAACCTTTCGAGACTAGGTCTTGGAGATAAGGACGCAAAAATCGTCGTTTGCACCGATTTCAGAGTGGACTCGGCGTTGTTCAGCGCCGAAGAGAAATCCCCAATCTTCAACGGTAAAATAGAAGTGCATATACAGATGAATTTTGTATTCGTGAAAATGTCAATGCTCGAGCTCGAACGGACAACGGAGGACAAGAATGCATTTTTACAAAACATGGAGAGATTCATGAAGAACAACGGGATACAACATCTTGTATTACGTTGCGGGCTGGAAGAGGTCATGGACACGGATTATGTAAAAACCCGCGCAAAATGGTGCATGGAACATAAGCATCCAGAATTGACAATCTCAATCGTCTGCGGATGTTGCAATGGCCTGTTCACGTCATAATACCTTCCCCCTTTTTCTCACGCATGTCTCATTCTTCATCCGAAGAGCTCGACTGTTGAGGGATAGAGGATTTCAAAAAGAAATGCTCGAGATTGAGCCTCGAGAGTCCATCAGCGTGCTTTTGTTCTTCCAAACTCATCGTCTCGGAGTTGAATAAACCCAGTACTTTCAATGTAGCAAATCCGGTTCGTCTTTTGCCACCATGCGCCGGGTTTAACACTGTAGGATGAACGAGTGACGCAGTACGTAAATTGACTCGAAACGAATCGGCGTCCTTGTACATGGGCATGTCTTCTACTAAGACAAGAACAGCACCGCTCATATTTGACAATACTTGTTCGACATTTGCGCATTTGGGCAGCCCGCGGAGGCCCTGTTTCCACATGACGACAAAATAAGCGTCTACCGAGTTTACGCCGTTCCTGCAGTGAATTTGATACGACGGATTGTCCTTGTACTGAGCAACACGTGTCACAGTTTTGCAATTGACATTTAAGGACATGCCTGTGGCCGCGCATATGATTTTAACGTCGTCATGAGAAAAATCCGTGGCTCCGCCTTGGTGCAGCTTTGTGCAAACTGTAGTGTTAATCCCCATGTCTTCGAGCTTGAGTTTATCCGCAAAGTAGCACCAGAGCGCTTTTCCGATGCTGTCGGCGGTTTCCCAAGTCGCGGGCGAGCAAAATGTTTTTATGATTGCGGGCAATGGCACGATCGCTTTTGTAGAGTCCGCTTTTGTAGTTTTGGCATTTGTTTCAGCTAAATGTTTCTGAAGACGCAATTTCAAATGATTGCACACGTCCGTGACGAGTTCCTTGATATCTACGTTGGCCGAGTTTGAACGTGATTTTAGACTACGCCAGATTGTCAATGTAGTTTCCGAAATAAAGTCATTCGAGTCTTGTTTTGGTTTTAGTGATGAAAGTTCCATTTTTTCTTTTCAGTTAAAACGCGTAACACAACAAAGTCCATGCCTCGTCACGCTTTTTTTTCTACCCGAGGGGTTCTTTGCTGTCTGGCAGCAATCCCATCCCAACCCAACCACGATTAACAGTTCCGTACTATTGTAAATACATTCAAAATATATATTCACACGCATATGTTCTCAATTACTAACCCGGACAGAACACAGAGTAACCTGCACGGATTCCACTTTTTCCCACGCATGTTCTTTGAGATGCGCGTCCGGACACGTGCAAGCAATCGCGTGAACGTCCAACACTAGTTCATTCTTGTCCGGGTACGAATTGTCCAATAAATTCCCATACTCGCGTTCCAATTGCATGGCGACGGTTACGAGACTTGCCAAATCGTCCACGGTCGTCGGAGCGGTTTCCACAAATTTTCGACTCTCCAAATACGCTCTCATATCTTTGCTCGTTTGCATCAGCGGTGTTTCCACGACGTAATGAAAATGCGCCGCGCGGTGCTTTACGTAGAGTATTGTGGCCTCCTCCAAACGATCCTTTAAAACTTTGCACGCTATCTGCTGGCACGTTGAGTCAAAATTATACGTGGCTACTTGGATTTTGCAATGCCCGGGCTGAGGGAGCCACGACGAAACGCCGGCAAACCATACAAGCGGTTCGCCCATAACACGTCGAGTGTCCGCTATTGTATTCTTTTCCGTCGGTGCATAATTTGCTACGAAACTGGGGTATTCTTGCCACCAATTACCAGGCTCGGGTTCGGATTTTTCCATGGCCGATTACTGAATGAGCGCGTTCAGTATTTTTTGCGGCGAAATGTTCCCCGTTCCCCTCAGTTTCGATTCTATGACAAAACATGATAATCTAGAAAACGGTTTTAATGATACTACTTTGACCTTGAAATCACAACCGGGTTAGATATGTATACAAACGCTCTACTAATCCGTCTGCAATAGTAAAATCAAACAGGTTTTTCTCCTCGGCTCCATTTCTCACCTTCTCCATGGCCCGATTGAAATCATACTCATTCATTATGGCCCACAAAAGTGCCCACATGCATTCGTAGCTTTGCGCTAGAGCGTCCGCGCCAGCCGTATGATCTCTCTGAACGGGAATCAGTTTTTCGTCCAAATAGTTGAACTGATGGAGTTTTCCGTTGAGATAAGTATCGTTGACCAATTGGTCATAGTTCAACTCACGAACGCCGTTCCATTTTCCGTCCGTGTTGTAGGGAGGCGAGTAATACCCGCCCGCGGACATGAAAGAATGCAGTCGCTTGCTGTCCGCCGTAGCCGTGTCGGTCGCCACGATGAATTTGAACTCGGACGAGTTAGGCATAAAATGTTTTTTCACCTGGTCCATCCATTGGACAAATTGGTCGGCGCTGTTGCGCATGTGGGCGTCAAACTTTTCCTTGTCCACTTTGACGTGACCTTTGGCTTTCAAACTCTCAAACGCGGCTGGGTTTTTCGCCCAAAACTCAGAAGCCGAAACGGGGAGATCTTCCCATTCCTGGTCGTCCTTTGTGGTGGGAAAAACGTCCTCAAACACCAACGGGACATTGTCAGATGCGCTAGGTCTCGCTATGCGTGCATGCAAGAGATCTCCGTCTTCGTCAAAGACAAAAGAGATTTCAAACCACGCGGCCCCGAAAGAGGCAAGCGTTTCAGCACCGAACAAGACGGCGGAATCCTTGTCGGCGATTTCACCACGAGCCTCAAAGTCGTACGCGATAACTACAAAGGTCTCTGTATAAGTCTTCAAAGGTTCGTCCAACTTGACGCGTTTGGAGGCAGGCTCTTCGAACGGGACGATTTGCGACTGCTCTTCGTAGATAACGGGCATCGGCTCGTCCACAATGGCTTGCGAGAATACTTCGGGGTCGGTCATGTTTTTCTTTTGAACGGGGTGAACAATGGAGTAGCGACTGTAAAACACACTGCGGGCGGCTTGAACATATGATCGAAACTGGGAGGGGGCGTCTTACTTTACCAATCAACACAAGGGCCACGAGAGCTGTTCTGCGATCTTTATATGTGTAAAATACAATCTCACTTGTTCATAATCCTTTTAATAGCCGCCATTGCCGCCTTGCACTTGCGAGAATGCTCAATATAGTTTTCCAGATGCCTGCGCAAATCCTCGACTTCTCGTGTGGAATCTTTCACATTATCAACAATACTCCTAAGTGCGTCAATCTTCTCCAGCGTAGGCAGAATGTTCAAGCTCTCAGACGCGATCACAGCGCCCGCGGTGACAGAAATTTTGGCATTCCTCTTAAAGTAAGTCTCGGTCGACTCGTCGACCTTGATCCTCTTAGGTTGAAACATCTTCTCGATCACGTTCTGTTCGGGCGCAGTCTTTCTCTTGCCCGGTTTTCTTCCACGCTTGCCCGTCTCAAACTCGGGCTCCTTGAAATCGATGAAATAGACCGGATTCGCATTCACCAGGCCGGTCTTGCAGTTAAAGAGAGACAAATGCTCCAAGGAATACACGTTGCATAGAGTGAGTCGACTGCATGCATAATCTTCGAGGTAAAGCGCGCGTCGGTTCTCGTTGGCAAACGAAGTCTTGCGCTGAATGACATGACTGATAAAATCATGAATCCGCCCTCTCAAAATCGACTCGATCAGTTTGTACCGGTACATGAATAGCCCGGCCAACTGGCGATGCAGAGACGTTTTAACGCCGCGCGTTTTCAAATGCGTCACGTAGCCACGCGCTTCAAAATGAGCAAAATCGGGAATGCCACGCTCGTCGCGCATGCCCTCGGTGAAATACGTTTCAAGATCGAGACAGAACGGAGCAGCGTGCTCAATGTCGAAATTCTCAGGAATTCCAAAGACAAAATCGCATGGACTGTATCTTAGCATGAATGCTTGGCGATTGATGGGGTATTTTGCAATATAAGATGTAAAAGAAAGAATGGGCTTGCCCTTCAAGCCCTCAGGCAAGGCAAATGGTGCCTTTGAAATAGCTTGATTCAGCTTGATAACAAGATCCTTCTCGGCTGCAAGCTCGGAATTGAGATTGGGATCAAGGGACTCGGATAAATTTTCAAGGGAAGCGAGATCGACACGCGTCAAGGGAGCGGGCGCAGGCGCGGACACAGAACTATCCTCGTCCGACTCGTCGCTCTCTTCATCATCCGAATCGAATTCATCGGGCTGTTCTTGTCGCCTGGACACAATAGTCTCAAAAGTGGAAAGGTCCGCAAGAACGGATTCCGCGGCACCGGCGGCGGTGGAGCTTCCAAAGGAGGCATCGGCTAAACTTTCCTCCGACTCCAAACCGTTGGCCTCGGGCGCGTCCTCGAGATCGACTTCAGAACTCTCAGAATCACTTTGAAGTTCTTCCATTTGAGTCAGCAAAATGATTTGAGATTCTATAAAGGGCTGCCAGGCGAGCGGGACGGAAGGCTCCGGATCTTGCTCACGCGGCTCCAAAAGTTCCATATCAAATTTGGAATCAGATGAAGGCAAATTATCGTGAATTTCAAAATCGACAACTTCCATTTTCCGGGCACGGGAGCGGTACGGGAACCGGAAACAAAAAAAAACTGGGCCGAACACAAAACACTGTGTGTTAGACACCGCAAAACCGACCAGCGCGTTCGAATGTTATCAAAAAGACGTACAATACAATGTTCTAAAGAATAGACAGCTCAAAATCGAGGAGACGCGATGAATTGAAATTAACCAAGCGCCATTTTTCTGCTGTTGTCCAAACTTGCGCGCAATTTCCCCCCTTTTGTCGACCCCCTATCGCCAACCCACATGTTTTTACAAATCATTTATATCCAAATATGTACACAAATCGATAGAACATCGAGAACTCGATATAATACACTGAGTGGGATGAGAGGAGGAATTACAAAATGTAAACCAAGAGCTCAGGTCGCTATCTTTTTCGAACTCGGTTCTAGCATGTCATCATCGCCCTTAATAGAAGGTCTAATCTTACGCTTTGGAGGTCTAAACTTGAAAGGTATCCACTCGCCTCTGTGATTGGGTTGCTCCAAGTGCCGCCGCAAGTGCATTTTGTCAAATTCAGAGCAGTACATCACTTGGCACACGGCCTCGGTCAACGAGAAGGGTCTAATGAGTCCAATATCAAACATGTACTCGCAGCTCAGCGTGACAATGTTGGACAAATACTCGGCCTTTTTCTTGTGACCCTCGGTCATCGCTTGATGTTTTGGGTCGTAGCATACCACAAATCCGCTAAAGGGAACAATGAAGCGGTTCAAATACGCCGTTGCCAAATCCGAAAAGAATTCGTCCAAGTTATAGTCCACGCACTCTGCGTTTTGAGAGTACATAATCGCTTTGACGCTTCTAGCTATGGTCAGTAAATCACGCATGGGACAATGGACTTGACGTGCCGAATCGGCTGTGTAGACAATGTAGGAGCTCCCGATTCCGCCAGTCCAGTTCCGGAACTCGGCGCACCCAAAATCCACAATTTTCCACTCGTAAATGCCAAAACTGTTCAGTTTCAAAAGTACGTTACCCGTATGAAGATCGTTGTGTAGAATTCCAATCTTGTTCATCTTGTCAATGCATCGTATGAGTGAATTGGCGGCCGCGGGGCTCCGCAAAAAGCAACCCATGGATATCGACTGTTCGCAAGTAGGTAAATCGGCGATCATTTTCATGCAGTGATAGAGAGACGTGCCAGCGTGGTCCATGACTATGCAAAAGGCCCGACCGCGAATAATAGTGTTCTCGTTGGTTGAACTAAGCCCAAAGGAGTCGACAGTGAACATGGCGTAGATCTTTGGCCCTATTCCGTGATCGCCCGCGATCTTTCCGATTTTATGCTCTGCCTCCAGTTCTTCTAAAAACAGTTTAAATCGTTCGCAATAGGGAATCTCCGCATGGGTCTTAAAATGAGACGATGAAAAATTGACAATCTTCATGGCGTACGAGGCCGTTTCCGTTTTATCCGACCTGGCATATACGCTATAAATCGCACTGGCGGGGCCGGAACCCAATTTCTCGCACCAATTCGGATTCTGTGGATGCTTTGCGAATTCGTAGCCGGCCTCGCGGACTTGTGACCGGGAAACGCAAATGCGCGGGCGCTGACTGCCGCTTGATATTTCGCACCACTCATTTTTGTTGTATTTGTAACGATGGTAGATGTCAGTTTCTTTAGGAGCCGACGGAGACGAAGACGACAATGAAGAAGAAGATGAACGAGAAGCGTCGTTTGTGGGTGGCAGCACAGGAGTACGAGCGCACTCGGCACTTGTTTCCTCGGCCATTCTAACAGATCCCAAAAATAGTGTAGGTGTTAGAGAACAATGTAGAAAATTTGATATCGAAGAAAGAGCACAGGCCTAGATGGGTAAAGGCAAAAAACGATGCCGACAAGAGCCAGTGAATGCAAATAATATGACACTGTGAAGAATGTGATTATTGAACAAGAATAAATGCTCCAATGCCAAGTAGCAAATCGCTGTGGAATGAGGCTGCCCGGAACAGCAGGCAAAGTGACGACGGAATGAGAGGGAGAAAGGGGTTTGGTCATGCGAAAATCCGAGATATATCAAAAGCGTGGATTGGAAGAAAAAAGAGGCACATGTGCCACATCAAACCAATATGATATTCGATGAATTGAATAACGTAAAGCAACGTAGCATTCCAATGAAAAGAGGTTGGGCGGCTCACCGCGAATTTCCGACAATCTGCATATCTTACATTATTATCACATGAGTAGTATGTATATACATTTGGATAAAATGGATTCAGTAAACGCCTACGTTCCTTATAAACGCCAAATCAGTATTTTTTTCGCGAACTAGAATTCAACGTTTACGCAGTTGATAACGGCCATGTAAAATGGCTTGAATGACTTAATATTGCCAAAAATTTGTGGGCGTCAAATCAAGTGACAAAGAGCAGCACAAACTTTACACTGAATTGACTGTGGCGGCAACCTTGGCTCAGTTCAAGGTAAAGCAGGTGCGCTCAATGTGCTTGCGACGATCTCAAAACCTTGTATACTAAAGTATAGTCTTTTGTAGCCGTTTAAAACGCCGCCGTCGTACCCCCGCCCCACCTTTCTTTTCCGCGTTACCTACAATTGCGCCGGCACTGAAAAAGGGCTTTTACCGTTTATATACACATGACTACTCTCAGACGTCATTTGCCAGTCGGAACTGGACGCATAGAACCGTTCATCCATTGCCGCGTTATTCCGTATAGTTCGGCTTCTTTTTTCGTAATAGTTCCAACGGCAGCCAGGTCATTCATCCAATCAGATGAAGAAGGGGCCTGTTTTTGGGGCGGTTTCGCGTCATCGCGGGCCGGTTCAGCGGGTTTGCCAGACATTTGAATAAAGATGGTATTTGCACAAGAAATTGGGATATGCTAGACTTTTTGTATCGCTAGAGACGTCCGAAAACAACTCCCCCTTCTTGTAAGCCACTTTCTTAAAACCGTTTCTTGGATTTTTCTCGCCAAATCATTTTTGGTAATTTGTGTACATTTTACTAATACACAAAAGCATGGGGGCTCAAACCCCATTTTCGGCCGTCGCTGTTTTTTTTGAATCTCTGCCGGAAGAACTCAAATTGACTGTGCGTTAAAACCCATTGCTTCTAAAACGTGTTCTGGCACTGACTCTTTGTTTTACGTATCTAGATCTTCTTCCTTTTGCCGTTTCGCAGTTTGAAAGCAGCGAGATTGGTCTGTAAAAAGTACGGTTCTATGCGCAAAAGTGCCAAACAAAGCCGTTGTTTTTTTTGTGACCTTGCACCTCGTATAGATGGTATCGAATTTCAATCGATCAAAGAATTTGGAAAAACTTGCATGAAAGATTCTTCGGGATACCTCATTTCCCGCTGTACTCGACACACGACTTGGCGGAACAGCCCAAAAGCGTACCCAAAGCTGGCGCGAATACGTCGACGTTTCCTTCCAGCCCTCCCATCATCTCATCTTCTGTGGAACCAAAACATGTTTTTTCATACGAGCCCGGCACGGACCGCGAGACGATTTTTCGTCGGTTGCATCGTGAATACAAACGCGTGAACAATCTCCAAGAGCGGTTGCTTTGGGCTATCGAAGGCCATTATTTTGAGCTTACAAAGCGGCTTGTGGAGAAAAAGGGCGCCGTGATCGAACGCGACAAGCCCAAAATGAGCTACGGTGCTCTGTACGCCGCTGCGAAAATTGGATGCGGACAGATCACAGCTTATTTGATTAATAAGGGCGCTAATATAAATGCATTGGCGGATGACAAATCGACACCGTTGTACATCGCGGCACAGAACGGGTGTATTGACTCTTTGAAATTGCTCATCAACGCCGGCGCTTCACTGGAGTGTGTTTTCAAGTACGTTTTCAAATTTTCATGTAAATATGCGATCTAACACGACTTTTGCACCGATAGTGATGGCTACACACCCCTCTACATTGCGTCCCAAACAAATCGGGTGGAAGCCGTTCGACTTTTAGTCGACGCCAAAGCAAAAATCAATGCTTGTTGCTCTCAAGGTTCCACGCCTTTGTATATCGCCGCTCAACAGGGCCATTTGGAAGTCGCAAAGGTTTTAGTGTCCGCCGGCGCTAACATTGAATCCAAATTCAAAACGGGGTTTACTCCAATCTATGTCGCATCAAGAAACAGCCATTCGGCGATTGTAGAGTATTTGATTGAAAAAGGAGCGTCGGTCAACGCCAGTGACGGTGACGGATCGACGCCTCTTTACGTGGCATCCCAAAAGTGCGGTTTTGCGATTTTTATTCCAAACTACAATTGCATTATTCTAACAAACGTGTAAGCGCAGTGGCAGCATAGAATGTGTGCGGGTACTGCTTCAACACGGAGCTGATCACAGAATCGCCTTCATGAATGGATTCGCTCCGCTTTATATTGCTAGCCAAAATGGACACGCGGAAATTGTAGATCTTTTGTGCAAATCAGGCTCAGAGGTGAACCGCGTTGCGGACAACGACTTGACAGCGTTATACGTGGCCTGTCAAAACGGGCATGTCGGGGCTGTCGCGCGGCTGCTCAGCCACGGAGCCAATGCAGATGTTGTGTTCGACGCGGGTTATAGGCCACTTTACATTGCTTCCCAGAAGAACCATGTCGAAATCGTGGAATTGCTTGTCTCGCATGGCGCGCCTATCAACGCAGTCACGGGCAAGAAGGCAACCGCGTTATATGTTGCATGTCAAAAGGGCAATTTTCAAATTGTCAAATATCTTTTGGAACATGGAGCGGATCCAGCGTTGCGGTTTCAAGTACGTTTTCGACGCCGCACTCCGGTTCTTTTTTACTTTCCATAATATCCAACACCTTATTTTCCCCTAGAACGGATTTACATGTCTGCATATTGCCGCGCAAGAAGGCAACGAAAGAGTAGTCGAGTATTTGCTAGAAAACACGAAAATCAACCCTTCAACAAAGTCGAATGATCAGAGAATGGCAGCAGAAGTGGCAAAAAAGGCGACTATAACAAAAATAATCAGGGAGAAAATTGAGCAAATGTATACAAAGCCGGCACCCCATCCTGTGCAAACGCAGGCACTACAAAAACCTCGGTGCATGTGCCGAGAGTGTGTAGTCAGACGGTCTTAGACACATTGTAAACAAAATGGATGCTGTTGTTCTTATTACATTGCTAGAAACAATTGATTTTGCTGCTAAAAAGCACTCCAAGCAACGCAGAAAGAACGCCGATGCCTCGCCCTACATCGGCACGCCCTCTTTGCATTTTTTTCGCGCGCGTGTATGACACAGCAACGCCTAACACTTTTATGTTCAAACACAGAGCATCCGATTGGCGTTGCCAAATTGCTGGCAGCGGTTGGTGGTGTCACCGACATTTCTACGCTCCAAGCCGGCGTATTACACGATACGCTTGAAGACACGGACACTACATTTCAAGAATTGCAGTCCAAGTTTGGCGAGAAAGTGGCCAAAATTGTGCGGGAAGTACGTACTTTGAGTTTGGCGTTGCCAAGAACGCTAAGAACGGCTCGTTTTCAGGCCCTTGTTTCTTACAAATCCCACACAGGTTACCGACGACAAGAGTCTGCCCAAAGACGAACGCAAGAGACTTCAGATCTCACATGCTCCTCATATGTCGACCGAGGCCAAGCTCGTAAAGCTCGCCGACAAGCTGCACAATCTTCAATCCCTTCAGATCGAGTCTCCTGCTTTATGGTCTAAATCTCGTATTCAAGGATACTTTGCGTGGGCGCACGCTGTCGTCGCTGGTCTTCGAGGCACAAATCTTTGGCTCGAATCCGCGTTGAAGCAAGTTTTCTCTGGATCGTTCAAGTGCAAAGAGGGCATGTTTCCTACTTTGCCCGAAAACACAGAGGCTGCTCTCGAAAATTATCTCAAGGAAATGAAAGAAGTGGATCAGACGGAGAAAGCGCCAAAAATTGTGGGCATCGTCGTTGGTAACATGTGCTTAAAAACAAAGCCGTGCCAGCATGTTGTTGAAATGGTTTTTGCCGACGGTCGCAGAGAGAAAAAGCGCATGGACGCCGCTGATGTCGCTTTGGCCTTCAAGAACGCAAACCTGACGATTCCCGATCATTTTGTAAACGATGTAGCTCACTTTTGATAAAATGCGGAAGATGCAACCGCTGTCCCCCTAAACTGGCAAGTGAAAAAAAAGTGGTCAGTTTCGCGCCTCTCAATAGAGTCAGTTCTCAAGTTTTGTCTAAAATGCTACGCCAATTGTCCATATTCTTTATCAATCTATCATACGTGTGCTCGTATGCGCCCATTTTCATCATACCAGTCTTGCAACTGGGTCTGCCGTACGCTGCGCCGCTTCTGGCGCACTTTTTGCTTCGCTTGGACTTGTGGACTATATTCATGGCTCATTTCGCAGTGAATATCATGCTCGGCGTTATCTTTGGCGTGTGGGTGTTCTACCTTATGAACGGTTGTTGGGAGAAGCACGAGAGGGAGCTCCAGCGAGAGAGCTGGTGTCCCAAATCCTGCGTTCATCCGCGCAGAGTGGACCATTTTGCAGTCACCCGATTCTTTTTCATGTGGACGTGGGTGTTATTCACAATCTCACTCTCTTCGCTTGCAAACTTTGCCACCACAGTCGTGTTGGACAACATGTACAGTAACGCGACAGAAAACAGAGTCGGCGGCTATGCTGCCCTCGCTTTTCTCGCGCCGTTTGCCATGTTAGTATCAAGAGGTGTGCTGGAAATGGGTCTGTGTATTTACGAGATGGATTTTGCACGCGAAGTGTGTGACGAAGACAAAGTTGTGAAATAAACGATTTACAGACACCCCACAGTTTTTCGAGTGGATGACGCGGCACTAGAGTTCTTGTTCGACCCAGTCGCTTATTTTTCGCCGCGTGAAACATGGAACCGAGAAAAGTAGCCCAAATCATACCCAGTGAACTGTGCCGTTCAACTTTTCCGTGCCTACATTCGGTTAAAATTGTCTTCCAAGACGGAACTGTGGAAACCAAAACAATGGATGGCAACGACATTGCTCAACTCTACCTTAATGCAAACATACAAGTCCCCGCGCACTTTGCCATGTATATATCGTCTCCAACGTTTAGTGCAAGCGGTCTCTCTAAACACTAACAATAAACTCTTATGTGCTCGAAAATGCCGGCGTGGTTCAATTGGTAGAATACCTGGTTGTGGCTCAGGCGACGATGGTTCGATTCCACCCGCTGGCATTGCGGACGGCTTAGCTCAGGTGGGATAGTGCTTCATCACGCGCGTATGGGGAGGTCGCTGGTTCGACCCCAGCAGCTGTCGTGGTCTTTTTATCCTTTTCCCCCTTTGTTTGTTTATTACAGTCAATGTACAATCTCTTGTGTACGTGTGTCACGCACGCGCGCGCATTTTTTAAGAGCCGCGATAAACAGAATAGGATCGTCCGAATGTTGCATTTGAGTTTTCACAAAATCAACGTTTGAAACTACTTTTACAAAGCACGAATCTGTGAACTTGCCGCTCGCTTTGAAGGTTTTTCTCAGCAGCTCGGTGTGCTCCGGACGCCATGTATCGACCGAAAAGGCGGGTATGCCCATCGACAGACGACCTTCGATAGTGACAGGCCAAAACCGCCATGTAGATCGCGGATCGCATCTCATCACAATCCATTCGACGGAACTCTCGCATCGACACCGCGGGCGATTCTTTTTTGGGTCAATGTCATTACACGTGTGAAACGGAATCTTGATTTTTCTATCGGCGTTAGGTTGAACAGAAGCGCTAGTTCTACGAGGAGTAGTTTTACCTCGCTTTGATTCATAACCGCCTCGGCGTATAGCGCACATTGTGCAATATCCTCCGTTTGATTCCAAGTGAATAACAGGGAAGTAAACATAGTTTTGACAGAGTTTGCACATTGCCACGGGCTCAGCAGGCATTTCAGTAACTGGGTCCTTTTGTACCATTGCGTGGCACGAATGTCGTGGATTGGTTTGATCGTAAGGCGGATCTACTCTTGACATTTGGTTTACTTTGCTGTTTTGTGTTTTAAACGACTGACATACCGCATGGACCACAGATGTCAAAAAAACACGATTTGTGTACGGGGAGGTCATTGGTTCGAGTCCGCAAGCTGTCTTTGCATTTCCGAACGTTGTTTATTTGTCGTTCATCACTCGCAACACGCATTTACATTTTTTTCTATTGTTTTGAAAACAAGCGTTAGAATGGACACTCTACTATGGAACTACGTCTGCCGATGGCAGAACGAGAGTTTGTCCGGAAACACAACAGAAACGCTCAAGTTCAAGCACAAGAACCGCAAGGGCACTGTTCAACTGAAATGGTGGAAACAGAGAAGTATGCTCATTATCAAAGCCGTGGAAATGGACACGGGAGTGTCCCACACCAAGGGCGAGTTCACACAGGCTTGCCGCGATGTTTTACTCTCTCATAGCGACGTGATTAAATGCGTCAGAATGGAGTCTGTCTCATCGGGCGGATACGCTGAATATTTGAAGGCACAAGGATGGACCGTGGCCGGGCCTTTTTACACAGGAATGAACGCCGATTTATGTGTACAATAATACAGAAAAGATCAATGAGTGACCTCCAATACGGCCATGCGATCATACAAATTGCGGATTCGATAATCGATTAGCTTGCGTTCGGCGTCGCTCGACGTTCTGGACTTTTTTTGTTCAAGCGCTCTCACTTCTCTCTGCAGTTGTTCAATCATTCTTCCTTGCCAATTGTCGCTACTGGGAGAAGACATTTTTGTTCTATAAAGTCAATCTTGCGATTTTTTGCACTGGCAAACCACGAAGAGCACAGTTCAAGTGAAAAAAACTTTCCTTTTGGGGGTGCTTTGTGAACGCGCGAGCTCTGCGGCCGAAAATCGGAGTTTCCATGTGCTGGCCGATTATTTTTAGAATTGATTCACATAAATACGCGAAATAACGCAACGTAACGCAGCGCGACGCAACGCGGCGCACCAGCGCGCAAAGGACCGCAGCGCAGCGCAACGCAACGCGACGCACCGCAACCCACCGCAGCGCAGCGCGACGCACCGCAGCGCAACGCAGCTCTTGAAATTCCCTTGCCGTTTATATTTAACAAACAATAAATCCATAATAATACGACAAATACATTCTCAATATTAAGTCTAAAACGTTTCTGCAAAATATGGATTTAGAAGAGAGCAAACCACGAAAGAAAAGACCGCTGCCGTATATTGCATCGGGTACTTTTGACCTTTTGGACAATATATTCGAACCAAATCCAAATCTCAAAAATACATCTAAGCGCGCAAAACATAACCCTGCAACGGCTGTGACGCTCAGTGTCCCAACTCGCTCGACCGTGATACATCGATTCGGAAAGGCAAAAGCGGTCGCATTCGTCAAATCTGATATTTTGGGGTTCTCCGAACAAGACATTCAACTATCTTTGCATTGGGCGGAGTCGGACACGACGGAGCTCGGAAAATGGTACACAGGTTTATCTGCTGCCAACTTTGCGCCCAAAAGTTTGGAAATGACTTCCAACACCAACGAAATGGAGATATATTACACTATCCCCAAATCGTATGAACCCAGAGTGGCACAGGAAGTCCGGCAAAATCTATTAGTGCCCGGAACCAAGGTAACCGCGTTTTTAAAAGCGAATCAACAAGAATTTTCATTTGTGATATCTCGTTTGCAACAATCGACCGCGCAACGGCAGCACAGCGGAGTTATGTTTATACTCGCCGCGGAATCTTCCGGAAACGTGTCCGCCCAGCCCGCCAACTTCTTTAAAAAGCCGGCACCCAGACGTGAAATACGTAAAAATGCGTTTGGAATCCATTTATAAATGTACAATTGAAATGTAAAATTTTGCTTTTTATGTGTGACTCTTTCCCAAAAAGGAAGGTGCGACGTCGGCGTTACTTTTATATGTCGTCTTTGACTCCTACTATACATTATATACTACAAATTCACCGTTTCAAGTCCGTTCCGTGTAGTCGAACCGTTGTCGGGAACAAACCACGTTAGCGGAGCTGAAGAATTTCTGCGAGGGCTGCGTGGTGGCGATCGCGGCCGTCTTCCTTCAATTTCCATTTTATTCCAAGCCATGTTATCGAGATAAATTCGAAAATGCAAGCCGATCTTTTCCGCTGAAACTCCGGACGAGTTTAAAAGTCGCAGCGCCTGCGACAGACTGTGATTTCTGTACTTGACCAAAAAATATACAATGTTGGACACTGATCGCGACATTCCTTCTCTGCAGTGTATCAAAACAGTGTATTTTTCCCGCAAAAGCCGGTCGATTGTACTGGCCGACGTTTTGAACTTTTCTTTGTTGAATTCAAAGTCGTCCTCTATGTTGTAATCATGTAGCGCTAATTCTCTGCCAGTCTCTTTTACTGGGTCGGCCAATGAAATAATATGGGTAATTCCAAGCTCGCTAAATGTTTTAAGAGCTTCTTCAGAAGCAATAGTTGCATTGGACAAATACAAACGACCTTGGTTTGGTTCGTCAAGCAAGATCTCAGTAGGCTTTTCAAATCCAGTAAACGGAAGTGGTTCAAACGCAATGTATTGAACTTGCGGCGTTACTTTGCGCTTTTTTGTAGGCGATTCGTAGCCAGAGTTCGATTCGTAATCGTCCTCCATTGCGATTAGCCTCGCTTCTTTTGTGTGGTTTCCTGTAAATGCAATCATTCGCATCACATGTGATTATTTATTTGTATACTCCGAAAGCTAAAAAAAAAGAAGGCGAGAGTCAAGTCCGACCCGGGACCGCGTTCTATTTTTAGCTCGCCACCTACTCAGGTAGGTGGACTCGGCCTCGACTCTGGCTCGACTCGGGTTCGACTCTGGGGCGACTCGCTCTCGCGCGTATTTTTTGTTCTATCATGTAAAAATGTGTTTGATAAACCATATACATAGCAAATATATACACGTCCGGGCGCGTAAAATTTGCTGTGGGGAGAAAAGTCGGGAGCGTCGCAACGACCTCGTTGCGATCGTAAAAACTTTTTGCCCGCAGGCGATTCGCAGTTTTATAGAGACATGTCTTAAATCATGCGCGCAAATTAGGTGCACAGATATAATAACAAATACCGCGGGTTGGATGCAAAGGACCGTAAGCACAATGCGTTTTGTGCGGCAGACTTTGAATTACTCAGCTTCTTCACGCCGCGTGATTTTACCACATGTTTATTAGCACAATATATAAGAATACACGTTTGAAATACAAACTCGCTGGTTTTATTCAAATCCGCGCTATACAATCTTGGTGCTAGCATGCAAAAGCGTCGTTCGGCGCTATACCATTTTTTTGATCCGCGCAAAAATTCATATACACTTTCACATATCTAGTTAGGAATTTACAAATCAATCAGAGGTCTTAAATACGGCGAGATGCACGGATAATTCTACACGCGACCAAATGCATCGGCAAATGATATTATACTCAATTCCGTCCATAACTTTCATGTTGAAAATCAAAATGAATTTGATTGGCGGGATAAACGATAGAGGCAAGTGCAACGACCCAACAAGCGGTCTCACGATGACTGGAAACTTTTTTGCGGTGGGACCCGTCCGGGTGTACCCTCCCGGGCGAAAAAGTACGAACGTCGTTAGGACGTTGCGGGTTCCTCTATCGTTTTTCTTTCAGGACAAATTCTCAGAACATCTGATTTTGTATACTGTTGACTAATCTGAATATAATTGCATCCGCCAACGCATTGTATCGGTGCCAGGTCGATTTCATGCGACTTTGGGGTCGAATCTACGCCGGGCGATTTAAGAACCGAAACCATTTTTTTAGTCATATTCATATTGTATAGATCAATAAAAAATGTGTTTGGGGAAAATCGATTGCGATTGGGCCAAAACTAACCCAAACGAGGTCGTTGCGATTGGGAAAACTTTTCGGGCCTAGGCAACGTCACACATTTCCGGGGATAATTTCTTTTACTACATAAAAATACATGTAACAGTATACAATTGGTTGGAGCAAAAATGTCGGGGCGGAGAGCGCGAACCGAGCGTTTTTGTCCGCGGTCGCCCAGAAAAAAAAACCCAAAAGGCGCGTTAAGGCGCCGCTCGCCCCCACCTACTAATGTTGCGCGCCTGCGCCGTTCTTCAAGTATCTTAAGTGCAATTTTCACATTTGTATGCGTCCATATATCTTGTGAACCTCATTTTCATTTGAAGAATGGAGAATCCAATGTCCGCGAGCGAGAAAACGCAACGTTTGCTGGCTGCGCTAGTGCAACAGAACGCGGTTATCCTAAAAGAGTTTGGAAAAATCGCAGTGACCATGTCACGCATGTGCAAGAAAGTGGATGCTTATATTGCGACAACAGCGACAAAGGAGATGGAGAGGCGTTTTTCCGACGCTGCCACCGACGACTGTGCGGTAACTAAGACTCGTGCCAGTGAGCTTGCGCCGCCGCCCATTTCATCCAACATGACACGACAATTGAGTCGGTTGACGGAACTTGCTAATTATGAAGAAAATTTGGATATTGCGCGCGCGTATGATGCGCAGCCACTCAGTGATCTTGTCTCAAACCTGGGTACGCTCTGATATTTTTTCTGTTTTTACATATAACAATAACTGACTATGTCAAATGACAAATTCAGACGCGTTGTTGAATTCCGTGCCGGGTTTGGGCGCTGCTTCAACTTCTGACACTTTTCCGGTAAGTTTGGCGAGTCCCGCGGCAGCTGCTATCGCTGCTGCTGTCGCTGCAATTGAACCTGTCTCGGCTCCTAGTGAATCTGTCGGTCCCGTTGCACCGAAAAGGCCTATATCCAATCCCAAGAATGTAACATTTGAGATCCCGGCCTCTATATCCTCGGTTTCAAGCGAGAGCGGCCAAGTTCTCACCGCCAAACCGCCTAAGAAGTCGAACGGCGGACGTCCCAGAAAACGCAAGGAGATGACTCCGTCGTCTCCGTCTTCAGGCTCTTCCACTTCATTTATCGTTGCCGCCGAATCGGCCAAACGCCGTAAAATGACGCCCTCTTCGACGCGTACTCCAACAATACCCATGTGGGGTTCTGGAATCAGCAAACGAAAGAGGGTCTACTTTTTCGGAAGTTCGCCCACTGACACTTGCCAAATTTCTGATGTCAGATCCGACCCCGATAGTTTTTTCATTGGCGACGAATCCTGCCGCATATACGCTGCCAGCATGCAGACGATTTATCAGTCAGTGCTGTGTCTTGACGCCATTCAACAGCGCAAGGAGATTAGCGTTTGCAAGTCTGTCGGCGACGCGAATAAGAAAGCGTGGACGTCGTCTGGATCTGGAAGCATCAAAGAGTTTTTGGCTGATTTCAAAATCGGCGAACCTACTGGCAAGGTGACAAAGTTCAACTTTCACAACTGTGCCGACTGCACCGCTGCGCCTGGAAACGGATCGGCGTTCACGCGGCAAAGCACTGCGTTTTTGGATATCTTTCTGAGCAAATACGCTCCAGAAGCCACCGCGGATCCAGTTGCAGGAGATAAGCGTCGCAAGATTTACTTGGTAGGCCATGCTTGCTTTCAGCAGGAAAAGAATAAGACGAGAGATCCAGATGGAATCTACGTACATTTTAGAATCCTGTACCGCATTCTTCAGTATGGCTACAATTCTTTGAGTATTGATACGCTGATGCGCGGCATTTCCAAAATGGGAGACTACCCTCCCGTCTGTTACACGTATTGCTCGTGCAAATCGAAACCTGAGGGGTGCAACGCCACGGAATGCGTACCAGGCTTTAGTGAATTGCCAAACATGCAACAAATCAACGAATTCAACGACAAATATGCTCAGCATCCTGAAATCGCGCTCGTGCATCCTCAAGAGCATGATTTAGAGCCGCAAGAAAACGTCGACGCGGCAGAAAACATTTTGATTGAAGAGACAAATTCGGATGCCATGGATACGGCACCGTCCGCCGGCATGGCTGAAAGCTGGCCATCGCCACACGAAGAATTCGAAACCGCTGGGCAAGTAGAATCGCCAATCAGCGACTTGTATGCGCGCTACGGTATTGACACACATCATATGGCGATGGAAGTCGACCCGATCACTGTATCGGGCTCGGTTTTGGACAACCGATTCATCTACGATGAGCCAGTACAAGGGTTCTAGGCGGTTTTTTTTGGCGGCGTGTATCATTAGATATAGATATAGATAGAGAATATTAAAATTACTTGTGAAAAAGCTTCGAATTTCTCCTCCGTCTCCCGTCTGGCATAGTCGAAAAAAATGTCAGTCTTTTGCGTCTGTTCAAACAGTCAGTACCTGACGCCCATTCAAGAATTGTACATTGGTCTCGGATCTCAGGCCGGCATTTTCTTGCAAATATTCTACTTGGGCTCGTCGGTGCTTCGCACGGTTCAAAGCATAGTGAATCAGTCAAGTACTCGCACCACTGTGAACACTGCCGTGACTTGGATATTCTGGGCGGTCGTCTTCCTGCTTCAATGGGTGATAAATTCCAAACGTCCATTCGGCGAAGAACACGCATTGTCCTGTAGAACGTGTCAAAAGGACAACACGATTATCTGGGAGAGTATCAATGTTTACGGGTTTCCCGATGTCTACATGATCACGGGATTCTCTTACGGAGCCTTGGATTTGTACTATACGTGGAAAGAAACAAGATCGCTTCAGTACAAGCACGCAACAGGGCTTGTGATTCTTCTGTTCTGGTATTGCTATTCTGAATTCGTAAACGGACGAACTTACATTTATCAATTGCTAGGCAATCTGGGTGTCACTCTATTCCTAGTCCTCGTATGCGAGCGTACGATCCAGATCATGCAGTCCATGGCGCCCGAATTGTTCGAGGCCTGGATCTACGTGGCAAGGCACTTTCCCAAATCCAAACGATTTGCTAATCTCAAAACAGAGTAGGTGTGGCGCAAAATTTTTTTTTCAAGAGTGCCGTGTGTAAAATTAAAAATGAAGTTAAAACGAGCACGTTTCGTTGGTCGTGAAAAAGGGGAGCATCAATTGGATTATACTCTTTCTGTGCGCGCGCGGTTTTTTTTTGTATTAGACCTGCCAAAGTGAGCCAAAAGATATAACGAATGGCCACGGGAGGTAGATACAAGCCGTATCTTACCGCTCCGGAGCCAGAGACCCCGCTTGAATCGACTCCTCTTACAGAATACCCGCCGACAGCTCCATTACAATTACTTTCGACTGTCGGACAAAATGCCGCATCAGCGGGCGAAAAGGCCGCGTTTTCCGCAGGTTGGAGGGGCCTCAGTTTAGTGGGCGCGACTGTTGCCGCAACAGCGTTTGCCGTATCGGTCATCTCAATCGTCTACGTTGTTGCTTATAACGGGGCGTTTGATAATGTCCCCTCGGGCGCTCTTTTATTCCGGTCGGCGTCAAACTCTTCAGTGCTCGGAGGCACACTCAGGGCCACGCTCACTGAGAACGGAACACTTGCTTCCAACACTGGGTATTTCCAAAAACTCTACATTAACAATAGATTGGTTACTATTGGAAACGGATCAATAGACTTGGGAGGCTCTGTTATCGGCCCCATTTCGTCGACTCCAGGCAAGGGAGTTCGATGGTCCTCTTCGGACGGTGTCTACATTGACGAAGCCCCTTATTTCGTGGACGATAACGGCGTTTTTACAAACGTGACTAGTATTTATTCGAGTCAAGGGTTTTATGAGGGCGGAGTGAAGCGAGGAGACGTGTTTTCTCTCGCCACAAGCGGGCCGTCGCTCTCAGGAAAGTTTGCAGTCTTCCCGTCGACGGATTCAAAACAAATTTCGACGGCTTTGGGCATTTCAAGTCAGCCAGGCGGAGTAATCTTGATCGACTCTCTCGCAGTTGCGAATGCGATTAATGCAAACGGGACAGCGAATTTCCAAACTGTCAACGCTCAAAATGTGACGACATTGGGCTTAAATGCTCGAGGACAATCACAATTTGAGACTATTGACGCGATGAACATATTTGTAAACGGCACGAGGCTCGGGACAGGTTTCGGAAATCTTTCCACAATCACGGGCGCTACTCCGTTCAAGCTGCCCGTGTATTTATCAAATTCAACGGTTGGCCCTTCAAATATCACGCTCGTAGGCGCGAATTCTCTTGAAAACATTGGCGTTGTGTCCGCTCAAACCGTACAAGCAACAGAAATATTTGTGAACGGGTCCAGAGTAGGAACGGGAAATGCCACTGTTAGCGCCGGAATCTCGCCTCTCAAACTGATTACGATTGTGAATGGGAATGAGATAATCAGCACTAACATATCCGTTGTTGGCGCTGGTTCGTTGAGCGGTGTGAATGTCGTTGAAGTGCAAACCGTGAACGCTCAGACTATAACGGCCAATTCGGTCACCGTAAACGGGACAGCAGTCGGATTTGGAAACGCTAGCTTTGTTGGACCCGAGCTCTCGAACGCTGTGGTCGTATCAGACGGCTCGAACGGAAAAGTGAAGGCCTCCCAAGTGCTGATCAACGCGTCGAATTCTATTTCCGGAATTCAATCTCTACAAGCTCAATCTGTGTTTGTAAACGGTGAAAACGTGTCTCAGATCTTTATGAGACGGCCTACGGGCGAACTGATACCGTCCGCGAGCGTACTCGCCGCGCTTAACAATGCCTCTGGTCAGTACGAGCTTTATCCGACTATGGCATTGGTGTTCCCCAATGGAACTATTCGCGTTTTTAGATTGGACATTGAATCCGGAGGAACGGTTGCAGGAGAACCTATCGGGACGCTGAAAGCGCCTGTCGGACCCATCGACGACAATACGGTTCTTGTGAATTCTAACGGCGATCGCTATTCGTCAAAGGGCTCTTCTATGAAAATCTTCCCCAACGGAACTGTCACGGGCGTGTCTAGCTTGTACGCCGAGGACATTTTTCTATTCGTAAACGGCCAATGGGTGAGCTTTTTCACATTGATCCAGAACATTTCCAATCCGAATTCTACTATATTCGGTAACATGTTTGGACCCAGTGTCGCAGTGGACACTTTTTCCATCGCCACCTATGCAACAAGTCGAAATTTAGCCGGGACTACAGTCCGCGCGTTCCCCAACGGTACCATGGATCGGATTTTGGATTTATTCGCTCAATCTATTATCACAAGTGCCATATCCACGCCTGGAGGTGTTCTTCAGGTCACGGCAGCGAATACTACGTTTTCAGGCGCACTAAGAGCCCAAAGTGTGGCAACGGCGACGATTGAATCGACAGCGCCCACACTTGTCATTTTGGCGGCAAACACTTCTTTTACTGGCCCTGTGACCGCGCCGATTGCTTCGACCTCAAGAATTGAAAGTTTGTCAAGTACATTGACCGTGCTGGCTGCGAAAACTGAGTTCAGCGGTGCCGTGGACGCTACATCCGGAAATTTCAGCGGAGCCGTGGATGCTACATCCGGAAGTTTCAGCGGAGCTGTGAACGCCGCTTCAGGAAACTTTAGCGGAGCCGTAAGCGCCGCCTCTGGTACTTTCAACGGGCCTGTGACGGCCACAACGGGAACGTTTGATTCCGTGGTCACTGACACGATTAACGGCACTCTAAACGTGTTCCCGGATTCCGGAGTGATGACTATACAGGGCGTAGGAGAAAACAAACTGATTTTACGAGGAGAATCGACGGACAACGTCATCACAATGTCTGCAGACGATAGTAGCGCACCTGGATATTCCTACATTGATTTTAACGGAAGACGGCCTGGTGGCGGCCCGCCGCTCAACCCTTCAAAGGCAACATTCACCTTGTACAGCGATCAATCTGGATCTATTAGCGACGTGGGACTGTTGTACCAAGTGGGAGTAAGCGCGCTTCCTCTGCTGAGATATGCTCCGGCAGACAGCACATTTCTGCAATTGCGACAGAGTTCTATGCCTCAAATAAGAGTGCCAATCATTGACTCCCTTGGAAACATCTCGATCAATCCTCTGGTAGCAGTCACGTTGAACAACAAAAATCTGGAAAATGTCAACGCGTTGACCGCAGCCTCGGGAACATTCAGCGGGACTGTCTCCGCAACAGTCGGCGCATTTGGGTCTATTACAGCAAACGCGATCGCGCCTCCAAGCGGAACATTGACTGTGGCTGGAATTTTGCAGCTGAACACTCCTGGAGTATCCGAAGTGTTTTTGACTTCAACGTCCGCCAGTCGGTTCAGATGGACAAACGGAATCCGAAACGGCACAGGCTCAGGAAACATTGATTTGCAAATCTTCAATTCGCTGGGCCCCCGTCAGGGATGGTCCGTATTGGCATGGAACGGATACTGGAACGCGGGTATTCAGCGATACGACACTACCAAATACAGTTACCAAATGATCGTGGATCAAAGTCCTACGGATGACAATTGGAGTCTCCGTTCGTTTTCACCCACTGAATCAACACACATTTTAGTACAGCCTGCTGCGTACCCTGGAGTGATTGCGCCCAACGGGATATCGGCATCAGAAGTACTTACGCCTACCGTACGATCCACTGGAAATCTGTCACTTAATCCAGGAGGTACCGCCGTCACATTGAATAACAAAGCGATAATCGACTTGGCAACGTTGAACACGTCGACTTCCACGGATTTTCAGCTGAATTTAGGGACTGACCAGACCATAATCAGAGGCACTGGCGCAAATAGGTTGCTATTCCAGGGCGCTAGCGGCAACGGAAACAGTCGCATTGTAATCCAGGCCAGCAACTCGCAGCCGGGAAACACTGCAATCATTTTCAACGGCCCAGCCGCGGATGGCAGTGTCGTAGACAATTCAAAGTTTCGGTACTTTATCGAAGCCGACCAGACAATTGGGTTCGACCAGTTTCAAATCAGAGCTAGGCAAGGCGTGGCCGAGTACTTGCTGTTGTCGTTTGACCCACTGAGCAGTTTGACTATGGCCTCGTCTGTACCCTTCTCTTCTCCTACGCTATTCGCCGCGAATTCGGTAACCACTCCACTTGTAAACACGCTTTCAGGAGATCTATCGCTGAACCCCGCAGGCTCAAACGTGAATTTCAACTCTAAAAACGTGACCAATATTAACACGCTCAGTCTGTCTAGAATCGTCAGCGCACTCGGTGACATTTCCATCCTCCCTGCTGGTTCTAATATCAGAGTGACGGGTAAGAATATCATAGGCGCGACCAATATTGGCACTCAAGGTATAACAGGAGCGCCCAGTGTTGGTGTTCTTCTCGGAGGCGGCGGCGCTTTCACGCTACAAAGTTTTGACGGAGTGACCACTGTGGACTATCTCTCTGCTACGGGCGGGACTTTATTCGTCAATGTAAATATGGATTTGGGCGGAACGACGACATTGTCTCCCACTGGGATTGCGACTCCTACACTCACAGCGACTACAATTACATCGCCAGGAATCTTGTCAATCAACCCCGGAGGCGCAAGCGTGACGTTTAACACAAAATTACTGACGGATATTGCAAGTGTTTCCACGCCGATATTGACAAGTCCAAGCAGTCTGACATATAACGTGCCTACAATTGGAGATTCGCATGCGTTTTCCGTAAATTCAGTTCCGCGACTTAGCGTTACGACTTCCACAGTGACTCTGGCATCGGGTGTCTCGCTTACAACTTCGGCCAACAATCTCGTTTTGAACCCGGCCGGTGCCAGTATCGACATGAGCACAAAATCGCTCATTCAAGTGGGAAGCATCGACGCGTCCTCGTCAACGGCGGATTTCACTTTCCGAACAGTGGGAGCTCCAGATAACAGTTTGCGAGTTTGGAACAACGTTGTGGGAGCAGGAGCGTCAAATGTTCGAATACAGTCTCTCTTGCAAGCCCCGGGACTCATGTATCTTGCTTTTAATGGAGGGTTCAGCGGCACTGAATTTGCCGACAATACCGCAAAGAGAAGATGGAGATTCGGAGCCGACCAGAGATCGACTACAGATCAAATATTTTTGGAGGGTTGGATTTCAAACACGCCGACAAATTACATGGTATTGGCACCGGGCACAACGCCTCGCGTGCAATTTCCATTAGGCATTCGCCCTACGGTTGTCGATATTCCGTATGGATGTTTCAACGGGCAGCAAATCACGCGCAACACGCCGGGTAACACTGCAGTTGTATGTGGGTCGACAGCGGGCTCTAGTACAATGCCCGCTGGATTGATGAACCGTGCCGGGGCGTACTTTAGGCTGCAGTCGGCGTGGCAATTGACAAACATGGCCAATTCTGCTACGTCCAGTGTTGTCTTGGTCGCTCTTGTTGGATCGGGTGGCATAACTCTCGGCGTTTTTCCTGCATCCAGCACGTTCGGAGCTGGATTTGTACAAACCGAAACCTTCTGCTATTATGTTTCATCCACGACTGTAACTTGCACGTGGTTTATGACAGTGAATGCAGGAGGAACAACGACGTATTCTGGGACAGGAAACGTTAGTACACTAAATCTAGCAATCGACCAAGCCTTGAGTCTGCAACTGAACCAAAATTTGACTCCGACCGGCAACACCGACATTAGATTGATAAATTACACCATGGAAAGAATGTAAATATGTTCAATAGAATTTTGTATAATTTGAGCGGCAAGAAATTTTTGCATACAGGACAAAAACAGGGGACTTTGGTGTTTTCTTCGCGTGGCTCCCTGCAAACGTTTTTCAGTCTCGCGCCCCGTAAATTCATCTACACACTATGGACCCATCTCTCCCCGAGTCTATCCTGTCACGCATGGGCGTTCCTAGCGAAATTGTGGCGATTATATTTGACTACATTCCTCTGGACCGTCTCGGAAAGGTCCTCTCTACATGCAAAAACGGTTTGGCACTGATACCCGTGGATTACATTAGAGTGCTTGATGTCACGCGATTTGAATCGTGGAATGACGTCATGCGAGCCCTTGTCGCGATTCCCATTTCTCGCGTCTCCGTTTTCAAGGTTTCGCACTCTACATACAAGATGACCTGGGACGATATTCCGACATATTGTACGAGCAAATTACTTCAAATTTTTGCACCTCTTATGGAGTCTGAGTTGAGTGTTGACTGGAAACTGTTTGAAAAGTGGGCCTTTCACTACAACGGCAACCTGAGTTTGCATCGACTTTTCGATAGATTCAATGCATTTTCAGTCTCGCGTGTTTACCAGCCGGCGATGCCTACAACGGAACCCACTGCTCCAATTTTTAACAAACCTGGAAGGTCAATACGGGTTATGTACCTACCTTTCAGCTGCCCGTTTGCTTCAAAGCCTTCCACATTACATGCATTGGTCAGGAAATGCAAGAAGATTGACACGGAATATAAATGCGTTCTTTCTCGTCGCCCGCTCAGTTTACACGCGCAACTCGAAAGGTGTTGGTGCCGTCAAATCACCGAGCCCGCCGTGAAGACGAAAAAGCGAAAAATCTTTTTGCAGCACACGGTTGTTTATTCTCACGGGCCCAAGTGCCTGCCTGGCATTATCGCCAATGTGCACAAGCTTGAGAAGGCGAAAATCAAACTTTGCGTGCACCCTGAAGATATGCACAAGCAACCCGTGGAAGTCTGGGATGCTGTTTTGGACAATGGGCTGTACAACATTACCAAGGTGATATGTTTGCTACGCGAGATTGTCCGTGGAAATATGTCGGCAGAGCACGCGACGCATTTGGCCGGAAAGATTCTTTCTGTCATGTTATCCGCTCCAAGAAATGCGGAGATGCCAGCGTTTACCAATTACGACATCTGCCCCGTCGCAATGCGCTGTGTGTACTCAAAGTTTCAAGAATTGAAAGCCGAATACAGCAATGAATATTCGGCCGAAGTTTCAGAGAGACTTGACTACATTGAAAGCAGCATGGCTGCGTGGTGGAAAGATTCGTGCCGCGTTGTCAAAAACGACGTCGATTTTTTGCGCGCATGCATGAGAGAGGAGGACGGAGACATTTTGAAAAGGATGCTTTTCTCGGTCGATTCGGACAAGAAACTGATCGAGGTCGAAGACGGCAACGAGGATGCAGCCAGCAGTAGCAGCAGCTCTTCGTACTCGATTTATTCTATGGATTCTGACAACGAGTCTGACTATTAAGGTCATTTTTTGTAAATTTTCTGTTTATGTAACATTTACAAGGGCTCAAAGAACTCAATGTCTTCACTCCCTATTAAAGGTCTGGGTCCGAGTTTTCCTCTTCTGTGAGAATCTGGAAGCGAGCGATAATATTAAACTCGTGCGTGTTTTTGCAGCCAGTTCATGGATAACGAGAATTGAACTCTTGACTGAAAAAAAGAATAAATGTCGTATATCCATCCTATTCCGATTTACGCGCAGTCTATCACGCGCACGGTTCTACCGATATTCGTTCCCGTGCGCAACCCGGCGCGAGGAGAGGCCGAATACTTGTTCCAAAGCGCGTCCAAACACGTGGACACTTCAGATGTGAAAAAGATGTTTGAATACGTGACGCAGGCCGCGCTATGCTTTGCTTGCAACCCCATGGAACCCAAAACAGGGGAGCTCATGTTGGACGCATTTGATCGACTAATCCTTCGTAATGCAATACAGGAATCGTCCGGAATCACGGCTTCTTTGTTTTTGGAGCATGCACGCTTCTGGTCTACACCTTCGACGAGAAAAGTCATTCAAATCGATGACCGAATTGAACTAGAATTCGTGTGCTATCATAATGTATTGTGCGCATGCATGCACTTGATTCTAAAGTGTGGAACGGAAAAAGTCGCAAAGTGTAGCGACAAAATCAGGGAAATCAGTCTAAAATGTGCCACGCTTCTCATGAATGTCAAGAGCGTGTCGCTAAAAGAACTACTGCGAGGATCGCAAATGGATAAAATCTACATGGAACTCTGTTCTCTATACGCAACTGCATGGAGCGCGTTCCGGACTAGTCCCAACCCATGGCTTCACTGCAAAAAGGAAATGACCGAGGCCATGAAAAAGGCGACTATGTTGACCGTCCAATGGGATGAAATGGTGAAATCTCCCAAGAGCGCAGCCGATATGTACTCTTGTATTCTCAGCATGCCCCTCATGGCATTTTTGCACGATTTTCAAGCGTGTATCTACATGACAGGCATTTCGGAATTTGGAATGATTCAATTGAACGCATTTGCCGCTGCCCAAGCGTCAGACGACGAAACGCAAAAGGGGAAACTGCTAGATTTTTTACTGGGCCTGCGCGAGTATATCGCGGCAAGAATGAAAACGCTTAGCGTGAACGGAGTCATAGAACGGTGCACGACGCCGGCCGGATTCCGCGAAAGGCAGACTAAATTTGCGGACGGGCTCCACCGAGTCTACTGCATGCCCCAAGTTCCCGATGAACTCATGGAAGTCAAATACGGCAGTTTTATGATTCCAAATCACATTATCGAGGGCGCTATGTCGGTCAGTGGGAAGCCGGACTTTCGGCTAGACTACATGATCACACATTTCCAGAATTTCGTCGATTGGATACGACTACCGAAAGATTATATGAGATTATGCGTTCAAAACTTTCAAGATATACTGGCGAGACTAGAGGGTTTGACAAGTGAAAACTTTGTCACCCCCGAAGCCGCTCAGTACGCTAAACACATGGGCAAGTATATATTTCCGGCGCCAGACGCTGCGCAATAGTTTCCATTATAATGTACATTTACAGTATTGAAAAAAATAACGCTACTTGGACAAAGTCAATTTGGCTTGCTCCTTTTCCTCTTCGTTCAGTTTATACACAATAGTAATCAACATGTAAATAGTCGCTACTGTGAATGCCAATAGAATGATTTCGAATACAGCAGTCGTTAAATAGACAGTAGTGTCATATTTTGTAACAGTGGACGCTATTTCCGCGGCTGCGATGATCGTGTTCAAAATATTATCCAAGCCATATAGTGCTAGAAATATAGCAATGACGGCGTAGCCTATCGCATTCGCGACGCCTAAAAATTTCATATACTTGATCAGATGAAGCAGTGCAAAGATGAAGAGTGGAAGTATGAACGCGACGGCCGCAATCACGACTTGCGTTTGTTCTACCACATAATACCCGAATGTGGTAAGACCCCAAACCACCAGCGATGCGATAATAATCAACAGCATAACAACGTAGAGGCCGTATACTGAAATGGTGTATTGTATCGCAGAGACTCTTTGGTCGTAAAGCTGCACTCTTTGCTTGTTATTGAGCGGCATATCCGAAGCGTCATCCTCCTCCTCCTCTTGTTTGGTGCCCATTTTTTTCATCTCTATTGCGTTTGAGTCGCGCTGCAATTTAGAAGCATATGTGCCTTGTTGATAAGAAGGGCCGCGAGTGAGCAGCCTCTCTCTTTGCATTCTTGTTCAACTCTTAAGCGTAAATAAACACATGTCGCGTATTCGGCGTCGCAATCAACCTTTGCATTTATTTTAGGATCTGAGGAACAAACAATTTGTACATTACAGAACCCGACTGAATAATGTAGGACTCGTTTCCGGGATCCGTCTGGTCCGAATTGTCGCACGAAAACGGGGCGAGAGCGTCTGGAAATTTGCGCAATTCTTGATAACACATAGTAGCATAACCGCGTCCATTGTGAGGACGATAGCACGATACGGAAAACCCGCCTCCAAACTCGCCCGCGACGTACACAAAAAGTGTGTTCTCAAAATGAGATCCTGAAGGAGGCAGCACGCAGATAATAGATTCAGGGTTAGGATGCCATGATCTCACATGGCGCTCCACCTGGTCGCACAGCTCGTTAACGCGATGCGAATACACGGAAAGATCGGTCTTTTTCAAAACACCATGTTCCGTAGTAATATCCACAGATTCCGCGTACTCGTTGTACTCAATCTCGTCGTCCACGACAATCGTTGTGGCGTTTGCAGGCGCGCCGAACAGAGCCACCGTAGCGTAAAAGATGCCGCATTTGGCGTCAGGAAGTGAACAAATTACAGTAGAGCATGTATGTGGTTCGTAAGTGATGGAAAAACCGTAAAGGGGCGGATTGCGGTCCAAAAACGCAGGCTCGACGACATGATCCACGATTGTTGTCCAGTTCTTCGCACGCACAATTTTTAGCCGATTATTGTAGCTTCGAAGCATCAAGGGTTCGAATAGAACGCCGGGAGTCGAGGAAGCGCTGAAGCATAGAGCGACTTTAAAAGAGGGACTCTTCGCGTTCGTGGCGCTTATGTTCAATTCTTTCAAACGTGCAAGAGTTCGAGGGCAGCCATCAAAAAACGCCCTTCGAACACGCTCTTCCACAAAATCACGCATGCGCTGAAGGAGAGCGGGCTCCACAGAGTCTGGAAGACGTTCCAAGTGAGGCGGGCAAACCTGGCCCGTAGTCACGACGGTAAATTCTACTACGAATTCGTGCATAATATTCTTTAATAAAAGAAATTGGAGTCCGATTGATCCAAAGTGGTTTTGCGGGACGATGAGAGTGCACAGGGGAAAAAAGAACAGAACAAAAACCCGCCCTTTCCCCTTCGCAGTGTTCCCGTTCTATTTTTATTTCACATCACAGAAAATGACTCTTTGCGAGCTACTATTATCAATATTCAAATGGACATTCATCTTCTTATTCGGATTCGTGCTCGTTGTCGTCTCTGGCACATTTGGGTTCTACTTGCTGAGCGTCAAGTTCCCCAATGTATCTGAAATGGATTGCATTCTTGCTGCACGTGATCAAGGGCCATTATTATCAGCAGCGCGATGCTTTGTGTTCATAGCCGGCGACGTTGCCATGAAATCCCTTGTTGTTATCGCCCGGACATGCGTCGCTGTCGCCCAAGAGTACCCACCCCTTCAGAATTTTCTCAACATAATAGTGGGCATTGCATATAATGTAACATCTCGGATATGATTTGTACATGTAGAAAAAACAATTCAAACACCGGACTTGGCCTTGTTCTTCTGGGATTGTTCTCTCGCAGCTTTCTCTTGTTCTAGCAAAGGCACGTAGTCGCTTCGAATGTCGCCATATTCATCGTCCAATACTTTGTCCACAATATACGTCGGATCCTTGTACGCGTTGACAATAATCGACTTTGAGGTGAAAATAAAGTTTTTCTCGGCGTCATAAATGAAACGAAGTTGATACGGTTTCGCAATATGAAAAACGATGCTATCCATACATTTTCGCATTGACTTTGATGTTATATCCAACACGCACGCGCCTTTGTTCGTGTGATCGTCTCCGTCGTCGTTCATGTCGACGAATAAATCAAACTTTCCATGCGTCGTAGAACAAAGAAGCGCCGTTGCTACCAATTGCGAAAGAGCGGCATGCATAATCAGCCAGGACAGTTTTATCAGCATGTTTTCGTCCTCAGGAGAGCTGAACCGAAGCCGCAGTTCCCGCAATTCATTGTGCACGGGTCTTATATATATTCTGAACATATCGTTCTTCAAATTCACCGTTTCAACGGTAGAATATCGTTCAAATGGCCCGTACAAAAGCTCGTATGCTTGGCGAATTTGAGCCAAATAACTGCTTTGACATTTAGATGTGATGGACATCATGGGCCAATTGAGACTCGAAAAAAACAAACGGCTTTGCGAAAGTACGAAACTTTGTACGCTTTCCGTTCCTGCCCCCCCCCCCCCCCCCTCACCCGCTATTCTTTGAGTCTCAAGCGGCACAAAAACTTTTTCAGTCGCTTTACCCCAAAAAATGGCCGACGAGTTAAAGAAACTTCAAGCAAGGATTGTGGGCACTGCATTGGGCGCACTTCCAATCGCCAGGTTTAAGCATGGTTCTCTCCATGAGATCTCTAGCACGCAATCGGAATTGCAGTGGTTTAGGGTTAGAGGCCTGACTAAATGCAAAAGATATATGTAAATATAAAAATATCCTTGTTACACGCGACACCCCTTTTTGCGTTTTCAGTGCTTGTTGTCCCAAGCCGCTCATACTCCGCGCAGCAGGTACGTACCATTTTTATGCGACAATGATGTTTAAAACGATAAGGATAATGAGACGCTGCTCTACTAGCGAATGAAATCTTTGCATTCCACTGAGTCGCATTCCTACCCTTTTCCTCCCATTTTCACCAATATGACCTTTTTATGCATTTATCACACATATACAGCTAACGCTCTATTCGTTGGCTCCCTCTGTAGTCTCGCCTGAAGCGTTTTGCGATCCGTCTCGCTCATTTTTCCTCTACTGGGAAATGGAACGGTCAACAGTGCAAAATAGAACTCTTCAAACTTGGCAGGATACACCTTTTCGTGCATGAGATCCATCATTCGCGGCGCAGGCGCGATGTCGTCAAACGCGCGGTTGGTGCACATGCTCCAGTGCGAGAGCGCGTATTTTTGATACATACGCTCGTAAGATCCGATTTCTGTGCCGAATGACAGTTTTTCAAAGCCGTATTCTCGCAATAGCGTCATTTTAAGCGTTTCCAAGTGAATCAAGTTGTCCTCCCACGCCCGTGTTAAATTCTCGAACAAGGGATCCACAGTTTGGTAATAAATAGGTGGCATTTCCGCAGAAAGAAGAATATCGGGGTTCACTGTGAATCGCCCAGAGCGCTTGGTGTCTAAATTGATAAACTTGAGACTGGACTTGTCCTTTTCGGCAACGACCATTCGAACAATGCAATTGATAATCTCAATGGCAGTTAACGTGATCTGCCGAGTGAGTTGTTGCACGGACTCGACGAATCCCATCACGGCCAAGTCGAAAGGAGCATGTCGCGCCACCAGTCGACTCACTTCTTGCACGTGTCGAACCATTTTGCGAGTAGTCGCCCCACCTTCGGCAACGTCCGTGTTGAACCCTTCGGCGGCCATGATCACAGCAAACTCAATGGGCCCGTTGCGTCGGCCGGAGAGCGTTATCGTCGCAGGCATATCCGATATTCTAAAATCGTCACATGCCAGAAACTGGAGCATGGCAAAGGGATGCTTCCATTCGCAGAGAGCCATCGCCAGTGTATAGCACTCGGATTCGTAGTCTGAGAGCGTGCTCAAGTTCCTCGAATCTGGTTTGCATGCATGAATCGCACAAGGCCGCATGTACTTGGGAAACATACGTTCGGCAAAGTGCTCGGCGTGTCCGAGCTTGATAAGCGCATTTACGGCATTGTTGGAGGCGGCGATGAGTGCCATGTCCGGGGCCGACTTTTCCAAAATACGTTGATCGCGTTTTCTCACATTTACCATGGCGGCGTCTTTTCCCTTTTGCATGGCAGGAATTAACCGACGGTAGCTAAAGTCGCCGTGATAGCTGCTTGCACCCGAGGCGAGCATCTCGCGCATTTTGGCTATCAATTCTTTCGGACGGTCCGATAGTTGACTCAATCTCAAATAAGCGGCGTCGATTTCGCGAGGTGCCGTCGCGGGAACAACGGCAGGTTCTAGCTCTACCGTTTTGGCCACAAACGCCTTGCGGGTCAATGCGGCGAGCAAATTTGTTCTGGTCCAGTCGCGGCGCTTGAAATCCTTGACGTCACCTTCATAAAGATAGCTGGGCTGTCGCAGAAACGTTTCGAGCTCTTCAGTGTCTGCCATGGTGCACTTATCCGCGGCTAGAAGATATGTGCGTTGGTGCTGATTTAGGTGCAAATTGTAGGGATTGCACAATGTTTTTTATTTATGACAAACAAAGGTATTCGTTTTTTTTAGCGGCGTTCTAGCATTTCCCCTGCCTTTTTCTTCACATCGCTCAAAGTTTATATACAAATGCGTTTACTGCGACACGCGCATATAGAGGTTGACTGCGTTTTCTGGCATGTGTGCAACTCGGTGCATCCAGACATGCACTCTGATCGGATGCGCGCGCGCAGTCGACCCGAAAAATCTTTCAAGATCGAATATAGCTTCTCTGCGTATCTGATCAATATCTTTGTCTTCGTTCAGTGTGGCTTCCACCAGCGGGTTAATGTCTGAGCCAAGTTTCCACTCCTCGTTCTCGTCGGTGCCCCACGTGACGGCCCATTTATCCTTGTTCAAGTGAAAGTAGAATGCCTTTTGAGTTATAAACTTGATGTACTCAAACAAATCCACGACCGGCTTACGGGCTCTCACCTCTGGATGTTCCTCGGAGAACACACGCCCCTGATCATCAGTTTGTTGAATCACAACAGCCATGTTGCTTGGTAAGGCAAAGTGAAAATGTAATATGCTGCAAACGCAGGACCGAGGAGGCCAAGTTTGAGGGGGTCACGCAGTATTCAAAAAACCCCTTATTTACCAGTTAATCAAACATCGACACATTTGCGCGCTTCTTAATTTGAAATCGAGACATTGTTCAAGGCCATGAATAACGCGCCATGGAGCTATGCTCCCATCGAGCAAGTGCGTGATATCACCAACTATTTTCTACTCGCTGCCCTCGTTGCAAGCGTTCTATGCACCGTCTACTTGGTTGTAAGAAAAGAGCCCGTGCTAACTGGCTTAGTGCAAAAGTGTACCTGCTGCCGCAAGCGGCAAAGCGACGATGAAATCGTGCCGGGCGACGCGTACAACCCTAATCTGTATAATTTGGACAATATCAGCAATGCCGACAGGTTCAAGGCGATCCCGGCAGCGAGAAAGGAATGGTGGGCGTTCTGGCGTTAAAAAAGAACAGCGTCTATCGGTTTTTTTGTTTCAAGAACCCTCACATGTGACATAAAATCTCAGTATTATTTACATTTTGTACATATAAGTGCTTGTGAACAATTTAGTGTTGGAGGAGAGACAAAAATCACGCCGACCTTGCTTGGCTCGGGTCGGAAGTGTTTGGTGGCGTGCTTCCGAACCCTGCGCTTCGCGACGATGTGCTCATAAAAATTGTTCGATGAGGGTACAATGGGTTATTTCGCGAAAAATGTATAAGTAGCATAGCAGCGGATTCTGGATCCATTCGGAAACGCGAGAGGCGTTCGATTTGCGCGACCTTGGGGTCTGTGCTGAACATTTCTTCGGCAGCGTAGCGAGTGGACATGTTGAGAGAGTGTATATATGTATATGTATGTAGGAGAAAATCAGGCGAATTCAGAATAAAACAACGCC